>CALRFC010000017.1 GCA_943356395.1 Candidatus Nomurabacteria bacterium
TCGGATTGAAGCATTTGACATTTGACCTTTGACTTTTGACATATTGTGCGAATTATTTATGAACAACGGCTCCTCCATGTCCGTGCGTTTTTTTAGATATTCGCGGATCGATTTTTTCGCGGATTCCGACAAGAAAACTACGCGGACTTTTTCGCCTTTTCCGCGGATGGAAAATTCGTCTTTCGAGAGATCGAGGTCGCGGTTGAGCGAGCAGAGCTCGGAAAGGCGGAGGCCGGTCGAGAAGAACAACTCCAAGATCGCGCGGTCGCGGAGCGCTTTTATCTCACTCCCTTCCGGTGCGGAAAGGAGCCGGCCGAGCTCGGAGACGGAAATGAGATCGAGAGACCGCTCTTTCATCTTCGCGAGCTCGATTCTGTCGGGCGAAATCGCCGTGATGCCGCGCTTCATAAGATATTTGAGGAATCGGCGGAGCGCGATCAGGTAATAATTCTGCGTATTCTTTTTCATCGTTGCGCTCGATTGTCCGCGGATCTTCACGCCGCTCTGGCGATTCAGATAGAGGCGGAATTCGCGGATGTTGTCGTCGGAAATCTCGCTCGCCGATGTTATTTTTGCAAAATCAAAAAAGCGCGCGAGATAGCGATCGTAATTGCCGATCGTCTTTAGGCTCGCGCCGCGCTCGATTTCCATATATTCCAAAAACTCGCGTTTCAGTTTTTCAATTTCGTTTTTCATCGGAAAGATAGTCGCACAATGATTATAACTCAAAAGGGAGCAGAGGACATAAGCTGTCTGCTTCCAGCTGCCTGCTGTTAGCTTTTAAATTTGAGTTTGTTTTCTGCTTGAAAAGCTGGAAGCAAACAGCAATAAGCTGACAGCTAATTTATTGCATTTCCCGCCAATATATGCTACTATGCTACCCATGTTAAAGACTAAGAAAAAGCAGGGGATTATCAAGAAAAGCCAGACGCACGACAAGGACACCGGCTCTCCGGAAGTCCAAGTTGCCGTCCTTTCGGCTAAGATCGACGAACTCGCCCTGCACCTCAAAAAGCACAAGAAAGACAACCATTCCCGCCGCGGGCTCTTGAAGATGGTGGCCGATCGCCGCACGCATTTGAAGCATCTCGAGAAGACGAACAAGCCGCGATATGAAAAGATCATGAAGACTCTGGAAGCGAAGTAAGACCAAAAGCGCCCCGACCTTCGGTCGGGGCGCTTTTGTGTTAGAATTGAAACGGAGAACACAAGCTTCCAGCTGCCTGCTTTTTGCTGTTAGCTTTTAAAACTGGTTTCAATTAAAAGCTGGAAGCAGGTAGCTGAAAGCAATAAGCTGAATAATTTTTTACTTACTACTAACTATTTTCTACTTTCTATATGAGTATTATCAAACACCCCAGAACCAAAAGTTTTGTCTAAGCGCACAAAACTTTGGTACGGGGCGGGAAGTGGTAGTTTAGATTTTAACAATTATTAGATTTTAATTTTTACATACACCTATGAGTATTATCAAACACAAAGAACAGCGGGTCGGGATTTTCATCGACACGCAGAATCTGTATCATTCCGCGCGCAATCTCTACAACGCGCGGGTCAATTTCGGCGCGATCCTGAAAGAAGCCGTTGCCGGACGGCGCTTGGTGCGCGCAATCGCGTATGTGATCACCTCTGAAGCCGGCGACGAGAAAGCTTTTTTCGAAGCGCTCAACAAGATGGGTATCGAGACGAAGACGAAAGACTTGCAAGTTTTTGCGAGCGGAGCGAAAAAAGCCGACTGGGATGTCGGGCTCGCCGTCGACGCGGTGACCATGGCGCCGAAATTGGACGCGGTCGTGATCGTCTCCGGCGACGGCGACTTTGTTCCGCTCGTGGAATATCTCCAAGGCCACACACAGGTGGAAGTCATGTCTTTTGGAAAATCCACTTCGATGAAATTGAAAGAACAGACTGATTCGTTCATCGATCTCGGAGAAAATCCAAGAAAATATCTTTTAGGAGGGAGATAGGGTAGGACGTAGAACATAGAACATGAATCATGGAACATGGAACAAAAAAAGCTTTCAGCTGTTTGCTTTTTGCCCGCCCGGATGAATCCGTTCGGACGGGCTTCCAGCTTCTGATTCAAAGCTAAAAGCAGACAGCAAGAAGCTGAAAGCTGATTCCCATTCGTAGTATTCGTTCGCATGTATTCGCATTGTGTTCATTCGCATCGAGTGCGCGAAGCGCAAGAAAAAAAACCGCATCGCGCTTGCGAAACGGTTCGGATACTATTCTTCCATTTCTTTCTCTATTTCTATCGGCTCTATCAAAATCCTTTTCCTCGATTTGTCATCGAGCGTAATATATATCTCCGCGCAGGGCTCGAGAGCCAAAAGAAAACTTTTTCCGAATGAATAAATTTTTGATGCACCTTTTCCCAAATCAATACATTCGGCTTCTTCGATAAAGAGGAGTCTTTTGTGCTTTTCGCCAAGCGGTCTCGCAAGAACACGATGTTTTTTGCTGCTCGCTTTGCTCAATTGCACCAAAGAAAGATTCGCATTGAATATCTTTCCTTCTTTCATTGTCGGTGGATCGCTCCGATAAAAATAGACTTTTTCAAAAACCGCTTGGAATTTTCCAAGTGTTATGAAGTATTCCAGTTCGCTGCTTCTTGGATTTATCTCGCTTTCCGGCTCTATGTAATCGTGCCAAACGCCTTCTCGGGTAAATGTTGATGTTCTCATGCACTCGTTTTTCATAAAGACTAACCGCAGACGGGATGTTTGTCAATCGCGAGGCGGACGATTTTCGGCGTTGAATCTCCGATTTTTTATGCTATCATCGAAATGCTGTAACTATTTTAGTGAATTTCGGGGTGTAGTACACCGAAGCAAAGCAGTAGCTTGCTACGGGACAGGCATCAGTAGTATGTCTTCGCAGTATATCTCAGTACGAAAGTGCCAAATGTGCACTTCATACAGGGTAGGCTTGTTTTGGGATCGGGGTGTGGTGTAACGGCTAACATTCCTGTTTTGGGAACAGGCGACTCAGGGTTCGAATCCCTGCACCCCGACAGAGAAATGAATCGGAAGTCTGGGAGACTCCCGCGGTGCGAAGCAAAGAGGGCTGGAAGTCGAGAATCGAATCTTACAGATTCAGTACACATTTTCAATTTGTTCGGAGAATACTCCCCACAAATAATGGAAAGTTCTTCGATTCTCGAACGCGAGCAAAGCAGTTTGCTCGCTCACCCCGACAAAAAAGAAAGTCGCCCTTCGTAGGGCGACTTTCTTTTTTGTCGGGGTGCCGAGAATCGAACTCGGTTCTCACGAACCCGAATCGTGCATACTACCGGTGTACTACACCCCGATCTTCTTTTGATTCGCAGATGACGCTGTCGAGCCAATGATCTGCTCGCTGCAGCTCCTATGATAATCGCACAAAGTGCACTTATCATGTCGGGCTGCCGAGAATCGAACTCGGTCTACATCCACCCCATGGACGCGTACTACCGGTATACTACAGCCCGATTATGCCCGGTGCGGGATAGGAGAATCGGACTCCTGATCTCAGTTTGGAAAACTGATGTTATACCATTTAACTAATCCCGCAATATTTTCCGACCAGAAAATACTAGCAAAAAAACCCATTTTAAACAATCCGCAAAAGAAAAATCCGGCTGATAGGGCCGGAGTTTCTTGTTGGCTGGGCGAGTGAGCAATTACTTCACCGCGTCCTTGAATGCCTTCGCTGCGCGGAATTTCGGGACTTTCGTCGCCGGAACCTGAACCGCCGCTCCTGTTTTCGGATTGCGGGCCGTTCGAGCTGCGCGCTGCTTCACAGAAAAGATGCCGAGTCCCGCGATCGATACTTCGTCGCCCTTCTTCAAGGTGCCGATGATCGCATCGATCAAGCCGTCCACGACTTCCTCGGCAGCGACTTTCGTGCCGCCGATCTTCTGATGAACCCATTCTGCAAGTGCTTGCTTGTTCATAGGTTGGTTAGTGAGCTTGCGGAAATGTGTATACCAAATCCGTTTCGCCCCTTAATCTGATAATGACTCATGAGCCAAAAGCTCTCGCTTTTAAGCTTCCGCTATTATATAGAGCCCTATTTTTAAAGGCAATAGCGGGTAGATTTGACAAAAGTTTTATTCTTTGTTATCCTTTAGGCAAAATTGAGAAAATGAAAAAAATAAAAATGCGAAAAATCGTCGTAAACAAGACTCACACCGGCATACTTTTGAACAAATTTGCGCTTCTTGAGTTGAAATCGTATGGTTATCATTCCAAGGCCTTAAGAGATGCGATTAAATATTTTAATGACGAAATCGGGTGTGCTGATCTAAAAATCGGAAGGGACAGCAAGCATTTGATCAAGCTCGTGGAAAATGTCGACCAAAGGAAAATGAAGCTTAAAGATCCGTTTCGAGATACCAAACTTGTAATTGTAGAAATCCCAATGGATGTGAAGTGGGGCATAGCTATGCCGGACTGGGAAGGCGAACATGTCTTCGAACAGCATCGGACATGGTATCCGTAGTTAGTTAGTGAAAAACCAAAATCTCCTGCATGCGCGGGAGATTTTTTAGTTTGACAAAAATAATTAAAGGAGTAGTGTTGTATACAAATAAAATTTAATAGCAATGAATACAGAAACAAATACAGCCGATTCTCGAATCATTATTACCGAACCGCTTAGCAAAAGGGTGGCAGATTTCATTCGAAAACAAGGTTTTGCGATTGCTACGGAATGGGGAGTTAAAATCGAAATCGAAACCAAAATTGACGATCGTTGGACACACTGTTTCGGAATTCTGTACAAAGACCCCGAAGAAAAGCCGAAGAAAAGAAAATTTTTATGGATTTTTCCTTGGACCCAAGAACCGAGGAGTAAATTTATCGGAGTTCTTTTTTTTAAAGAGAAAAATGACGAAAATTCGTGGCATTTTAGAGCTTACGGAAGAAAGGAAGCCAATAAAATCCTAAATCCGCTCGCCACTCTTCTTTCGAAGGAGTTTGGTATTGAGAGGATATATATCAATATCATTGAAGATGAGCCACGAGAAGAAGAATTCGATTTTTCTGAATCCGAATATGGCGGCGACATGATGACGCCATGAATTAAAAAATACAAAAATCCCCGCACACTGCAGGGATTTTCTTTTTGCATACTATAAACACACGGTCGTGCGTTTATAGTATGCAAACAAAAAAAACAATTTCAGGGTTTTTATGTGGTAATATACATTTATGATAGAAAAATTCCTCTCTGGCATAGGGCTTTCTGAAAAGGAAATACTCACATATAAAAAACTGCTTTCTGTCGAGTCGGCAAGCGTATTGGATATTGCCCAAAAAACAAGCATAAACAGAACGACAATTTATCCAGTCCTTGAATCTCTAAAAGAAAAAGGGCTTGTGACAGAGTTAACGGATGGCAAAAAAACTCGTTTTCACGCAGAACCACCGGAAAGATTGGAGACATATATCCATTCACAATTGAACAAACTTGAAGAACAGGAAAAGCTCTTGCACGAAGTTGTGCCAAGGCTTCGCAGTATTTCACTTGCGACTGGGGAAAAGCCGATCATCAAGACGGAAGAAGGAAGGGAAGGAATATTGAAATCCATCGAAGAATATTTTCAAGCCGACGACAACGATGATACTGCCTATCTTATATATCCAAGAGACAGGATACGGGAGATATTCAGTAACAAAGAAATAAATGACGCCAGAGGATTGCGTCTCAAGAAGACAGTAAAATCAAAATCAATATATACGACAAAAGAAGAAATGCTTCCGCAAGATGAAATGTCGGAGCGCCACAGGATAGATGGAGACAAATATCCGGTTACGGCTGATATCGGGATCTACGCGGATCGAGTGCGCATACACACTTTAGGGAAAAATCTTTCTGCGACGGTAATAAAAAGCAAAGATGTAGCTGACACTCTGCGCACGCTGTTCAAACTTGCAATTTTAGGCGCAAAAAAAGAAGAGAGTGGCGAATAATATATAACTGTTTAACAAAAAAAGTCGCGCAAAGGAAATTCCTTTTGCGCGACGTTTGTTTAATGTCTTTACCCAAACCGAGATTGAAAACCACCAAGTGGCGGGGCGTACCGCAATCTTTTTTAGAAGATTGTTCTCCGATACGCCCCGAAAAGATGTTAATCAATCATAGAAGTTAATGGGTGTTTAAAATGTGAAAACTCTTACGCTTGTTTTTCTGGATACGCTTGCAATTTTGTTGGTAGTTGCATCCAGTTAAAACATTCTGTTTGAGCCAAAGCGTTAATTGCTTGGCGAAACAGGATCACTCACTGCCTTTTTTGATAAATTCGGGCAGTGGAAACGACAAGAGAAAAGCGTAAAACCGCTTCACATTCAGACACAGGATTCAATCTCCCATTTTTCATGATTTTGTTTTTTGTTAAGAATTTCCTTAAGTCTAGCAAATTCAGTGATTTTTGTCAAGTTTTTTAGACAGAATTATACATTTATTTATAAAATAAGCACTTTTTGTGTCAAAAAGTTTAACAAATTAGACTATAGATAGATTATATTATAAGACTTTTATCTCTATTTTAATAAAATATGACAAAGATACTTGACAAATTGTTTTGAATTTGCTATACTCTCCCCAAGAACGTTGAAAGAGGCAAGACAAACATGTGAACTCCCCGCACTCACAAAATAATTTTATGTGGAGACTGCAGGAATATTCACATGTTCATCTTCCTCAAACAGCTTTCTGATTTTCGAGAGGGGATCACCAGAACTCTAGAGTTGCCACTGGGTTCCGGTAATACCCTCTTGAGAGTGAAAATCCTCGCCAGTAGACCGTCTGGCTGTTAGGTAAGAAGCGAATATTGTGTCTTGTGCTTGCTCCAATGCGTGCGCAATAAGATGATACAGGAGTATCTCTTGGGCGATTCTAACAGGATAAGACTGTCGTCTATCTTGTGACATGACTAGCCATATCGGTATTCCTTGATAGCTTTAGGAAAGATCGGAAATTTTTCCGAAGTTTCTCTAAAGATTCAGTTTGCGGTTTCAAAAAGAGACCGATATCGCTTAAGCGATAGTCTGACCGAAAGAAACGGCAGGTGCAAAACCTTCGCGGTTGGACGCGATGCCTCTCTGGCGACAGGGGAAAGTTTTCTTTTTTGCTCTTTACATCATATCAATATAGTTTTTTCTCATTTTGTAATTGTTTTTTCAACAAAAATTAACCAAAACATTCACAAATGAGTGAAAACATCACCCTTCGGGTGCTCTATCAAGCTTCGAGCAAAGAAAGCTTGCGACACGCAAAGTCGTTAACATACAGTGTCAGCACCAGCTACGACGCTTCTCTCACCGACACCCTCTACAAAATTTACCGCGATGTTTATGCGGAAATAGGTTGTGGAGGAAATGATTGGGACAGTCCCGCTCGGACAGTAATCATGATTACGCCCGAAGCAGACGCTTTTTCAGACACGATTCGATACTGTGGTGTCGTGAAGGCTTGGCTTGAATTCATTGATTTCAACCAGCGTCTCGACATTATGGTGATTATCGAAAGCGAGAAGAGCTATTGCAGCGAGAGCTGAAGATTTCGGAGAAGGTTCGCCTTCTCCGCTTTATCAGGATTTTCATTTTTTAAATGGAAATTCTGTAGAGGATTGTTCTTTTCACAAAAATCAATAAAAATTATGCAAAAACAAAAAGAAAGCAAAATTAATCTGCTCGAAGCCGCCAACAAGCTTTTGGCAAAAAACGGCTTTCTCTACGATGGAAGCGAGAAGAAGAAATTTTCGAAGGGTCAATTATTCTTTGAAAGAAAAATAATTATGACTCCGATGGGGAACAAGATGAGGTGAACGATCTCAAGGAAAACGGACGAGCCTTAACAAAATCGTCCAAATTTTTGAGGACTTGAAGCAATTCGAGTTTTCAAAATGACTTTGTTCTTTAAATTAGCAAAGCAAGGTTTATGCATATGGTATACAGGGGCGTGCAAGCGTGTCTGTGCGAAAAGAGAGCCGAAAAATTTCTTGTCGCGCCATATGCATTTTGAACAAGTACGCCGTCGTCGGCCGACGGTTGAAAGTTTCCCCGAAAAGACGGGTGGAGACGCAAATCCTATACGGACACACCACGGGCACACCGTGGAAGTCTTTGAAGCCTGTCTTTTTATCTCGAATTCTTGAGGCCTGACAAACGCCTTAGACGAATGTGGATAAAGCATGTTCGTACGCGCATTATTTCAGCGTGCCAAGTACCGAGAAGGTAAGCAAGATGCCTAGAACGCTGGTTCTGAAAAAGCATTTGTCTGATTACAAAATTGGGCGAGAGAAAAATTCTCTCGCCCTCATCATTCAGATCGTGAAGCAATTCGTGATTTGAAAATGAAATTGTTCTTTTCACAAAAAATAAATAAAAAAATGCAAAACAAAATCCAGATTAAACTGGTCGAGGAAATGAAGACCGGTGGGCTCTCCGGTGATTGGAAATACAAGACTTTCAATGTTTTTTACCCAGCTGATGCAAATTGGGGCGAGAAGGCAGAGATCATCAAAACGGAAATCATAAAGCAGCAACCGCTCTTAGTAATCGAGACATATATCGTTAGTGAGACTTTTGTGCTTGTCCGGACTGCGGAAAGATTTATTGCTACAGACAAGCCATTTATCAGGAAGCATTTTGGTGATTTTGATTTCATCAAAGCAATTAATGTAATCGGGGACCCGGAACTTGAGAAAAAGAAGTTGGAAATATTACTGTTGCATGATTTTAGAAATAATACCGAGAAAAGGTGGGCATTAAAATATGTGCCGAAACCGATTGAGCATAAAGTCGTAGAAAATTATTTGCAAGGAATTTAGGTATTTCAATGCAAAATCCCCGCAAGCACGGGGGTTTTATTTTATAAAAATAAAACCCTTGCTCTCTGGCAAGGGAATTAAGGATTGAAATCAAATAGAACGCGATTTATAGGAATGGCGTTCGTTATTTTTGTCGAAATCTGGCTCAAAATGTCATTGCCGGGGTGTTTTCCTTTCAATATGACGACGCGCGTATAAGTCGGTTCATCGCCCTGCACGCCTCTGGAGAGTATATTTTGAGGTGGCATTTCTACAGACAGATTATACGGCGAGATGATTTTTTCTATTTCCAACAATGCCTCCTGTTCTTCCTCTCTTGTCCTAAAGCGGTACGTATGACCCATGTGGGTTTCTTCTACTTTCATAAGTATGGATTTTTCTTACTCTACAACAAAATCCGTAAATACAAAAGCCGTCCCGCAAAGCGGGACGGCTTTTGATCAAAACTTTTCTATCTTGCATATTCTATTACTCTCGTTTCTCTGATTACCGTAACCCCAGTACGAAAATTGCCCGCTGAGTGCGCGGGCAATTTCATACGGGGCGAGATGTGGATAATATTTAAAAAAGTGAATTCTATCTAGCGTATTCGATTACGCGAGTTTCTCTGATTACCGTGACTTTGATTTCTCCCGGATATTTGAGGTCGGCTTCGATTTTTTTGGCGATGTCGCGGGCAAGCTCTTTGGATTCGACATCGTTCAATTTTTCCGGCGTTACGAAGACGCGGATCTCGCGGCCGGCGGAAAGCGCGTAGGATTTTTCCACGCCGGGGAAAGCATTCACGACGCCTTCGAGCTCCGCCAAGCGCTTGAGATAATTCTCCACCGTGTCGCGGCGTGCGCCCGGACGACCGCCGGAGATATAGTCGGCGGTCTGCACAATGACGGCCTCGATCGATTCGTGCGGACAGTCGTCGTGATGCGATTTCATCGCCGTGATGATGCGTGGATCGGCGCCGAATTTCTGGAGGATGCGGATGCCGATGTCGATGTGCGTGCCTTGCACTTCATGGTCGAGGGCTTTGCCGATATCGTGCACCAAGGCGCCAGCTTTCGCGACATATACATCCGCGCCCAATTCTTCCGCGAGCATGCCGGCGATGTGAACCATTTCGATCGAATGCTGAAGGACATTCTGCCCGTAGCTCGTGCGGAAATACAGCCGGCCGATGATCGAGATCAAGCGCGGATCAAAGTTGAAGATGCCGCATTCATAGACCGCCTGCTCGCCCTTGTCTTTGATGATCTTATTGATCTCGTCCTTTGCTTTTTCCACCATCTCTTCTATCTTTGCCGGCTGGATGCGGCCGTCGAGGATCAGATTCTCGAGCGCCAAGCGCGCGATCTGCCGGCGCACCGGATCGTACGAAGAAATGATGATCATGCCCGGCGTATCGTCGACGATGAGTTCGACACCGGCCGCGCGTTCGAACGAACGGATGTTGCGACCTTCTTTTCCGATGATTTTTCCTTTGATGTCTTCCGACGGGATCGCGACATTCGTCGTCATGAGCTCGCTCGCGGTCGAAGAGGCGAGGCGGTTTATCGCGGTCGCCATGATATCTTTTGCGCGGGCTTCCAGTTTTTCGCCGCCTTCGCGCTCGAGCTTCTGCATGCGCACGAGAATGTCTTCCTCGGCGTCTTTTTCAATGTCTTTTATGAGCTCCGCTTTCGCTTCTTCTTTCGAGAATTGCGCGATGCGCTCGAGTACTGCGAGCTGTTCGTTGCGCGCTTCATCGACTTTCTCTTTCACTTTCTTCACTTCCTCGACCTTCAATTTTATATTCTCAACCTCTTTGTCGATCTCGACTTGGCGTGAATCAAGAAGCTCTTCTTTCTTGATCAGACGCTCTTCCGTTTTCTTGAATTCCAGTTCCTTTGCTTTTTCGAGCTCTTTTATCTCATTTTCTTTCTCCTCGCTCTTCTTCTTGGCGTCGTCGCGGATGCGCTCGGCTTCTTCTTTTGCGCCGATCAGGATCTTCTTGATCTCAAGCTCCATCGAACCTTTCTGTCCGAGAGAGATGATGACGCGCAGATAATAGCCGAGTCCGACGCCAATAACCGCGACGATCGCGATGATGGCAATTATTGTCAGACTCATAAAATTTTATGGTAGAAGTTGGAAGATAGAAGTTAGAATTTTCTAACCGAATACGACCAAACTAAAACCGCGTGCTCTACAAAAGAAAGCAGATGATGCTCTTTACTCGCACTTCGTGCACATTTTTTTCGATGGGGAAAGATTGGAACATAATTTCGGATTTTCCGGAAAAAGAGATAATCGCCTTGCTTTGCGGAGACTGATTATATTGATAATTAGTACCCATATATAGTAGCAGAAGAGACATAGAAAGTACAACGGGGGGTATAAAACATGGAACATAGAACATGAATCATGGAACATAAAAAAAGCTTTTAGCTTTCTGCTTTTTGCTCCCAGCTTTTCAAGACAGAAACCCGAAGCTAGAATTTTAAAGCTAAAAGCTAACAGCAGAAAGCCCGTCCGAACGGATTCATTCGGGCGGGCTAACTACTCTCTACTCACTGTTCACGCTTTCGCCTTTGAAATCACTGCATCAATAAGCCCGTATTTCTTGGCTTCCTCGGATTCCATATAGAAATCGCGGTCGGTGTCTTTCTCGATCTTTTCCATTTTCTGTCCGGTGTGCCGGACGAGAATCTCGTTCAATTTCTTTTTCCATTTCAATATCTCTCTCGATTGGATCTCGATGTCGGACGCTTGGCCTTCGAATCCGCCCAAGGGCTGATGAATCAAGATGCGCGAATTCGGCAGTGCGAACCTTTTTCCTTTCGCGCCGCCGGCAAGGAGCACCGCGCCCATCGACGCCGCCATGCCCACGCAGATCGTCGAGACATCCGGCTTGATGAATTGCATCGTGTCGTAGATCGCCATGCCGGCAGTGACCGATCCGCCCGGCGTGTTGATATAGAACTGGATATCTTTTTTCGGATCCTTGTATGCGAGGAAGAGGAGTTGGGCGACGATCAGATTTGCCGTGTGGTTGTTTACCTCTTCATTCAAGAAGATGATGCGGTCTTCCAAAAGGCGCGAATAGATGTCATACGCGCGTTCGCCGAACTGTGATTTTTCTAGGACTGTTGGAATCAACATGAGGAAAGTAAGTAGTTAGTAGTAAGTAGAAAATAGTAAAACAAACTCGACATTATATTGGAGCTTCCAGCTGTCTGCTTCTTGCTTTCAGCTTCTGATTCAAAAGCTAAAAGCAGGAAGCTAAAACCTGAAAGCTTTTTCCAATTTGTATATTGGCATTGGAGTACATTCGCATAGTAGCATCAAATATCACATTTTGGCAAATAAACCATATTTTAAAGGGTTTAAAATGGTATTACGGAAAGTGCTTGACAAAGATGGTGTAAGTATGCTATGATATTAGCAAGTTTCTTTTAAACCACCAAAAACAAATTAAACACATGAAAAAAACAATTTTCTTCTTGGCAATCTGCCTCGTCGCTACATTTGTCATTTCAACAACCATGACCTCGTGCCGCGAAGTTCCCACTATGGGATACGCGCACAACAGCGTACTCACCGCTGAAGTGACCGGTTTCGGAATCGAGAAACAGGCATTCCCTGTTCTGCTCGGAAATGAAATCGTTTATGCCCGCGTGAGCAGTCTCGCGAAAGCGACCGAGCTCGCGAACATGGTGAACACCGCGCATGAGCATGGCAAACATGTTCTCTGCGAAGTGAAAATCATCGATTCCCGCGCACTGTCACTTTATGACGCGACCTATGAAATAATTCGTTTCAAGGAAAGCGATGCGGATCTTTGCGGAAATGTTACGCCGGAATCGAAAGATACCGTTGTCGTGACAAAGCCCGCGCCGAAAGTCACTCCCGCACCGAAGCCAGTAATGGCACCGGTAGCAACCACCACGAGTCCGAATCCGACGAGTGCTCATATCCCGGTGTTTAAGATGAAAGTTGCCGTTGACGGTGATATTTCGTTCACTGCGGACGGCGCTATCGTTGCTCAAAGTTTTACCGCGAGCACAATCGATGCCCAAGGATATGTAAATGAAGGAAATTTTGGTGGTGACAAATAGTTAGGGTTTAGTTAGCAACCCCGACCCGCGACATTGAGCAATCAATGTACGCGGGTTTTTTTCTTGCGCTTCGCGTACACGATGCGAATGACACGATACAAATTTAAAAATTGAAATCTCAAAGTTCAAAATGACAATTAAAAATTTCAATTT
>CALRFC010000018.1 GCA_943356395.1 Candidatus Nomurabacteria bacterium
GCCGGCGTGACGGGCACCGAACGGCGCGCCGTCGTCGAAGCCGCGATCAAAGCCGGCGCGAAGAATGCGTATGTGGTGAAAGAGCCGATACTCGCGGCTATAGGCGCGGGCATCCCGATCCATGAATCGCGCGGATACATGATCGTCGATATCGGCGGCGGGACGACGGATGTCGCGGTCATCGCGCTCGGCGGAATCGTGTCGTGCACATCGGTCAAATGCGCCGGCAACAAGATCGATCAGGCGATCGCGGACTATATAAAGAAGACTTTCAATCTCGCGATCGGCGACAAGACTGCGGAAGATGTGAAGATAAAGATCGGCGCGGCGATACCGCTTGAGGAAGAGTTCACGATCACGATCAAAGGCCGCGATTATATCCAAGGATTGCCGCGCACGGCGCAAGTCTCGACGAACGAAATCGTCAAAGCCATCGACAAGGAATTGAAGCAGATGATTTCCGCGATCAAAGATGTGCTCTCCGATACGCCTCCGGAACTCGCTTCCGACATCATCGATCAGGGCATCATCATGACGGGCGGAACATCGATGCTCCGCAATTTTCCGGAGCTCGTGTATCGGCGCACCGGCGTGAAAGCGCGGCTCGCGGAAGATGCGCTTTTCTGCGTGGCGAAAGGAACCGGCGCCGCGCTCGACCATCTGGACATGTACAAGAAGACGATACTGGCGAAGAAGATTAGGAGATAAAGATCCGAATCTACGAATAAATCCCGAATCTACGAATGGCTACGAATAAAGCAATTCAAAAAGTTTCTACCAAAGTCTTGTTTCCCGAGTTATCGTATATCATTGTCGGCACTCTTTTTTCTGTGCACAATGAGCTTGGTCAATATGCCAGAGAAAAACAATATGGCGATGCGATCGAACAAAAACTGAAAGAGATCAAGATGCCCTATGCTCGGGAATTGTCTGTCGGTGATTCAGGTAATATACTTGATTTTGTCATTGATAAAAAAGTAGTTTTAGAGCTGAAAGCTGTAAGACACATAACCGGTGAACATTACCGACAGATACAGAATTATCTTCAGCAAACAGAGTTTGAACTCGGTATTCTTGTAAATTTTCGGGCGAAGTATTTGAAACCGGAACGCATCCTTCGGATTCATTCGTAGCCATTCGTTGCGTATTTCTTTATTCGTAGATTCGTATATCTAACTCCATGTTTGATCAACTCTCTAAAATCGAAAATCTGCACCACGCATATCTCATCGAAGGCGGCGATTCGCTCGTGCCGGAGGTACTCTCGGCGCTCGAGGCGCGGGGAATCGTCTGCGCCGGAAATCCGGATGTCTGCAAGCTCTCATACATGACGCTCGGTGTCGACGACGCGCACGCGATCCGGAGACAGCAATCGGAAATGGCATACGGCGCCGGCGGAAAATATTTTATCGTTTCCGCCGACGCGCTTTCCGACGAAAGCGAAGACGCGCTTTTGAAAACACTCGAAGAGCCGAGTGCGGGCACGCATTTCTTTTTCATCCTCCCTAATATCGCTCTTTTGAAAGACACATTCCGTTCGCGTTTTGAAATAGTGAAATCTTCGCCGAATATCGAAGCGGCGGAGACGGCGCGGATTTTCCTTTCGAAAAAGCCGAAAGAGCGTTTGGACATGATTGCCGCATTCATCAAGGAGCACGAAGACGACGAAGACACGGGGCGCGTCCGTCGCCGCGCGATGCTCATCCTCGGAGAGATCGAAGCCGATCTTTTCCGCGTGGAGAAATCCGAGAGCGCAAGCGGTAAAAAATATTCTCTCATGCGCGCGCTTGAAGAAATATTGAAATTGAAACCGTATCTCCACGACCGCGGCTCGAGTCCAAAAAATATCTTGGAGCACATCGCGCTGTCGTTGCCGACAATTAAATGAATGCAAGCTTTCAGTAAAAAGCTTTTTGATCCTTGATCCTTTCTCCTTTATCCTCTATACTTCCTCTCATGTCATACAATTTTTCTCCGTTCAAAGAGGGAATGAAAAAGATCGAGGAGTGGCTTCTCAAAGAATATTCCCAGCTTCATACCGGTCGTGCTACGCCGATCGTTCTCGACAGCATCTCGATCGAAGTCTATGGCGCGCATCAGCCGATCAAGAATGTCGCTTCGATTTCCGTCGAGGATCCGAAAACTCTGCGCGTGATTCCGTGGGACAAATCGCAGATCAAAGATATTGAAAAGGCGATCGGCGCGGCGAACATCGGACTTTCCGTCGCGACAGACGACATGGGCATCCGCGTCATCTTCCCGATGCTCACCACCGAGAATCGCCAGAAGCTCGTCAAAGTCCTGAAAGAAAAAATGGAAGACGCGCGCATTTCCGTCCGCAAGGAGCGCGAAGAGTCGCAGAAAGATCTGAAGGACGCGAAGCTTCCGGAAGACGACGAGCGCCGCGCCAAAGATGAGCTCCAGAAGCTCGTCGACGAAGCCAACAAAACGCTCGAAGCGCTGTTTGAGAAAAAAGAGCGCGAGATCATGTCATGAGTCAGGTTCTAGGTTCTAGAAAAATGCAGAATGCAAAAATAAAATCATATAAAGATTTGATTGTTTGGCAAAAGGGTACGAATTGGTGAAATTAGTGTATATTCTTTCATCGCAATTACCGCAATCAGAAGTATATACACTTCAATCGCAGGTAAGAAGATCTTCTGTTTCAATTATTTCAAATATAGCTGAAGGTAGTGGTCGTAAGACAAGAAGCGATTATAAACAATTTTTACATATGGCATACGGATCCGCTTTGGAATTGGAAACTCAATTGTTTTTATGCAAAGATTTATATGGAATAGATGTCAAAGAAGCATTATTGGTATTAAATGAAGTGACCAAAATGTTACGGGCTATTATTTTTAAACTAGAACCTAGCAACTAGAACCTAGAACCTTGCACACCACTATGTCCATTATTTTATTTATCATTATTTTATTCATACTAGTATTGGTGCACGAATTCGGGCATTTCATAACCGCCAAGCGTTTCGGCATCCGCGTCGATGAATTCGGTTTCGGCTTTCCGCCGCGCGCGGCAAAACTCTTCACGAAAGGCGAGACGGCATACACGCTCAACTGGATTCCCTTCGGCGGATTCGTGAAGATTTTCGGCGAGAATCCCGACGAAGCGTCGCTTACCGGTCCGGGATCGGAACGGAGTTTCGCACGAAAGCCGTGGTATGTGCAGGCGGCGGTCTTGGTCGCGGGCGTCCTTTTCAACGCAGTCTTCGCGTGGATGCTCTTTTCGATCGGATTCATGAGCGGGCTTCCGACATCCGTCGGCGCGGAACCGGAAGGAAGCGTCGTCATGAATCAGCATCTCACGATCACGAGCCTGAAAGCCGGCGCGCCGGCGGCAGTAGCGGGACTCAAAGCCGGCGACAGGATATTGAAGATCGAGACGAAAGACGCGAAGAATTCCGAGGACGCTCCGACGGCCGAATCCTTAAAATCGTTCATCGCGAAGTACGGCGAGGCGCCGATCGAAATATCCTACGAACGCGGGCACGAAGAGAAAAGCGTCGAAGTTTTGGCGAAGTCGGGCGTCTTGTCCGACTCCGGCCGCGGTATCGGGATATCAATGGACACCATTGGCACGCTCAAGCTGCCATTCTTTCAAGCGTTTTTCGAGGGAGGGAAACTCTCGCTCCATCTTATTCGCGGAACATTTCTCGGTTTTTACAATCTGATCGCCGGAGCGATACGCGGCACCGGCGACCTTTCTTCGGTAACGGGTCCGATCGGCATCGTCGGTTTCGTGAAAGATGCGTATGAATTCGGGTTCGTCTACCTGCTTTCTTTCACCGCGCTCATCTCAATCAATCTCGCCGTCATCAATCTGATCCCGTTTCCGGCACTCGACGGCGGCCGGCTCCTCTTCGTCGCGATCGAAGCGATCACGCGAAAGCAGATTCCGCCGAAAGTCGCGAACATGGCGAATACGATCGGCTTCTTCATCTTGATCGCGCTCATGCTTCTCGTGACCGCGCACGATGTCTGGAAATTCTTCTGAAAGATTTTTGTCTACAATCCTGACGGCCGTCAGGATTGTAGGTAGAAAAAAACGCGCTCACTGATTGAGGCGCGTTTTGCTTTTGTTCTCGTAAAATATCCAAAAACAAAGAAGGGTCAGCGTGGCGGGGATTATGAAAGAAAGGACGAGCGACGGCAGTGCCGGCAAGCAGACATTGGCATAGACGAAGATCGAAGGATTGATGAGCCACCATTGCAAGACTATCCAAATGAATATCTCCCTGTCGCGCTCCTTCGGCAATATCTGTATGAGAAAGATTATCGCGACAAGCAAGTCGACGATCAGGAGCGAATACGCCAGCTCCGTCTTTTTCACGGATTCCACGAGATAAATTATTTTTTCGGATGTGAATGAAGTGCCGATAACGGGAAATATGATGAGCAAGCTTATCAGGGAGAATTGCAGGTAAAAGATGATATTCCATTTTTTCATGAGCTGTGTTTTTTCGCACTCTACTACCAAAAGCGTTTTTTTGCAAAAGCGATGTTGTTATCAAAAAGAATCTGTGTTAGAATCGTTTCCGTGCCCGCGAGGCACTTTTTGTATGGGAGAAAAAAATAACATAAATCATGAATCATAGATCCTGAATCATAGATCATAAAACATAGAACATAAATTATGGAAACTTCAAATACACAAATTCGTAATATTGCTATCATCGCACACGTTGACCACCCCAGTAGCAGATCCTCGCGCCGAATGCGCGCTCGGCTCGCTACGGGGCAGGAGTCGGTAAATTAAATTATGGAAACTTCAAATACACAAATTCGTAACATAGCGATCATCGCACACGTTGACCACGGCAAAACAACACTCACCGACGCGCTCATGAAAGAGTGCGGGCAGGGCGAGGAAGGCGTCTCGATGGATTCCAACACGCTCGAAAAAGAGCGCGGCATAACCATCTATTCGAAAAACGCGTCCGTCGAATACAAAGGCACGAAAATAAATATCGTCGACACGCCCGGCCACGCCGATTTCGGCTCTGAAGTCGAACGCGTACTCCGCGCCATCGACGCCGTGGTGCTCTTGGTCGACGCGCAGGAAGGCCCGATGCCGCAAACGCGATTCGTCTTGAAAAAATCGCTCGAGCTCGGACTACTGCCGATCGTCGTCATCAACAAGATCGATAAGCCGGCGGCGGATCCCGCGCGCGTGCACGACGAAGTGCTTGAGCTCATGATCGAGCTCGGCGCCTCAAACAAGCAGATCGATTTCAAAACCATCTACGCGATCGGCCGCGACGGCATCGCAAAGAAAAATCTCGCCGATGAATCGAAGAATCTCGAGCCCCTGCTCGATCTCATTTTGGAAGAAGTGCCGGTCGCTTCCGGCGGAATCGAAAAGCCGTTCTCCTCGCAAGTTTTCAATCTGGCGTACGATTCTTTTCTCGGCCGCATGGCGCTCGTTCGCATGTATGCCGGATCGGTTTCCGTCGGGGACACCGTTACCGTTCTTTCAAACGAACGCTTGCCGCGCAAAGCGAGAGTCACGAAACTTTTTACATCGCGCGGACTTGAACGCGTGGCCGTCGACAAGCTCGTTGCCGGCGACATCGGCATCATCGCCGGAATTTCCGACATCTATATCGGAGAGACGATCGGGAAAGACGAGACCATCGAGCCCTTGCCCACCATTCATGTCGACGAGCCGACCATCTCGCTCAATTTTCTCGTGAACAATTCTCCGTTTGCCGGACGCGATGGAAAATTCGTGACCTCGCGCCAGATCCGCGAGCGCTTGGAGCGCGAGCTTGAAGTCAATGTCGGGCTCAAAGTCGATTTCACGCCGCAGGGAAGCGGCATCGAATCGTTCCGCGTTTTCGGCCGAGGCGAACTCCATGTTTCGATTCTTCTCGAATACATGCGCCGCGAAGGATATGAAGTCCAAGTTTCCCAGCCGGAAGTCATCATCAAGACGATCGATGGCGTTTTGTCCGAGCCGTTCGAAGAAGCTGTCATCGATGTCCCGCAAGTTTCCGCGAGTTCGGTCATCGAAACGCTGACTCGCCGCCGCGGACTCATCCGCGACATGCGCGAGCACGAAGGCCGTACGCGCATCATCATCGACATCCCCACGCGCGGGCTTCTCGGCTATCGCAATCAATTCATGATCGATACGAAAGGCGACGGCATCCTCTCGTCGCGCTTCAAGGAATTCAAACCCTTTGCCGGCGAGATAAAGAAGAAAGATGTCGGCTCGATGACCTCGATGATCGGCGGGAAAGTCGTTGCGTTCGCGCTCGACAATCTCCAGCTCCGCGGAATGCTCTATGTCGCTCCGGGCGACGAGATCTACGAAGGCATGGTCGTCGGCAACACCGCGAAAGGCGACGAGATGGTCGTCAATCCGATCAAAGGAAAACAGCTCACGAACATGCGCGCGTCCGGCTCCGACGATGCGATATACCTCAAGCCGCCGTACACGCTCTCGATCGAGCGCGGTCTTGAAATCATGGCGGAAGACGAATACCTCGAAATCACGCCAAACTATATCCGTCTCCGTAAGAAGATCCTGACCGAACAAGAGCGCGCAAAAGCTCTTCGCTAAAAACTGCCGCTTGGCACTTCGAGTGCCAAGCGGCAGTTTTCCACATATTGACATAAACTTGACTATTTTTTGGGCTTGTATTATATTGGCATTCGGTATCAATCATTATCAAGTAGCGATATGAGGCAAAAGATGCGAGCCACCACCTATGTGCTTGGATCTTTTCTCTCAAATCTTTAATCATCGTTTATGGCAACACTCAAGTTCAAACCAAAGCAGATTACCAAGAAGGTGCTCTCGCCCCTCCAAGACAGGTCTCATGACGTGATTTTTAACCGTTTCGGATTGGGCGAAGACGGCAAGAGAAAGACGCTCGAATCGATCGGCGAAAAGTACGGCATCACTCGCGAGCGCGTCCGTCAGATCGAGAACGCGGCTATCGCCGTCATCCGCAAGTCGGAGGAATTCAAGGAATTGAATCCCGTTTTCGACGAGCTCCGTTCGATCATTTCCGATCTTGGTTCGATCGTTGCCGAAGACGAGCTCCTTTCGCATATCGCAAAAGACAAGACGACCCAGAATCACATCCATCTCTATCTCGTCTTGGGCGATGAATTCATGAAGGAAAAGGAAGACGACAATTTCAAATCTCGCTGGACGATTGATGGCGATGTCGCCGACGAAGTCCACACCGCGCTCAAGAATGTCTATGCCAACATGACCGACGAGGATCTCATGTCGGAACCGGATCTTGTGAAAAAGTTCGTCGCAGAATTGGGCGACGCCGCTCTCAAGATGAAAGACGAGGAAGTCGCGAAACGCTGGCTTTCCATCTCCAAGAAGATCGACAAGAATCCGCTCGGCGAATGGGGACGCGCAGAATCTTCCAATGTGAAGACGCGTGGCATCAAGGATTACGCGTTTCTCATGATGCGCAAGCACGGCAATCCGATGCACTTCCGCGAAGTCGCGGACGCGATCTGTAAGACATTCGGCAAAGAGACGCACACGGCGACCTGCCACAACGAGCTCATCAAAGACGGACGCTTCGTCTTGGTCGGCCGCGGAGTCTACGCGCTCAAGGAATGGGGTTATGAAGAAGGCGTCGTCCGCGATGTCATCAAGCGCCTCCTGAAAAAAGAAGGCCCTCTCTCGAAAGAAGACATTGTTGAGCGCGTGATGAAGGAGCGCTTTCTGAAAAAGAACACCATTCTCGTCAATCTCCAGAACAACAAATATTTCAAAAAGAACAAACAAGGATTGTACATGCCGGCGTAAGAAGAAGATTAAAGATAAAAAATAAAAGATAAAAAATCGTAAATACAAAAGTCGCGCCGTAGGCGCGACTTTTGTATTTACCAGCTCCCTAGCAACTAGAACCTAGAACCTGAAATCTGCTATACTTATTCTATGCGCGACCATCGCGGCGTGATCCATGTTTTTCTCATACTGATCGGCTTCATCATCGTTGCCGTCATTTTCGGTTTCTTCACTTCGTCGTATACATCTTCGCCCTTGATACAATTTCCGACATTCGGGAACACGAAATCATATTCCGCCGACGATTCGAAAAATTCCTGCGGGCTTTCCGTCTCTTCGTACGAAGGCGATTCCGCAAAAATTTCTTCTCCGCTCGTCGTTGCCGGTTATGCGCGCGGATGCGGCTGGACGGCGAAAGACAAATCGCTCGGCACGGTCGTCATCGTCGACGGCGCCGGACAAGTGGTTTCGAGCGCCTTTCCGCTCACCGTCGTCCGCGACCAGCTTTTCCTGCCCCCGTATTTTCAGACAACGATGTATTTCGGGAAACCGCAAACGCAAACCGGATTCCTGCTTTTTACGAACAACGAATCTGGGAGCAAAGAGAAGACGCTCCGGCTTCCGGTTCGCTTTTGAAGATTAGCGGGGGCGCGCCCTTAGGCCGCGCCCCCGCCCGCATCCCGCGCTCCATTTAAAATTTTTTTTATAGTATTATAAAAAGCACAAGACCCCATCATTCGGAGGAGATCTCGTCGGCAGCTTAATACTTTTCATAATCCATCTCGCGCCGCTCTGGCTGCCGATCGTCGTTTTCGTCGTCGGTTGGCACATGTGGGTGCGCTATGTCCGCACGGCATATCTTGCGAGTCTGAAGTGGACGCTTCTTGAAGTCCGAATCCCGAAAGATGTTTGGAAGACGCCGGTTGCCATGGAAATGGTCCTCTCCACCGCCTTTCACCAGACCGGCGGCGTTGCTACATGGGTCAAGCGGTATTGGGAAGGCAAGCTCCTGCAATGGTTCTCGCTCGAAATCGTTTCGATAGAAGGAAAAGTTTTCTTCTTCATCCGCGTCCCGACGCCCTTCAAACAGCTCGTGGAAGCGCAGATATACGCGCAATATCCGCAGGCGGAAATCAACGAAGTCGAAGACTATACGCTCCGTCTTCCGCCGCATGTGCGCGACGGCGATTTCGGCTTGTGGGGCACTGAATTCGAATTAGCTGCACCGGATCCAGTACCGATTAAGACATATGTCGACTACGGGCTCGACAAAGGCACGAGCTTGGAGCCGGAACAGCAGATCGACCCGATCACTCCGCTTCTCGAATTCATGGGCTCGATCGGCAAGGGCGAGCAGATCTGGTTTCAGATCATGGTGCGCGCCACGCCGAAGCGATTCTTGAAAAAAGGCACGAGCACCGAGTATGAAGAGATCAAAGATGTCGCCAAGGCGAAGATAAAAGAAATCATCAAAAACGGCATGCTGAAGGGCGATGAAGACGAAGAAGGAAGGACGCTCAATCTCACGCCCGGACAGAAAGATTTGATCGCCGCGATCGAGCGCAACATGGACAAGCTCCAGTTCGATTGTGGCATGCGCGCCGTCTATATCGCCGAGAAAGACAGATTCAACGACATGGCAGGCCCCGGCATCCTCGCTTCTGTCAAGCAATACAATTCCGCCAACAAGAACGGATTCAAGCCGAAGAATGCGACCGACTTCGATTATCCGTGGCAGAAACTCTTTCCCGCCGAGCTCACGAGAAAGCGCGTGAAGATGTGGAATGCATACCGCTTGCGCTCGTATTTCTATTATCCGTACAACAAAGGCAAGAAGCCGATGGTGCTTTCTTCCGAAGAGCTCGCCACGATCTACCACTTCCCGAGCCGCGTCGCCGAAACGCCGTCCTTCTCGCGCATCGAATCGAAAAAAGCCGAACCGCCGATGAACTTGCCAGTTTAGAAAATTCAAAAGGAAAATCTCAAATTTCAAAAGTGGGGAATATGCAAACAACCGAACAATCGGAAAAAGAAGGCATGACGCCGGAGAGCGTTCTTTTGTCGCCGGAATCGGCATCGCAATCCTCGCCATCATTCTCGGTGTCGCTTATGCGGCACTCTTTTCTCCCCCGCGCGATTTTCCGGCGCCGACTATTTTCCGCGTTACCTACGGCCAGTCGCTCTTGTCTTTGTCGCGCGAACTCTCCGCGAAGCGCTACATCCGCTCGCCGATGCTTTTTCAGATGGCGGCGATCCTCTTGAAAGGCGATCATGGCGCCGTTGCCGGCGATTATTATTTCGGCTCGCGCAAATCCGTATTTACCGTCGCGAAGCGCATCGCTTTCGGTGATTTCAAGCTCGTGCCGATCAAGGTAACATTTGCCGAAGGCGAAACGGTCGCCGAAATGTCGCGCGTCTGCGCCTCGCTACTGCCTAAGTGCGACGCGAAAGCGTTTGAAGCCGACGCTCGCGCTCGCGAAGGATACCTTTTTCCGGACACATATTTCTTTTCTCCAGTTTCGAGCGCGGAAGATGTCGTTCTTGCGCTTTCCAACATGTTCGTGAAGAAAACAAAAAATCTTCGCGACCGGATTTCTTCGAGCGGCAACGCGCGGAGTTTCGACCAAATAGTCATCATGGCGTCCGTCATCGAGAAAGAAGCGGGGAGCGACGCCGAACGCGGAATCATTTCCGGCATCTTATGGAAGCGCATCGATCATCATATCGCGCTCGGCGTTGATGCGGCGTTCGCATATATTCTTCATAAATCCTCGAGCGAGCTCACGCTGAAAGACCTGAAAATCGATTCGCCCTTCAACACCTATACGCACCTCGGCCTCCCGCCTTCCGCGATCGGCAATGCCGGACTCGCGTCGCTTTCGGCCGCCTTAAATCCCGAGCCGTCGCCGTATTGGTATTACCTCCACGACAAAAATGGTACAATCCACTACGCCAAAAATTTCGCCGAACACAAGGCGAATAAGGCGAAATTTTTGAAAAATTAAAATTGCAAATCTTAAAATTAAAAAGTGAAATTAAAAATTTAAATTTTGAATTGTAATTTTGAACTTTGAGATTTTAAATTTAACATTTTATGTCTTCCATCGCAAAAAATCGTCTGGCTTTCATCGACACCGAAACAACCGGTCTTGATGTCGAGCGCCACGAGATCATCCAGATCGGCGGAGTCGTCGTCGAGCCGAAAACGAATCCCGACGGCTCCGTTGCCTACGATATCGTCGAGGAATTCGAGATCAAAGTGAAGCCCGAGCACATCGAGACGGCGGAGAAAGTCGCACTCCGTGTTAACGGCTACGACGAGGCCGAGTGGGTTTTCGCGTTCACCTTGAAAGAAGCCATGACGAGCTTTGCGGAAAAGACCAAAGACGCGATCATGGTCGGGCACAATCTCGCGTTCGATTTCGCCTTTTTGATGCGCGCATTTTCCGTGACCGGCGTGGAAAACAAGATGCACTATCACAAGCTCGATACCATTTCCATCGCGTTCGCAAAATCAAAAAAGCGCGAAGATATCGACAAATTTTCTCTCTATTATCTCTGCCAGATCTTCGGCATCGAGAACAAGCGCGCCCACACGGCGCTTGCCGACGCGCGAGCGACATTTGAACTCTACAAGAAATTGATAGCGTTGTAAGAAAGTAAGTAGATACTTTTAAAATAACAAGCACCAAATGACAAATCACAAACAAATTCAAAGCACCAAATCCTAACTCCCAAACGAACCCGTTTGGGATTTTGATATTGTTTGTCATTTGGGATTTGTTGTTTGGTGCTTAAGCAACTTTTGCACATATTTTGATTTTATGTTTTAATAGAAAAAACACTCCCAATGGAAAGAAATAATATTTACCGGGAAAACGGAGTTCTTACAAATGATGAAATAAGCAATGTCGAAAAAGTGCTCGACGCGCTCAAGGAAAAAGGAATCATAAAGCACTTTCGCATGCGCACTGTCCGCCCAAACGAACCCAATGAATTCGGCGTCAGTTTTTTGTATGATGTTTTCCATATGCAAAATGCAAAACGGCACTCGTTCATTGTCTCTTTCTCCGTTGAAAGAGAAGTCGTTTCCTTGTCGGACAAGATGATATTTCCGATAGAATACGCCGCCGCACCCAAGGAATTGGAAAATTACCTTACGCTTGAGATAGAAGATCTCAAGAAAAAGGTTGCCTCCGGATCGGCGCGATTCGAGCCGGCGGAAGTCGCCGCCGAATTGCGCGCCGAAGATATCCTTGCGGAACTTGTCCGTTTGAAGCTCATCGATAAATTCGAAAAGGCGAATCAGCACCACAACGCCAGTCTCGCAGTATATTTTCGCGGCAAGCGCATCTTTCTCAAGGTGATGACATCGCGTGATGCTCAAAACGAACACTGCAAAATCGCGTCCGACATTCCCTCGATCGTAGTTTCCGCCGACCGCAACGATGTATGGGTCGCGGGCGTCATATACGCCATTTGTGCCATGGTCTTCGTCGGAGGCGCGCCAAAAGAATATCTTCATCTGTATTGAATCTCTCGCTCTGCCGCACGGCAGAGTTTTTTTCTTTTCTTAATTCAGCTTTAATTTGCTATAGCAAATTAAAGCTGAATTTTCCTATCCCATAGAAATACAACATGTATACTATAAACATGCGGTCGTGTGTTTATATTATACATGTTGTATTTTAAAATTTTTTAAATTTACGGAATCCTATCCCTACAATCCTGACGGCCGTCAGGATTGTAGGGAAGAAAATTTGTTCATCCATACTTGCGCGCGGTTCGGATTATCCCTATATTGATTGCGTGATCAAAAAAGATAAAAAAAGGAAAGTATTCGTCGGGCTGTCGGGTGGAGTGGATAGTTCCGTTTCGGCGGCGATTTTGAAGGCGGCTACACCGAATAATTTTCCAAAATTATTCGGTCGCCCGACCCCAAAGGGGTTTAGTGGCTACGATGTCGTCGGCGTTTTCATCCGCACTTGGACGCCGGAATGGACTCTGTGTACATGGCGCGATGAGCGCCGCGCCGCTATTCGCGTCGCGGCGCATTTGGGTATCCCGTTCCTCGAATGCGATGCCGAAGCCGAGTATTAAAAGGAAGTGGCTGACTACATG
>CALRFC010000019.1:0-2839 GCA_943356395.1 Candidatus Nomurabacteria bacterium
CCGCCATCGACTCCGCCGGAAGAATGGAGCTCGAGCTCCTGATACGGCGCTTCCGCGAGGAAGAAAAACACTTTTTTCACGAGCTTGCCTTTTTCCGGATGCGACGCGACATATTCGAGCGTATTGAGCGGCTCTTTGATCGTGATGTCGAGACCGAGCTTCTCTTTTATCTCGCGCACCGCAGCAAATTCTTCATCCTTGTCGCTCTCTTCCACGCCGCCTTTCGAAAGCGTCCAATAGCCGAAGACATCGTGCACCAAGGCAAGATATATTTCTCCGTCGTGCTTCGCGTAAATGATCGCGCCGGCTTTTTTCTCGACCGGCAATTTGGAAATGTCGATCGGCTCGTCGTTCTTCTTTTTCTTGGAAGTCTGATCCTTGCCGGGCTCGCCGATCTCCTTGTAGACCGCGCCCAAGACACCGTTTATGAATTTTCCGGAGGATTCGCCGCCGAACATTTTGGCGAGCTCGATCGATTCATTGATGGCGACTTTCGGCGGGACCTCGTCGCGGTCGCCGAAGAGAAGCTCGGCGAGACCGATGCGCAGGATGTTGCGATCGACGACATTGATCTTTTCGAGCGGCCACTCCGGCGCCGCCTTGGTGATGACTTCGTCCAAAATCTTCTGCTTCTTCAAGATGGTCGACGCGAGCGATTCGATGAATGCGTGATCCTCGAGCCCGGGGCCGAATTCCAGTTCGTTGCGCTTCAAAATATCCCCGATCGATTTCTTGTCGAGATCCATGAAATCCCACTCGAAGAGCGATTGGAGGACGATTGATCTGGATAAATGTCTGTTGGCCATATGCGTTAGAAAGAACTAAAGGGGATAACTTTTTTGGTTGAGTGTATTTGAATGAATGGAAGACAATCGTATTGCGTATTTTGTATCGGGTATCGTGTATGGATACATGATACTCAATACAAAATACATTATACCGTTTTCTTCTTGCTTTGCTTCTTCTCTGTCTTCCCGACGATATCGACGACTTTGCGTCCGCGATATGTGCCGGTCTTGAGCGATGCGCGATGGCGCAAATGAGGATGCCCGCCTTCCATGGAAAGTGTCGCGCCTTTGAGAGCGTGGTGCGAGCGTCTGTTTGCGGTGTGCGACCGCGTGTGTCTCATTCGTACTACCATACGGGCGAGCATAGCATGATTCGGGAAAATACGCAACAAAATCCCGTAGTGAATCCTGTAGTAGATCGCGAATAAGCGATTCACTACGGGATGAATTTTGAGCAAACCAAACTTGTACCATCATTTTCGCTATGGCGAAAATGATGGTACTTTTTAAAAAACGCCATAGAAAAGCCGCGCTTGAGTACGAGCGCGGCCAAATTATTTTCCATCAGCTTTCACGGAATGATGCAGATATCCATGCCGAGGAACCACCACGCGGGAATTCCCATGACCATCGAATTCTGATCGTTCGGCTCGTCGAAGACCGAGAATGTTCCGAAGCAATTTTGAATCGCATACTCGTCGTCGAGAAATGAAGCCGTCGCATCTGGAAAGATGACATGGACTTTCAGGTTGGAGCCATGCTCGAGACCTTGTGTTTTCGAGATACGAAGATCGAGATACCCGCCGCGAGCATCCTTGAGACAGATGAGTATCGGATCGGAAGACTTCAGATTTTGGAACTGGCTCCGCGAAATCGTATTCGGATCGCGATTGACGACCGGCACGACAGAAATGATGTTGACGAGCAATCTTTTTCTTAATCGTTCTTCCGAGATGATCTGCTGAAAGACATGCTCCCAGTAGCGCTGATTCGAAAGAAGAGCGTCGGTATTCTCCGCAAACGGGACGCGGAAATGCATTGTCTCGACTTTGTCGATTTTTGTCACTTCAAAATGAAGATTTTTCTTCTTCATATTGAATTGAATCTGCTCGGCGATAATTGAAAGTTTTTGCGATACGGTCGTTTCTGGTGTTATCTGTACTGACATATGAAAGATATTTCAGGCAACTGTACCGCAAGAGGATTTTTGAGTCAAGAAAATGGGTATTTCAAGTCGTACAACGATGTATAATATAAACATACGACCGCATGTTTATATTATACATTTTGAAAACGATCCAACATGTAAATCCTGGCATATGTCAGGATTTACATGTATTAAAAAATCCCAGCGTGTTTGCGGAGATAAATCGAACAAAAATCAGAAAAAATTACCGAGATTTTAAATTCTTGCAGAAACTTCTGCGATGAATGGACGAGAGTCCGTTTTTTCTGACCGCTTCGTAGTGCGCTTTCGTGCCGTATCCGACATGGCACTCAAAGCCGTACTCGGGAAATTTTTTCGCCTGCTCTGCCATGTGCCGATCACGAACGACTTTCGCACAAATGGAAGCGAGTGCGATTGCCGGCTCTTTCTCGTCACCTTTGATTATGGTTTTTTGGTTCGTGAATTCTGCCGGAGCGCGCAAGCCGCCATCAAGCAAGATTAAAGATTTAAGATTTAAGTTTAAAGAAAAGAGTGAATTAACTAGTGCTTTTTGGATAGCTTTTGAAATTCCAATTTTATCAATCTCACGAGCACTCACAGATGAGACGAAGAAATCGCACTTCCCTTCCTTCTGCCAAATTTTTATCTGCGCGAACCATTTTTCACGCTGGAGCTTGGAAAGTTTTTTCGAATCGAGCAAGGAGATTCTTGTATCCCCAATTTTCAATTTTGCCCGCCCGACTGAACGATACCAGTCGTTCGGGCGGGAGATTTTCATTTTCAACTTGAGCGGGGCCGGTTTGTGTTTTAGCGCAAACGCGCAAACACAAACCGGCCCCCCCCGAGGACCCCCACCCCCATAAAACATGCCCAAAAAAAAAAT
>CALRFC010000019.1:2849-12072 GCA_943356395.1 Candidatus Nomurabacteria bacterium
GGTTTTTTTTTTTTTAAACTTTCCGGGGGGCGGTTTTGGTTTTCTGCCCACCGCCCAAAAAAAAAACCGGCCCCGCGATCGGTCCCCGTCCGACTTCATCGATGCCGATAATAATTTTTTCCATACTTCATACTTTATACCAAATACTTTATACTCTAACCATATGAGTAAATTCGTCCATTTGCATACGCATTCCCACTACTCCCTCCTCGATGGGTTGAACAAGATCGACGAGCTGGTGAAAACGGCGAAGAAATTCGACATGGGAGCGCTCGCGCTCACCGATCACGGCGCAATGTATGGCGCCATAGATTTTTATATGGCGTGCAAAAAGGAAGATATCAAGCCGATTATCGGCGTTGAGGCGTATGTTGCGCCGCGGAGCAGGCGCGACAAAGATCCCAATATCGACAACAAGCGTTACCATCTCACGCTCCTCGCGGAAAACGAGACCGGCTACAAGAATCTGATCAAACTCGTCACTAGGGCGCATCTCGAGGGCTTCTACTACAAGCCGCGCATGGACAAGGAAATTCTGCGGCAATATCACGAAGGCATCATCTGCCTCTCCGGCTGTCCGGCCTCCGAGCTCGGCCACGCTCTCCGCGCAAACGACATGACGCGCGGCCGCGAAATCGTCAAAGAATTCATCGACATCTTCGGCAAAGAAAATTACTATCTCGAAATCATGCATCATCCGGAAGTCGAGGGAAATGATCCGTGGAAAGAATGCGTTCGCGCGCTTGCCAAAGAATTCGATCTAGGGATCGTCGGCACACAGGATTCGCACTATCTCCACACCGAAGACAAGGAAGCGCACAATACGCTCATCGCCATCAACACCGGCGCGGACGGGGCTGGAAACGAGGGCATGAAAGGGCTCGACGGCGACTATTCGTTCATCGATCCGAAGACCGCCGAAAAATTTTTCGCCGACATGCCGGGCGCCGTGGAAAATACGGTGAAGATCGCGGAGCGCTGCAATCTTGAAATAACGATCGGAAAATTCATTTTCCCTGTTTTCCCGATTCCGGAGGGAAAAACGCCGGATTCCCTTTTGCGCGAACTCGCGGAGAAGGGGCTTGAAGTGCGCGGGCTCGCTCAAAGCGAACCCACGCGGACGCGCCTCGAGTACGAGCTCGACATCATCAAATTCAAAGGCTACGCCTCATACTTCCTCGTCGTTGAAGATTTGATCCGCTACGCGAGCGAGCACGATATCTACACGAACATCCGAGGATCGGTCGCCGGCTCGATGACGACATATCTTCTCGGCATCACGAAAGTCGACCCACTCGAATACAAGATCCCGTTTGAGCGATTCTTGAATCCCGAGCGCCCGTCGGCGCCGGATATCGACATGGACTTCGCCGACGACCGCCGCGACGAAGTCATCGAGTACACGAAGAAAAAATATGGCGAAGACAAAGTGGCGCAGATCGGAACATTCGGCACGATGATGGCGCGCGGCGCCGTCCGCGATGTGGCGCGCGCGCTCGGCTATCCCTACGGCGTGGGCGACCGGTTGGCAAAAATGATTCCGATGGGTTCGCAGGGATTCCCGATGACGATCGATCACGCGCTCGAGATGGTTCCGGAATTGAGAGCCGCGAAAGATGCGGAGCGCGAGACGCGCGAGATCCTCGACCTCGCGCAAAAGCTCGAAGGCGGAGCGCGGCACATTTCCGTGCACGCCGCGGGCGTCGTCATCGCGCCTCAAGATCTCACGGAATATGTTCCGCTCCAGTTCGACCCGAAGGGCGGAAAATTGATCACGCAGTACGACATGTATTCGGTGGGCGAAGAAGGCATCGGGCTCACGAAATTCGATTTCTTAGGAATCCGGAATCTTTCGATCCTGCGCGACGCCGTCCATCTCGTGGCAAAAATCTACGGCGACAAGATCGACATCGAAAAGATTCCGCTCGACGACGCAAAAACTTTCGCGATACTTTCGCGCGGAGAAACGGAAGGGCTCTTCCAATTGAACGGCTCCGGCATGACGCGCCATCTCAAAGACCTGAAGCCGGAAACGATTCACGACATCAACGCCATGGTCGCACTCTATCGTCCGGGCCCGATGCAATTCATTCCGGATTTCATCGAGCGCAAGCACAATCCGGCGCTCGTCTCGTATCTCGATCCGGCGCTCGAAAAGATCCTCGAACAGACCTACGGCGTCCTCGTGTACCAAGACGATCTCCTGATCATGGCGCACGATCTCGCGGGCTATTCGTGGGGCGAAGTCGACAAGTTCCGCAAAGCCGTCGGAAAAAAGATTCCGGCGGAAATGGCGAAGCAAAAAGAAAAATTCATCGAAGGATGCATGGCGCATTCCGGCTGGAGCGAGAAGAAAGCGACGGAAATCTGGACATGGATCGAGCCCTTCGCCGCCTACGGATTCAACAAGGCGCACTCGGCTTCCTACGGCCGCGTGGCGTACCAGACCGCGTACATGAAAGCCAATTTCCCCGTCGCGTATATGTGCGCGTGTCTTTCCGCCGAATCGGGCGATGTCGAGCAGATCGGCATCTACATCAACGAATGCAAGCGCATGAATATCACCGTCCTCCCGCCCGACATCAATCAGAGCTTCGGCGGATTCACCGTTGTCGCCGAAGAAGGAAAAGATATCAAGGAGAGCCGCGCGATCCGCTTCGGATTCTACACGATCAAGAATCTCGGCACGGACATTTCCGACGCGATCGTTGCGGAGCGCAAGAAGAACGGCGCATTCCTCTCGCTCACGGATTTCCTCGAACGCGTCACGCACAAGAATCTCAACAAGAAATCGCTCGAAGCGCTGATCAAATCCGGCTCGATGGACGCGTTTGGCGAGCGCGGGCTCCTGCTCGGCAACATCGAGCTCCTTCTTTCTTTCAGCCGAGAATCACAGAAGAACGAATCGCAGGATTCGCTTTTCGGCGGGCTCGCGAACAAATTTTCGTCTTCCCTGAATCTCGCGGAAGCGCCGGCGGCGAATCATGAGGAAAAATTGGTCTGGGAAAAAGAATTGCTCGGGCTCTATGTCTCGGGACATCCGCTCGATCGCCTGCGCGAGCGCATCGAGAAGAACGGCACGACGATACGGAAGATAAAAGAAGAATTGGAAAACGGCATGCCGGTGACATTCGCCGCGCTCGTCGAAGATGTGCGCGTCGTCACGACGAAGAAGAACGAGCGGATGGCGTTCGTTCGGCTTGCCGACTACACCGGCTCGATCGAAGCCGTCGTCTTTCCGCGGCTCTTCGAAACCGTGCGAGAAATCCTCCTGCCGGAAACATGCATTGCGCTCGAAGGAAAAGTGACGATCAGGAACGACGAGAAGAGCTTGATGATCGAAAAGATGAAGAAGGTTTGACCGAAAAAAAAGATTGCACTCGTGAGCGACCGCTCACGAGTGCAAAAAAGAAAAACCCCGCAGATGCGGGGTTTTGTGTTTTGAGCCGGAGGAAAATCAAATGCGTCGGCTGAATTCTTTCGTAAAATCATTTATCGCTTTATTTTCTCTGAAAGAATAGAAAGTTGGTTCTGGAAGCGGCTGTTTTTCATTTATGGCACTGTAAGCTTCTATTGCAGAATCAATAAGTTTCTGTTCTGTGGCGTTTGAAGAAATGTATTCGAGCGTCGGAACATGTTTTATCTTGCGCGCAAGAAGAAACATTTTTTCAAGAGTTTTCTGCTGCTCCGAAAAATTCTTATTCTCGAAAAACTTCTCGGATTCGAATTTATACTCTTTTAAAATACTGACTTCATGAATCCGCTCTAGCCAGCGAAAAAATAGCATTACGCAAGCAACTGCAACTACGCCGGCAACGATAATAAGGACTTTCAAGAAATCCTCCGTGAGAAGTATGGTTGTAAAAAGGTGCATAAGATATGTTTTTTCGTATTATACAATAGCGCAAATAAATGTGCAAGCATGGGAAAATGCGGTTTGTCTGTGGTAGAATAGTCCTTATGGAAAATGAAAATCTGGAAAAAATCCGCCACACGCTCGCCCACCTTCTGGGCGCAGCGGTTTTGGAGTTGTATCCGAAGGCATTACTCACGCTCGGTCCTGCGATAGACAATGGATTCTATTACGACTTTGATATGGGCGACGATAAGCTCGCGGAAGCCGATCTTGAAAAAATAGAGGGAAAGATGCGCGAGCTTCTGCCAAACTGGATGGAAATGTCGGGCAAAGAAATTTCTTACGATGAAGCCAAAGGAATGTTTGCTGATAATGTTTACAAGCTCGAGCTTATCGACGAACACAAAGACGACGGACTTTCAATATTCACATCCGGAAATTTTACCGATCTTTGCAAAGGCAACCATGTAGAAAATCCGGCGAAAGAGCTGAAAAATGTGGGTTGGAAGCTCGATCGCATCGCCGGCGCGTATTGGCGCGGCGACGAGAAAAACAAAATGCTCACGCGCATCTACGGCCTCGCGTTCGAATCGAAAGAAAAATTGGAGGAATATCTTACTCAACGAGAAGAAGCGAAGAAGCGCGACCACAGAAAAATCGGGAAAGAAATGGATTTGTTCACTTTTTCCGAATTGGTCGGAGTCGGCATGCCGCTCTTCACACCGAAAGGAAACTCTGTGCGAACAGAGATAGTCAATTTCTCACGCGAGCTCAATCGCGAACTCGGATTCGGCGAAGTGCATACTCCGAATATCAACAAAGCCGAACTCTTCAAGATTTCCGGTCATTACGACAAATACAAAGAGGATATGCTTTCCGTTCATTCGCAGTATGTTTCCGACGAAATGTTTTTGAAACCGATGAATTGCCCCCAGCACACGCAGATTTACGCGTCACAGCCGAGAAGCTACCGTGATTTGCCGATCCGCTATTCCGATTTCGCAGTATTGTATCGCGACGAACGGCCAGGAGAAATGTCAGGACTCACTCGCCTACGCTCTTTCGCACAGGATGATGGACACATTTTCTGCCGCGAAGATCAGGTGACGGAAGAAATTTCAAATATCTTGAGCGCAATTCAAAAAGCGCTTCAGACTTATAAAATCGATTATTGGATGCGCCTTTCGCTCCGCGATCCGAACAAAAAAGAAAAATATCTCGGCACCGACGAGATCTGGGAAAAGTCGCAGGAAATAATGCGAACGCTTCTTGAAGAAAAGAAAATAATTTTCAAAGCGATCGAAGGAGAAGCGGCGTTTTACGGACCAAAAATCGACATCATGGCGGTCGATGCAATCGGCCGCGAATGGCAGATTTCCACTATTCAGCTCGATTTCAACATGCCGGGACGATTCGAAATCGTGTATACGGACAAAGACGGAAAGCAGAAAAATCCGGTCATGATTCATCGCGCTCTCATCGGAAGTCCGGATAGATTCTTGGGAATACTTCTCGAGCACTATGCCGGAAATTTCCCGATATGGCTTTCGCCGGTGCAGGTCGCCATCGTGCCGGTGCGAGAAAACCATCTGGAGGCAGCGCAAAAATTACAACAGGAACTGAAGGAAAAAATGATTCGCACAGAGCTCTGTTCCGGAGACGATTCTTTGGGTAAGCGCATCCACGCGGCGAAAGCCCTGCGCACGCCGTATGTCATCGTCTTGGGCGACAAGGAAGCCGAATCCGGAAACCTCACGATCGAAACCCGAAGCGGCGAAAAAATGACTCAAACCGCCGACGAATTCTTGGAAAAGATTTTGGAGGAGATAAAAGAGAGAGCATGAAAAAACAAGTTGTTATCATACACGGCGGGACGACATTCGACAGCTATGGAGAATATTTGAAATATCTCCTTTCCTGTGAATTGTCCGTTGAAAAACTTTTCAAAAAAGATTGGAAAGATCTTTTGGCTTCCGAACTCCCAGATTTTGAAGTGCTGTATCCGAAAATGCCGAACGCGAAAAATGCAAGATATCCGGAGTGGAAGATCTGGTTCGAAAAATTATTTCCTCTCCTCTACGACGATGTTACTTTGGTCGGACATTCTTTGGGCGGAATATTTTTGGCAAAATATCTGACGGAGAATAGTTTTCCGAAAAAAATTAAGTCTTTACACCTCGTCGCCCCCCCCTACGACACCGAACATTGCAAGGAATCTCTGGCTGATTTCGCGCTTTCTGGAAAAGTCGATGGTCTCGAGAAATATACGGATAAGATTTTCCTGTATCAGAGCAAGGACGATCCGTCCGTCCCGTTTGCCGATGTCTTGAAATATGAAAAAGATATTCCTTCCGCAAAACTGATACCTTTTGAAGACCGAGGGCATTTTACCCAAGAAGAATTTCCGGAACTCCTGAACAACATAAAATCAGCATAAAAAAATCCCGCTTCGGTGCGGGATTTTGTTTTAAAATAAATGAAAATCATTTTTTCTTGCTTTTGCTTTCTGCGAGCTTCAATCCGTTCTTTGCGAGAAATTGCTTTATCTCGGCAACGCTATTTTTGCCGAGTTGGCGAAGTGTCATGAGCGATTCCTCTGTGTGAGAGGATAATGCCCTCAAACTGTTCACTCCTCCCATCCTCAATCTGTTGTATGTCCCAACGGACAATTCCAATTTGTTGAGCGGGTCGCCAAGAAAATCTTTTTTGCCGGACAATTTTCGCCGGACAAGAAACTCGTCGAGAAAAATGAAATAATTCAATGCTTTCTTGTACAGATTCCTGACATGGAATTCGCTCAACTTCAAATCACTGGCAACTTCCGCAAAATTCTGTTCATGCAGATTTTTTGCTTCAAAAATTTGAATCCATTTCGGATCCACCTTTTCGTATCGCTTCATCTTCCGAACAAGCTCTTTGATGGGCGTTGTAAATTTATGCTTGCCGCTTTCGGGCGTTTTTTCCTGTTTTTTCATAGTTAAAATAACTTTTCCAGAATTATACATGATATATATCTATTGTCAATCAAAAGCTCTTCAGGCCTTGCCTGAAGAGCTTTTGATTCTTACTTTTGTATGATATTCCTAGTGCGTCCCCGTCGTGCCGCCGGATCCTTGGTTGGAAACGCCGCCGCCGAATGTGCATGTCTGTTCTCCGTTCCCGCCGGTCGAAGTGTTGCCCCAGAGCTTGGCGCACGAACTCGTGATGCGATAGCAATGCTCGCCGATATAGTGGTAGCTCGTATCGGTGCATACTGGAGCCGACGGCGGATTCTGCGTATTTTGTGAAGGCACGATTACTTTACCTTCTTCACCAACGCCACGATTTCCGCTTTGCGTCACGACAAAATAACCAGCACCGACGATAAGAGCCAGAGCGAAAAACATTTTCAGCGCGTCATAATTTTGTTTCATAATAATTCAAGAAGCTAGTGCTAATGATTCAATGGTATCGCAAAAAGATATCTTGTCAATCAATCCAAACGCCTCGATGCAACTACCCTTTCACAAGGACGATCCTTGCGAAAACGGTCCTTGCGAAAATGTTACTCTCACTTGAAAAAGAGAAGCTTGCAGGCGATGAGGATGAGGACGATTGCAAAGATTTTGGTGAGAATTTCCTGATTTATGGAAAGGGCAAAATGCGATCCGGCGATCGAGCCCACGAGGAATCCGACGGCGAGGAACGCGGCAACCGTGATATCGACATGGCCGGCACGATAATATTCGAGGAATGCGAAAATCGAGAGCGGAATGATGAAGAGCGCCAAGCTCGTGCCTTGCGCGGTGAGCTGGGAAAATCCGGCAAACAAAACGAGCGCAGGCACGACGATGACTCCTCCGCCGATGCCGATAAGTCCGGAGAGCATTCCCGCAATCATTCCGATAGTGATAAAAAGCATGTGAAATTAGTGAAAAGTAATGAGCGAACAGGGATTTTTAAAATGGAATTTGTTTTGTATTCTCTATTCCTTACAGGAACTGTATACCTTTCGCTTTCTGATTACAGAACGCTCAAGGTCTTGCGCTCCGGCTGTGAAGTCGGGTCCCATCCCGACTTCACCCCTAGCCCGAGCTCACACTTCTCGCTGTTCCCTTTGCACTTGTTCTAGATATCTATTTCAGCCATCTTCGCGTGCGTCTGGATGAAGGATTTGCGCGGGGCGACATCGGACCCCATCAGCATGTCAAAAACTTTGTCGGCCTCGACCGCGTCTGTTATGGTAACCTGTTTCAATATGCGGCGCGCCGGATCCATGGTCGTCTCCCAGAGCTCCTCGGCGTTCATTTCTCCCAAACCTTTGTATCGCTGAACGTGGAGCTTCGCTCCAACTTTTGACGGTTGACTTTTGACATTTGACTCTTCGGATTCGTTTTCTGTTTCAATTTCTTCAATCGATTCGTCGGTCTCGACGACATCTTCCACGCCGCCGGTAATCGCGAGCTTCTCTTCTTCGGAATACGAATAGAAGATCTCTTTGCCTTTTTTTATCTTGTAGAGCGGCGGCTGTGCGATATAGATGAATCCTCCGTCGATGAGCGGCTTGAAATATCGATACAAGAGCGTGAGGATAAGCGTGCGGATGTGCGCGCCGTCCACATCGGCATCGGTCGCGATGATGACTTTGTGATAGCGGAGTTTGGAAATGTCGAAGGTGTCGCCGATCGCCGTGCCCATCGCGATGACCAGATTCTTGATCTGCTCGGAAGCGAGCATCTTGTCGAGCCGCGCGCGCTCGATATTTAGGATTTTTCCGCGGAGCGGCAAGATCGCCTGTGTACGGCGGTCGCGTCCCATTTTTGCCGTGCCGCCCGCCGAATCTCCCTCAACGATGAAGACTTCGGATTCTTCCGCGCTCTTGCTCTGGCAGTCGGCGAGCTTGCCCGGAAGCGTCATGCCCTCGAGCGCGCCTTTTCGCAAAACAGAATCTTTCGCGGCTTTCGCGGCTTTGCGCGCGCGGACGGCAAGAATGACTTTGTTGATGATGGATTTCGCCTCGTCGGGATGCTCTTCAAGGAATGCGTTGAACGAGTCGCCGAAAACCGTCGCCACCGCGCCTTGCGCTTCCATCGAGCCCAACTTGGCTTTCGTCTGGCCTTCGAATTGGATCTCGCGGAGCTTCACAGAAATCACGGCGGTCAATCCTTCAAGCACATCGTCGCCGGTGAATGCGCCTTCGGCTTCTTTGACGATATTATTTTTCTTCGCGTATGTATTCAAGAGTCGCGTGAGCGCGGTCTTGAACCCCGTGACATGCGTGCCGCCTTCCGAAGTGTAGATGTTGTTGGCGAACGGGACGATCTTCGCGGAAATATCGTCGACATACTGGAGCGCGATTTCGACGCCGACGCCGCCCTCTTCTTTTTC
>CALRFC010000020.1 GCA_943356395.1 Candidatus Nomurabacteria bacterium
CATAATTCCCGGGGCGGTCGAAGTTGCTGTTACGGCGGTCGAGACGGGCGAGGGCGGCAACACCGCGCTCACCGATTTCTCGATCGTCGGATTCAAAGGCACTCCGAAATACGCAAAGATATTCGGACGCGGAAAGACGCCGATCGCGGGCGGTTCTTCCGGAGAAATCTATGTCTTGAATTCCGACGAGCAGGCGCTTTTCAACGAAGAGGGCAAGAACGCGCTCATCGAGACTCTGAAGAACAAAGCGCATGCGGAATTGCCAGACGGCTACATACTTTTTGACGGCGCGCTGTCCACAAGTGTCGATCCGATTCCTTCCAGTATCTCGTCGAAGACGGACACGCTCGATTATGTCTTCCGCGGCACAGGCACGGGATTCATCCTGAAAAAAGAAGAGCTCGCAAAAACGATCGCCAAGTCTTTGATTCCGGATTTCGACAGGGCGGAGAGCGTTTCTGTTCCGAATCTGGACAAGCTCACTTTCGCGCTCGATCCTTCCGTTTCAGATCCGGCGAAAAAAGACAAACTCGCTTTCTCGCTTTCTGGCTCGCCCGCGGTCGTTTGGGATGTCGATCTGAAAGGTCTTGAAGGGAAGCTCCTCGGCCAGTCGAAAAAAGATTTCCATTCGATCTTGGCGACGGAGAAAGGCGTCGATACGGCGGGCGTCGTCGTCCGCCCGATCTGGCAGAGAACGATTTCAAAAAATCCGGAAAAAGTTTTGATAAAAGAAACGATTACGGTCGACGGCACGCCGACGCAGGTCGTCGAGTAAAAATAGTGCTAAATAAGAATTTGTGCTACGCTAGGAAAGCTACAAAGATGCCAGAAAAAGGAACAGAAGATATACAGACCGGAATCATCACTGAAGCTCTGCCCTCGACGCTCTTTCGAGTTGAGCTCTCTTCCGACAAGCGCATCGTACTCGCCTATCTTGCCGGAAAAATGCGCATGAATCGCATCAAAGTCCTGATCGGGGATCGTGTTGAGCTCGTCCTCGATCCGTACGGCGGCAAAGGGCGCATCACGAGGCGCCTTTAAGACGGCGTTTGGTGGATAAGAACATTGCATTATTTTATCAAATAATGTAGTATGGTTGGACAGACAGCGTATACGAGAAAAAGCATTGCGCCATAAGGGTTTTTCCTTGGGTGCGTTGCTTTTTTTCGCAGACATCTGTTGGTAAAACATGAAAGTACGAGCACGCGTAAAAAAATTCTGCGAAAATTGCAAGATCGTGCGAAGGCAAAGACACCTTCGCGTGGTTTGCAGTAATCCGAAGCATAAGCAGAAACAGTAAGAATAGGAAAAAGGGAACAGGGATCAGCGAACAGTGAGAAATACAAAAAATTTTCCATTTTTAATTTTGAGATTTTAAATTTTAATTTATATCATGCGAATCACCGGCATCACAATTCCAGAAAAGAAACGCCTTCAATACGGATTGACCGAGATTTTCGGCGTCGGACTTTCGACATCGCGCAAGATCCTCGATCGGGCAAAAGTCAAATGGACTTCCTTTCCGAAAGAAGTGACTGCCGACGAGGAAAACGCTATCCGCAAGATCATCGAGGAGATGAAAGTCGAAGGCGCACTCAAGCGCGACATCGCTGGAAATATCAAGCGCCTGAAAGACATCAAATCCTATCGCGGCGTCCGCCACATGAAGCGATTGCCGGTTCGCGGACAGCGCACGAAGACCAATTCCCGCACCATCCGTGGCAATGTCAGAAAGACGATGGCATCCGGACGAAGAAAGGAATCGAAGACATAAAAGTTTAAAATTAAAATTTCAAAGTTCAAAATTACAATTCAAAATTTAAATTTTTAACTTCACTTTTTAATTTTGATATTTCAAATTTAAAATTATCTCATGCCCACAAAGAAAAAGACAACAGAAGAAGCTGATAAGGTCGTCGCTCCTGAAAAAGAAGCGGCTTCTTCGGCTCCGGCCGCCGCGCTGGCCGCATCGAAAGCGCCGAAGAAAAAGATTTCATCCGCGACGATCCACATTCAGGCGACCTTCAACAACACGAAAGTCGTCTTGACCGACAAATCCGGCAACACCATCGCGTGGTCTTCTTCCGGTTCGCTCGGATTCAAGGGCGCCAAGAAAGGAACGCCGTTTGCCGCGTCGAAAGTGGGCGAAGTGCTCGCCGAAAAAGCCGGCGCGGCGGGCATCAAGGATTTCGATGTTGTCATCCGTGGCGTCGGTTCCGGCCGCGAAGCGGTCGTCCGCTCGTTCATGGCGCGCGGATTCGAACTCTCCGGCATCAAGGACGAAACACCGGTTCCGCACAACGGTCCGAAGCCGAAGAAGCCGCGCCGCGTTTAATCTTTTAAAACCGCATTTTTTGATTTTATTATTAGAGCATAATTTGATTGAGTTATAGATATGCAAACACGAGCAAAATATAAGATCTGTCGCCGCCTCGGTTCGAGCGTTTTCGAAAAGTGCCAGACGCAGAAGTATGCGATTTCGGAAGCCAAGAAGACCAAGAAGAGCGACAAGCGTCCGAAAGCCAAAAGCGATTTCGGTCTCCAGCTTCTGGAGAAACAGCGCATCCGTTTTACATACAACATCACCGAACGCCAGTTTCGGAAATATGTCGATGAATCTGTGGCGAAGAAAGGCGCAAGCGCCGCCGACACGCTGTATGATTTTCTCGAGACGCGTCTCGACAATGTCATTTATCGCACCGGCATGGCCGTTACCCGCGCCCTCGCACGCCAAATGGCGTCCCACGGGCATTTTCTGGTGAACGGAAAGCGCACGACCGTCCCTTCGTACCGCGTTCGGAGCGGCGATGTGATTTCCGTCCGCGAAGGCAGCAGGAAGAGCGTCCTCTTTTCCGAATTGGAGAAGCGAGCCAAAGGCACTATCGTCCCGAATTGGATTTCTTTCGATCCGGCAAAGATGGAAGCAACAATAACCGGAATGCCGAAGAACACCGAAAGCAAGCTCGACTTCCACACAGTGCTTGAGTTCTACGCGCGTTAAAATTTTTCGTCTTCACTTTTTTACTATCATAATAAACGAGACTCTCGTCTCACAAAAATTATGTCTCAACAAAACATCATGCTTCCGTCAAAGCCGCGTATCGTTTCGGAGTCCGAGTCGAAAGGCGTCTACGAGATCGACAATCTGTATCCGGGATACGGGCACACATTGGGCAACAGTCTTCGCCGGATCATCCTCTCTTCGCTTCCGGGGGCCGCAATCGTATCGCTCAAGATCGACGGCGTTTCCCATGAATTCTCCACGATCGACGGCGTCAAGGAAGATGTCCTCACGATTCTCCTTCACTTGAAGCGCGTGCGCTTCAAGATCCTCTCGGACGAGCCGCAAACGGTGACATTGAGCGTGAAAGGCCCGAAAAAAATCACCGCCGCTGACATAAAATGTCCGGGACAAGTGGAAGTTTTGAATCCCGACCAGTATGTCTGCGAGCTTTCCGCGAAAGGAAAATCTTTCGAAGCGGAAATCGTGGTTGAAAAAGGGCTCGGCTTCGTTCCGAAAGAAGTCCATCAGAAATCCAAGAACGACATCGGCACGATCGCCGTTGATGCGATTTTTTCTCCGATCCGCCGCGCTTCATATGAAGTCGAGAACATGCGCGTCGGCGACAAAACGAACTTCAACCGCCTGCGCATGACGATCGAGACCGACGGTACGATCGTGCCGCGCGAAGCTCTCGAGAAATCGATCGAAATCATGATCACCCAGTTGAAAGCGATATTCGATTTCAAATTCGAATCCGAAACCATGCCGGCAAAAGGCGAAGCATCGGAATCTCCGAAATCGGAAAAAGGCGCAAAAGAAGAGACCGAGGGCAAAGACGACATGACGGATGTCTTGAAGACCCGTATCGATACGCTCGAACTCTCCACGCGCACGGTCAATTCTCTGGCTCAATCCGGAATCCGGACCGTTGGCGGGCTTGCTCGCAAGCGCGCGGAGGATTTGCTTGAAGTCGAAGGCATCGGCGAGAAGGGCATTCAGGAAATCAGGAAAGCGCTCGGCGAATTCGGCATCACGCTCAAGAATTAATTTTTGAATTTTCTATTTTCTACTTACTACTAACTATTTACTGATTTATGAGGCACGGCAATCACAACAGAAAATTCGGACGGGTGAAAAACCAGCGGAACGCGCTCATGAAGGGGCTCGTCTTGTCGCTTGTCCGGCACGGCAAGATCACGACGACCGAACCGAAAGCCCGCGAACTCCGTCCGTTGATGGAAAAATTCGTCACGCGCGCGAAGATCAATACGACGGCGAACAAGCGTCTAGTGCTTTCCCGCCTCTACAATTCCAAAATCGCTATGAAAAAGCTTTTCGACGAGATCGCGCCGAAATATGCCGACAGAAAAGGCGGCTACACGCGCATCACGAAGCTTCCGCCGCGCAAGAGCGACGCGAGCAAGATGGCGGTAATCGAATTCGTCTGACCTTGAATTATAAAGAGGAATGAGGTACTATACGCAAACTCACATGACAACAACCAAGCACACAATCGATGCAACAGGAAAAGCGATCGGCCGCGTCGCGAGCGAAGCGGCGCAGGTCTTGATGGGAAAAACTTCCCCGTCTTTCGAGCGCAACAAAGTATCGCCCGTTTCAGTGACGATCGAGAACGCGTCGAAGGTCAAGATTTCCGAGAAGAAGAAGCAGGAAGTGTCTTTTGAAAAATACTCCGGCTATCCGGGCGGGCTCAAGATGACGAGCTTGGCGGATTTTATCGACCAAAAAGGATACGGCGAGCTTTTCAAGAACGCGGTTTTCGGAATGCTTCCGCGCAACAAGCTTCGCCCGCGCATGATGAAAAATTTAACGGTTAAGGAATAATAAAAATGACAACCCCAAAGATAAAAGGATACATCGAGACGATCGGACGAAGAAAGACTTCGACCGCCCGCGTGCGCGTTTCGGAAGGCAAAGGCGTAATGACGGTGAACGGCAAACTCGCCGCCGTCTATTTCCCGACGGAAGAGCTTTCGCGCATCGTCCATGAGCCGATGCTGAAAGGAAAAGCTTCCGCGACATTCGACATTTCCGCGAAGATTGTCGGCGGCGGTTCGCATTCGCAGGCCGAGGCGCTCCGTCACGGCATCGCCCGCGCACTCGTCATTTTCGACGAAGAGATGAAAGGCAAGATGAAATCGCTCGGATTCCTGAAGCGCGATCCTCGTGCGAAAGAACGCCGCAAATTCGGATTAAAGAAGGCAAGAAAGTCTCCGCAATGGTCAAAGCGCTAATTTACAATATATTTTGTTATCTGAATAAAATATAAATTATTCAGTCCCGTAGTGAGCTCTGCTCTACTACTGGGGCAAGAAAGTCCCCGCAGTGGTCGAAGCGATAATAAAAAGCCCCCAGCGGGGCTTTTTATATTCTTCGACAGCCGGAGCGCGGCGGCGCGAGGCGGGGTCGCGGAATTTTTCAGCAGAAAAATATCCGTGACCTAAACGTTAAAAACAAGCCGCCTGCGCGGCTTGTTTTCGTTTTGACGGGCGCAGCGATGTTTTGCGAGCACGCAAAACCGCGAGCCGGGCTCGCGGGTACTTAGTAGAATTGGAGCGAAGCGAACAATTATACTTAGTAACTCGTGAGGTAAGTGTTAGTAAATACAATAAAATACAATATTACATTTAACAAACAGGGGTTTGTTAAATGTAATATTATCAAACAACACATATCGTAGTTTCCATCTGTGTAAAAACACATCCTGTTCTTTCAAATATGCTAAAATAAAAGCGTGTTAACCGACAAACAAATTATCGATTTAGAAACGAAAGCGAACAAAATAAGGATGTCCATCATCGAGATGCTCGTGGAAGCCGGTTCGGGGCACACGGCGGGACCGCTCGGCATGGCAGATATTTTTACCCTGCTTTTCTTCCACACGCTCAAGCACGATCCGAAACGACCGGACTGGCCGGAGCGCGACCGTCTTGTTCTCTCAAACGGCCATATCTGCCCAGTCTATTACGCAACAATGGCGCATGCGGGCTACATGCCCGTGTCCGAGCTCTTGACCCTCCGTAAGTTTGGCACGCGCCTCCAAGGCCATCCGCACCGCGAATATATGCCGTGGCTCGAGACTTCTTCCGGACCTCTTGGTGCCGGACTCTCACAGGCCGTCGGTATGGCTTTGGCTGATCGTCTCGACAACGGCGTCGGTACGGAAAAAACGATTTATGCTCTTCTTTCCGACGGCGAACACGACGAAGGCAATACATGGGAAGCGATACTTCTCGCCGGCAAGGAAAAGCTTCGCAATCTAATCGCCGTTGTCGATCGCAACAACATCCAGATCGACGGCTTCACGGAAAATGTCATGCCTTTGGGCGATTTGGGTGCTAAGTATGCGACATTCGGCTGGCATGTGCAGGAAATCGACGGTCACAATTTCGAGGCAATCGACGCGGCGATCAACAAAGCCAAAGCAGTGTACGAAAAACCGTCCGTCATCATCGCCCGCACGATTCCCGGCAAGGGCGTGAAAGAATTCGAGCGCGACTTCCACTGGCACGGCAAACCGCCGTCAAAAGAAGAAGCTTCTATGGCGCTTAAAGAACTTCGAACACTGGGCGGAAGGATTAAGAGCGAGCATCAATAAAACTAGGCGCTAGGCTTTAGGCAATTAGGCTCTAGCTAATAGCAATATGAAAACATATAAGGATCTGATTGTTTGGCAAAAGTCGATATTGCTTGCACAAGAAATCTATTCGCTTACCGAGAAATTTCCTAAAGAAGAAATTTTTGGTCTGACTTCTCAAATGCGAAGGTCTGCTGTTTCCATACCGTCAAACATTGCTGAAGGTAAGATGCGGGGAAGTGCCGCGGAGTTTAAAAGATTTTTGTCGATAGCTTTTGCTTCCGGGGCTGAACTTGAGACACAAATATTGATATCAAAAAAGTTACCAAAGACTGAAAAATTGAACTATAATGTATCCGATTCTCTGCTTGAAGAGGTGATGAAAATGTTGAACAAGCTAACTGCCTAGCGCCTAAAGCCTAGTGCCTAGATAATGCTAAATCCCAATCTAAAACTAAACCCTTCCGCTCTCTCCGATTCTGTCGAGCAGATTCCTATTCGTAAGGGATTCGGCGAAGGGCTTGCGAAGGCGGGCGAGACCGAAAATGATGTCGTTGCCCTCTGCGCCGATCTCACGGAATCGACACAGATGCATTTCTTCAAGGAGAAATTTCCGGAGCGGTTCGTGGAAATCGGCGTGGCCGAGCAGAATCTGGTCACGGTCGCTTCCGGCACGGCGGCCATGGGCAAGCGGCCCTTCGTCTCCTCCTACGCCATGTTTTCTCCGGGCCGCAACTGGGAGCAGATCAGGACGACGATTACCTACAACGATCGGCCGGTCGTCATCGTGGGCTCGCACGCCGGCGTTTCTGTCGGCCCCGACGGCGGAACGCATCAAGCGATAGAAGACATTGCACTCATGCGCGTCTTGCCGAATATGGTGGTGGTTTCGCCATGCGATGCCATTGAGGCCAAGAAGGCGACGCTCGCTCTTGCCGGCGCGCCTGATTGGAAAGACAAGCCCGCATACCTGCGCCTCGCGCGCGAAAAAACGGGCATCATGACGACGGAAGAAACGCCATTTGAAATCGGCAAAGCGCAAATTTTTTGGCAGCCGGACGGACTCGCGCATGTGGGAATCGTGGCGACAGGCGCGCTCGTACGGAACGCCATGCTTGCGGCGCAGGATCTCGAGAAGAAGGGGATCCGCGTCAAAGTCTTGAACATGACGACGATCAAGCCGCTCGATACCGAGGCATTGATTGCGCTTGCGAAAGAAACGAAGCGCATCGTAACGGTGGAAGAGCATCAGATCGTCGGCGGATTGGGCGGCGCAGTCGCGGAATGTCTCGCCGCGAATTTTCCCGTGCCGATCGAATTCATCGGCGTCCACGATCGCTACGGCCAGTCGGGCACTCCGGATGAGCTCATAAAGCATTACGGAATGGATCGGGAATCGATCAAGCTCGCCATATTGAAGATTATGGACAGAAAATAGTATGGTATACTTTGGAAGTATCCAAAGTGGGATTTTGAAACAGAGTTTTATCTTTTATTTTTTATCTTTTATTTTCCTATCATGAGCATCAATTTCCACCACAAAGCATTGCATGCGGAAGACATCGTCGGCTGGTACGGCGTTTTTGCGATTGTCGTCGCATATGTTCTAGTCAGTTTCCAGATAATCGGCGTCGAAAGTTTTTGGTATCAATTGCTCAATCTTACCGGCTCGCTCGGCATCATTTCCATCGCCTACAAGCACAAAGACTACCAGCCACTCCTTCTCAATCTCATCTGGGCGGCGGTCGCGCTTTTCCTATTGTTTAAAGTACTCATGTAAAAACGCCCCGCGCTCGCGGGGCGTTTTCAATTCTGCTGTTCCGGACCGATGATCCGGAACATTTTTAACATCTTTCTCGCTTCGACTATCTCTTCCGTTATCGCCTCACGGCTGGTATCAAGTTCTGCACGCTTTTTCTTGTGGGCATCCATTTCATCCGAATGCACCGATACGGAGCTATTCGCGCGGCCGACCTCTTCCGCGCCGGCGCGTTCGCTCATCTTCTTCAGATCTTGCATATAGCGTTCTTGTATCTTGCGTCGCTCCTCCTCCATTTCAAATCCTTCTCGGGCGGAAAGATTCGAAAGTTCCTGCTCCTTGAGCTCAAGTTCCCGTATCCGCGCCTCGATCTCGGCAATCTTGTCTTCACGGTGCTCTTTTGCTATCACGGTCTCATACGCCGCTCGTTCCGCAATTCTTTCTTGTTCCATTTCCTCCGTCGCGGTTTCGTTCATGTCATCCACTCTGGATGAGTCGTGGATGAGTTGGTGCTTCTTGATATCGGTCGGGAGGGTATCATCTTCGGTATATACATGCGATTTCTTCTCTTCCGGTTCGTTGTATATGTCGGTCGAACGCAGCTCCTCGGTCTTCTCCTCCAAATGCTTCCGAGAGAGTTCTTTTGTCGCCCGAAACTCATCTTTATCCATACCTTTTTTGTATGCATCGAATGTCATATGGTTTCGGTTATATCTCTTTTAATTTATAATCCTCCGGCGCTTTGGCGAGATATTCTTGTATTTTCTCCGCCGACAAGAGGCCTTCCTGTGCGGCCACGAATTGCGTGACGGACATGCTGTTTATCGGTGCCCACAATAGAGCTTCTTCGAGCGATTTGCCCATGGCGAGGCAGGAAACGATGGTGGACGCGTAGGCATCACCCGCGCCAGTGCGTTCGACAGGCGTGTGTGGATAAATCGGCATGAAGAAATATTTTCCGTCGGCACTCCGCGCATACGCGCCTTTGATGCCGTCCGTCATGACGACGATTTTCGGGCCGAGCGCCGCGAGCTTGTCCATCAATTCCTTGTGTCCGACATCGCCTTCGGGTGCTTTGTTCTCGAGACCCAAGATCCTCTGCGCTTCTTCCACATTGCAGAAAAAGATTTCGCTTCGCGCATAAATGTCTTTCAAATGTTCCGTCCCGAGCTTCATCTGAAATGTGCCGGGCTGGAAGGCGAGTTTGGTATCAGAATTTTCACCGAGCCACTTTGCGATCTCATGATGAAAATTTTCCGTGTTCACGCCAAGCGATGACAAGTAAATCCACTTCGGTCTGTTTTCGCCCAAAACGGGCATATGCCTCTCATACGCCGAATGATTGACCAAGATCGTGCGTTCCGGCCCATACCAAAGAACATAGTGATAGTTCGTCGGCAAGGTCGCGTCGCGCTCCACAAAGTCTCGCGCGACGCCGTCACGCTCGAGCGATTTCAAACAAGCCTCGCCGTTCTCATAGTTGCCGATCGTTGCCGACCGTGCCGGTTTCAAACCGAGCCGCGCCGCCCCAACCGCTGCATTCGGACTGTTGCCCACAGCATACACGACTTTGTGAAATTCGAATGGCACCTTGTCGCCAAAGCGCACGCAGAGCTTGCAGTTTTCCTGGTCGATGTCGCAAAACGCTTCGGCATCCTTGAGCCGTATAAAATCGTCCACCACGATGTCGCCAATGGCGAGAATGTCTATTTCGTTCATGGGACTATTTTAGCATGAAAAAGCTCTACAAAAAGGGGATTTTATATGCTTGACAAACTAGTATAAAAATGCTAGTCTGTGCTCGGACCAAAAAATTTTTAACAAATGAAAAATATGTTTCTTGCGATCATGCTTTTGCCGAGTCTGGCATTTGCGGATCAACCCAAAACAACAATAGATTACGAACTTAAAAATTCGAAAATCTACAAGATTGAAAAAGTCAGCATGGAACTCACTCTATCATTGCCGAAACAATTCGACAGTATGAATCTTCAGGGTGAGAACACCATCAAGACAACTCAAACCTACAGCCGCGTCGTTGATTCATTCAAGGTCATCGGTGCTACAGAAAAAACTGCATGGCGAGTTGGGATGCAAAAGGCGTATGATCGCCCCGGCCTAAAAACTGTCTTTGACAGCACTGAGCAATACTTTGATGCCAGATTCCTACTCTGGGCAAAGTATAATCATGTCAAAGAAATTTGCGAATTTGATCCAAAATACAAAGTATTCACTTTCGATCGTGAGGGGACTACTCCTGAAACGAAGATATTTTGGTTTAGATTTCTAGCGAGTTTGGCTTTGATTACTGCATTTATGCGTTGGTGTGTGAATGGGTGGATTCCAAAAGCGTTTGCGATAAGTAGAAAGGTTTTAGTAACAGTTATTTGGGTTGCAATTATGTATCTTATTTTTCTCCCACTAATTTCTGCTGTTATTGTTCCGATGTTTTACGGATTCGGTAATAATTTCGTTTTAATCGAGATTACTACATTGAATGATCTGCTCATGCTTTGGGGTTTCTTCTTATTCTTATACTTACTAGATTTATTTGCTGAAATTGAAAAAGAAAAGAGAAAGCTTAAAGAAATCCAAAAAACAACCTCAAGTTAGTAGTTTTTTCATCTTATTTCAAAGCCCCGCATAACACGGGGCTTTTTTATTTCCCAAATCTGCTATACTTACATCATGAAATCTCTGCGCGAATACATAAAGGAAGCCGAGGAAAAGGGGATTGCCATCGGGCATTTTAATTTTGCCACGATTGAGGTTTTCCACGCCATCGTGGAAGCGGCGGGGGAGCTCGGCGTGCCGGTCATTTTGGGCACGGCCGAAGGCGAGGAGGGATTCGTCGGCACGAATGAAGCCGTGGCTTTAGTAAAAACCGCTCGCGAAGAAACGAATCAGCCGATATTTTTAAATGCCGATCATCATTACACTTTTGAAAATGTAAAAAAATGTATCGACGCGGGCTACGACATGGTCATTTTTGATGGGGCAAAGCTCTCGATCGAAGAAAACACTAGAATCACAAAGCAATGCGTGGACTACGCGAGAGTGATTTCTAAAAATACCGGACGAGATATTTTGGTGGAAGCAGAGCTCGGCTATATCGGCCAAGCGTCAGGAATTTTGGATGCTATCCCCGAAGGCGTCGGTCTTTCCGAAAATGAACTCACCAAACCCGAAGAAGCCAAGAGCTTTATCGAAGCGACCGGCATCGACCTCTTTGCGCCGTCCGTCGGCAATGTCCACGGCATGCTCCGCGATGTTCCCGATCCGGCGCTCAATATCGCCCGCATCAAAGCCATCAACGACGCCGTCGCTACACC
>CALRFC010000021.1 GCA_943356395.1 Candidatus Nomurabacteria bacterium
CGACCTTCGCGACGGTCTTCGGCATCGTCTTCATTTTTGTTGTCATCCAGCTGGCGAATTGAAAGAAAAAGCCGGCTCATTTGTGAGTCGGCTTTAATGACCTTTATTCATTTTTAATTGATTTCATGGCTTCACGAAACGCATGGTAGTCAATATCCTCTAATTTACGAGGATAGGTCCAAAATCCGCTTCGTCCCATAAAATGTTTTTCAACCTTATTGTCTGGAATTCCGTCTTTATTTTTGTCTTCAATAATCTGGAAGTTGCCAAACAGTCCGTCTTTTATAAGACTGAATTTACCAACAGTTCTTATGAGGCGATAATCCTTAAGTTTTCCGTTTCCTCTCCATAAAGTTTTGTATCTAAGCATTGGTAGTATTACGAAAGTAAACACTACAGCCCATACTACTAGAAACACAAAAACATAGGCGAACTCCACTTTGTTTTTCATTAGAAACCAAGGCAATCCGATTGCTGTTGATAAAAATAAGCATGGACCGAGTATCATTTTTACAACAGCAATAATGTCATATTTTAACCATTTCCTTTTCATATTTTTTTGTTTTAGAGATTGTGAATGAATACTTTTTGACCGATAATTCTTGAGACAGCATGCTCACATCCATAATCAGTTACATCTTTTAATTTGACATAACCAATTTCAGAAGCAATGGCATCTTTGTGTTCGTTGAACCAAGAGCGATATTCCTTTTGCATATCTTTTAGTGGTACAACATAGAGGGCATAAAGATCACCATTGTAATACTTGAAGGTTCCTTTTATTATCCAATTACTTTTAACTGGACCAACTTCCCTACAAGGGTTTCCAAAATTATCATAGAACACAGGGACAACGCCTTGCTCGCGATAATCATTTTCTGATTTTGAATCCTGATGACACTTAAGAGCAAGCGCTGGAATAAGAATAAGAAACATAACGCCAAGTACAAAAGAGCCAGCAGCTATTCCGTTTACTCGGTCATCTTCTGACATCCGAAAAGATTTAGATTTTTTTGACATTTTTTTATTTGCCCTAGTCCTCGCCTTTTCGAGGGATTTTTTAACTAGGATTATTTTGTTAAAGAACTATTTTCACTATCAACCCACAAAATTTTTATGAGCTGAATAATGAAAGGAATTTCTGAAGTATTTATCAACGGAAATTCCTTTCTTTGCTTTTAAACTAACAAATCGCTTCATCCTGACTTTTTATAGCAAATGGTATGTGACAAAATATAACCATAAGCAATATTGGGTCAATGATTCCTGCGCTACGGGCTGTGCTAAATATCACCAGTCGTATAACAAGGATAAACATTAAGACCATCATGCGAACAAATGAATTTGTAAGAGCTAAATACAAATAGTTGCGAATCTTTTTCATTTCTATTGCCCGTTAGGGACTTTGTTTTAAGAACATTATTATCTGGACACAGTATACACTATTTCAATATGAATGTCAATATAACCTTTATAAACAGTCACTTATTCAACAGATAGTTGACTATATACCACTTTTCTGCTAGAATACCATTATGTTTCAAAAGCAACAAAAAATTGAAGACCTGATATTAGAGGTTTTGAGCAATGGAGCAGAAAATACAAAATCTCTCATTGAAAAGATTAAACTGGTTCGCAAAAATACCAGCAAGCAGGCAATCTACAAATCACTCAAAAATTTGAAAGAAAATGAGGTTATTATACATAGTAAAGAGCAGGTTTCTCTCTCAAGTGTTTGGCTTAAAAGATTGAGTGATTTTGTAGAAAAAACTAGATTGAAATATCAGACAGAAAATAGCCCTAACATAAATTTTATCGGATTGAAGCAAGGAGAAAAAGTTTCTTATACATTTAAAAATTTTGAAGCAACGGATATGTTTTGGGCACATGCTTTTGATGTGTTGTCAGATATTACTCCAGTCACTTCGCCGATTTTTCTCTATAACCCACACGAATGGTTTTTGCTTGCCAGAACAGAAAGTGAGACCTATTTGTTTAATAGATTGGCAAAAATCGGAAAGAAACTTTTTCTCTTTGCTGGAAATAAGACAACTCTTGATTTGTATGTAGCAAAATATTTTGATGGTAAAATTACCAACTATTTTGCTTCTGATACTAAATTATTTTCAAAACAAAACTATTATGTGAACATTTTTGATGATTTTTTGATTGAGGTCTGGCTTGACCCAAAAGTATCAGAAGCTATTGATCAATTTTATAAAGGTACGAAAGATTTTGATGAAAATGCGAAAAAGAAACTTTTGGAGATTATTCGTCACGGTGGCAGAAATAAGCTCGTCATAAACAGAAATAAAAGAAAGGCAGATAAAATTAGAAATATGTTCTCAAAATTTTTTGTATTTTAGATTTTATAACACACCAAAAATTTTATCGGTCCCGCCTCGCGCCGTCGCGCTCCGGCTCGCACAAATTAAAAACCTTGCGGGGCAAGGTTTTTAATTTGTGCGCCCGGTAGGAATCGAACCTACGACCATCTCCTTAAAAGGGAGCTGCTCTACCGACTGAGCTACGGGCGCGAATATGGTATAAACAAATAGACAACACGACAAAAATACCATATATGAACATAAAAATCAATAAAAATAAGGAAATAATGCTGATCCTCCACAACATCCGCTCTACACACAATGTCGGCTCGATCTTTCGGACGGCGGACGGGGCGGGGGCGGAGAAGCTGTATCTGGTCGGCGTGACGCCCTCGCCGCTTGATCGTTTCGGCCGCAAGAGAAAAGATCTCGCCAAAGTCGCCCTCGGCGCGGAAGAATTCGTGCAGTGGGAATACAAGAAAAGCTTGCCCCCGCTTATTTCGCAACTGAAGAAAGACGGATACGAAATCGTAGCCCTCGAGCAATCGGCGAAATCGATCGATTATCGAAAATATAAACCAAAAAATAAAATCGCCCTCATCTTGGGCGAAGAAACGAAAGGCATTCCGAAAAACATTTTGGATAAGTGCGATGCCGTTATCGAAATCCCGATGAAAGGCCGCAAAGAATCGCTGAATGTTTCCGTCGCGGCGGGAATCGCGCTTTTTCAGCTAATTCGATGATGTGCCGAAGAATTGAATCGTACGAAAGAGCGTGAAGGCCGTTTGGATCTCTTGCGCGCTCAAATTGATGCCGGAAATCGAAAGGCGCGCGCCCGACGGCGTATGGCTGAAATATGTTCCGGTTATCGTTCCCGCGGAATTCGCCGGCCGGATAAGCTCCGCATTTTCTCCGGAAATCTTTTCGTATGTCGCTTTGTATCGCGTGTCGCCGGTCGGGATGAGCGGGACGACATTCGCGCCGTAGTCCATATACAGGTGCGTGATGCCGTTCGTGAGCGTTGCGCGGTATGAGATGCTCGTGACATTCTGCTCGTTCTCGATCCTCCAGCCGAACGGTACGGCGATGCCGAAAAACCTCTGCACCGGAAGCGAAGTCCAGTCTTTTGGAGCCCTCTCATTCACATAGCCGGTCGGGCCGTATGTCTCGCCGGTGTCGAGCGGTGTTGGCGCTTTGATGAACGGCTTGTCGGCTTGCTCGGATTCATAGCGCGCGGGGCCGCCGGTGAAGAACCACACGAGCCAGATCACGGCGAGCGCTCCGAGAAACCATTTCAATTCTTTGTAGGAATCGTCCACGAGAGAAGTATAACAAGAATAAGTGATAAGAATAAGGGGAAGAAAAATACTAGCTTTTAGCTTATTGCTTTCTGCCCGCCCGGATGAATCCGTTCGGACGGGCTTCTAGCTTTTTGATTCGAATTAAAAGCTAAAAGCAAACAGCTGGCAGCAGAAAGCTATCCATATTTCTCTTGGTGTTTCGGGCAGAAGTGCGCGCTCCGACCGCCGATAAACATGCGAGAAATCACTCCGGCGCAATTCTTTTTTCCGCATCTTTCTCCCGCTTTGCGATAGACATTGTGCTCGTGCTGGAATTTTCCGCCGACGCCGTCTACATTGCGGTAGTCGCTCATGGAATCCCCGCCGAAATCGATTCCTTGTGAAAGGACTTTTTTGATGGAGACATGGAGCGCGCGCAATTTTTGTTTCGGGATTTTTCCCGCGGGCGACAGAGGATGAATGCCCGAATCAAAAAGCGCTTCGTCGGAATAGATATTTCCGACGCCCGCCAAGACGGACTGGTCCAATAGGACGGATTTTATCGGAGCGCGCGTCTTCTGCTTCAGCCTTGCGGCGAACTTTTCGAATGTGAAATCTTTCGCGAGCGGTTCGGGACCCAGATCTTTCAAGTGGCTTGTGGCATGAGCGTCTTTCGTCGGGATGAGCGTGATCTTGCCGAACTTGCGCGAATCGCAGAATGCTAGATGCTTGCCGCCTTGGAGCGAGAAAACAAAATGGATGAATCTGTTGTACGGATCCTTTAATGATTCCGGCTTAATTGGAGTCCAAATTTTTAATTTTGAATTTTTAATTTTCAAATCTTGCTTTTTGGCGTACTCGCCAAAAAGCAAGTGCCCTGTCATCTTCATGTGAATCAAGATCGTATGTCCGCCGGAGATGTGTATCAGGATATTTTTTGCGCGGCGCTCGACGGAAAGAATATTTTTTCCCACGACTTCACGCTCGAATTTCTTGAAAAACGGCAGATATTTTATCGTTTCGCGATAATCCGGCCGCGTGATTTTCATTTTCGCGAGATCGGTCCATACGCCGGTAATTTTCTTGCCGACGATTGTTCTTCGGAGACCGCGCACTGTCGTTTCAACTTCAGGGAGTTCTGGCATGGCTGATTTTTAAAGAGCGAAGCGACTTAAAAATCGCCATCCCGCCCTTGTTTTGTGAATAGTAATTTCAACATAGTTGATTTTACTACGAAAATGATTTTCTAAACAAAGCACGATGGCGAATAGCCAATCCTGACGCCAACGGGCGTAGACCAAGTGCTTTGTCGTTAATTTAAATACAAAACAAGGGCTGGGATTACAAATCGATACCGAAAGATGTATAATGACGCGAAATCAAAAACATTGTGGATAAAAATTTTCCATTTTCTCTGACAGAAAAAAATCGCCGAGAAATAAAGCTTTTTTTGAGCGAGTTCTTCATTTCGCCGTCCGTGCTGAAAAATCTTTTCAAGCAACTCGAAGCCGATACGGGGAAAATAACTGATACGGATTTTTCATGGATTTTTAGCGTTGTCGGATATGTCTTCGCTCCCGTCCTGCCGGATTTTGTTTCCGTGTCGTATCGCGCGATTCCAAATTTTGGAGCGGAAATGAAAAATCTGATATCGCAAAACATGTATCTTCCGGAATCGGCAACCGCGATCTCTCTCGCGTTTTCTCATTTGAAAACGACGAATGAAAACGGGATGGTCATCTTGCCGTTTGCCGTCAAAGACAGGAAAGGATACATAAGCATTCTTTGTGAAGAAAAATATATTTCAGTTGAAGCTTTTCCGCTTTCATCCGAAGTGCGCGAATATGCCGGAGAAAAAGCATTATGTTCGGTTCTTCCGCCGGAATAGATCGTCTTCGCCGGAAAATTTCAGAACAAAAAATCATGAAGCCCGCTTTTCGCGGGTTTTTTCTTTTCGATTCGTTATCTTGACAGAAAATCTTGTTCCTGTACTATGAGTAAAATTTTCACAAAAAATACTCCGTATGAAAAAAGTATTTGCACCCATCAATTCCTTGTCCTTGTACAAATGGGCATCGATTTCTCTTTGTATTCTCATCGCCGTTTCATTTCTCCTTAAAGACAAGCTTTCGTTCGCGAACGAGCTTTTTGGAGAATCGTTCGGGCGACAATTCATGATCGGCGCCGGATCCGTGCTTTGCGGACTCATCTTCTTCTTTTGTTCCATAAAGAGGAAGCGCGATGATCTTCTCGAAGAAGTGCTTGATGATGGAACCGCGGATATGTTCGGAACTGACATCAAAGATGCCGCATTCTTAGCTTTTTCTTTTTTATTGTTATGGTGCTTCGTGGAAATCGCATTTTCTATAGCTGTTCTCACTATATGGAACAATCTCCTTGGTGTCATGATTGTCGGAAGCGCGATCGGAAATCTCGTTTTCGGACTCTTCGCTCCGATAGAAATCGATGAGCTCATGGAAGCGAAGGAAGAAGAAAAAAATAAAGTAAAAGGAAAAAAATTTGTTTGAATCATTCAGAGTGCATCACATCAAATGCCCCGCAACGCGGGGCATTTTTGAATGTATAATAATATGCACCGTCGTGCATATTATTATACACATGATTTTCCTACTCATTTCTCCATATTACTTACCAGCCAAGAGCCGGAGCGCGGACTTTACTTTCGTGTTTGTCGGAAGAGACGGATCGATGTCGCGAAGCGCATCGCGCGCTTCTTGTGCGGAGTAGCCGAGAGATTTGAGCGCTTCGACCGCGTCGGATTCGGAGCCAAGAGCGGCGCGCGCGTCTTTGCCGCCGTGAGCCGAGAGTTTGTCGCGGAGTTCAAGGACGATTTTTTCCGCGGTCTTCCTGCCGATGCCGGAGACTTTCGTGAGATAGCTCGTGTCGCCGGTCGCGATGGCTTTTTTCAGCGTCTCGATCGTCGTCACCCCGAGAATGCCGAGCGCGCCTTTTGGTCCGATGCCGGAGACGGAAATCAGGAGTTCGAAGAAATCCAATTCTTCTTGCGTGGAAAATCCGTAGAGGTCGAGAGCGTCCTCGCGGACGGAGAGATATGTGAAGAGGGAAGCCGCGCCGCCTAAGGCGGCGCGGCCCTGCGTATCGGCCGTACAAAAGATCTTATAGCCAACGCCGCCGACATCTATCACGACATGCTTCTCGCCGACAGCTATAACTTTTCCAGAAATTCTTGAAATCATAAGAATAGTATATAGCGGAAAGCGGAAAGCGGATAGGGGGAGAATGGGGTAAGAGAAAAGTTCTCAGCTTCCAGCCGTTTGTCCGCCCGAACCCAGCCCGACAGAGTCGTTCTGGCGGGGACTGAAGCATTGTCGTTCAGTCGGGCGGGCAAAAAGCAAACAGCACTTTTTATTTTTAAGGATTCTTGCCTTTTTACACCATTCCTGCTATAGTCTCGGTGTCCAAACGCAGATATTGATTTCTATCCCAGCCCCGATTTTTAATTCTTTCCATGGCGAAACGCTTCGCGCAAAAGGGATGGCCTGTCCGGCCCCGCGTTTCGCAACCAGTTTTTTGATTATTTTTTTAAATTATTTATTACCAGATTACTAACGAAAAAATCGGAGCGGGATGGCGATTTTTATAGTCGCTTCGCTCCTTAAAAATCAGCCATGCCCATCATCCAATCAGCAAAAAAGGCCCTGCGCCAGTCATACAAGAAAAAAGCCGTGAATGATCGCCGATCGAAAGCCATGAAGGAATCGATGAAGAATGTCCTCAAGCTCGTTCGTGCCGACAAGAAAGACGAGGCGAAAAAGCTCCTAGCGACCGCTTACAGCGCGATCGACAAGGCCGCAAAGCAGGGTATCATCAAGAAGAACACCGCTGCCCGCAAGAAGTCACGCATCGCTCGTTCCATACGCTAAAACAAAAGCCCCGAAAGGGGTTTTGTTTGTAAGAAAACGCCTCGTTTGCCGTCTGTAAATGTATTAGTGCGCTACATATCACAGTATGAAAACGCTCCAAAAGAATCCGACAATAATAATCACCTTCATCTTTCTCGTTATCGTGTACGGGCTTTTGTATTATTTCTCGACGAAGATTCCTCGCAAAAATCCCGAGCCGGAAACAAAAACGGCGGTTGTTCCGACAAGCGCAAAAATGCCGGTTGTCGCCGAAAAGCCGAAGATCGCGACCGAACACTGCGGACTTTCCGTCGTGTCTCCGAATCCGAACCTTCCGCTCTCTTTCCCGATCGCTGTCGTTGCGATAGTCGACAACACGAAGATGGCTTCGCTCGGCTGTTCATGGAGCGTCTTCGAGGGACAGGCGGGCATCGTCGATGTGATCGACACGGTGACCGGCGTTGTTGTTTCAAGCAGTCCGTTTCTCACGAAGGAAAATTGGATGACACAGAATCCCGTTCCGTATACCGCGACCCTCAATCAGCCGATCGTGGCTTACGGAAAAAATTTGAAAATCCGCTTTACGGAATCCGATCCGAGCGGCAAATTACCGCAAGATATTCTTGAATTCCCGATCGTGCTACAGTAAGCGTATGTCCCACCTTTTATTTTTCTACGGAAAAGAATGTCCTCATTGCGAGGAGATGGAGAAAACAGCCAGAGACCTCGAAGTCAAAGAGGGGGTTTCTATCGAGCGGAAAGAAGTCTGGCACAACAAAGAAAATCTGAAAATCTGCGAAGCGCTCGACAACGGCTGTTGCGGCGGCGTGCCCTTTTTTTACAACACTGAAACGAAAAAATTCGTCTGCGGCGAATGCCCGTATGATGAATTGAAGGAATGGGCAAAAGATAGCGCGCGTAGCGCATAACGCGTAACATATAACACATAACAAATTGCGCCGCGGCGAAAGCCGCGGCGCAATTTCAATTGTTGAAAAAAAACCATAACTAGCGTATAGTTTAAATCGTTTTAAAGGAATATCATTCAAGATCGGAACGGCTCCGTCGTTCAATGGATAGGACACGAGCTTGCGGAGCTCGTGATGTAGGTTCGATTCCTACCGGAGTCACAATGCAAAAAATCTTGCCATGGCAAGATTTTTTGCATTGTGACTCCGAGCAAGCAAACTGCTTTGCTTGTGGGTAGGAATCGAAAGACCTTTTCAAACCATCCTACAACCCCATCCTCTCGAGCAATTTGTGCACGACCGGCTCATGCAATTCTTCTTCTTTCATGTATTTTCTCAAATATGCGCGGATCTCGATCGGGTTGTGATCGTAGATCGGAATGCTGATGATCGGCAGAATGATCTTGTCGGAGTGGAAAAGGAGCTTCGGCCCTTCACTGCCGTCTTCGTGCTCGGGTATCCAGAAAGAGCTGACATTCCTGTATGGAAAAATGTATTCGTTTATATGAATCCCTTTTTCATCGAGAAGTATGGCAAACGGCTTCGGTTTTTTTGTCGCCATTGCGCCTAGTGCGAGCGCGGAGACGACGATGAAAACGGCGAAGACATAATTGTGATAGATGGAAGCCGCGATCGCGCCGGCGACCGCGATGATGCCGAGCGCAAGAAACCAATCGCGCGAACGCTTCCTGTGCTCGTATTCATATCCTTCCCAATACAATTCTTGCATGCATATATTGTAGCAACAAAAAATTCCCCCGCATAGGCGGGGGATATTCAAATCGCGTTCATACTGGAGACTCCGCCAAATCGGCGTAGCAAGCGGATGTACATGAATCCGATGTCGAAATTCAATCCGTCTCCTTTGCCGAATCGCGGCGAGCCTGCTCGGTTGTGATGTGGATTGTGCAGGTGTTCTCCGCCGTCGGCGAAAGAAAGGAGAGCGACGAGCATCCACGAAAATATGTTTTTCTTGCGCGGAGCGAGCGAGCGCGACGAATCTCCGGTATTTTCCGGCTGATGGCCGACGGTATGTCCCAAGACATTGATGACGCCGCCTGCGACGACCGGCATCCAGAGCGTCTGCGCGAGCCAGATCGCGAACCCGAACCAGCCGAAGAGAATCGTGTAGAGGATGAGCGAAAAAATGATTCCGCCGAACGGTCCGGTTGAATCCGTGAAATAGTCGAACCAATTGTACGCGGGCAAACCGGCCGTGTAGTGCTCATAGAGCGTTTCTTCTTTATTCGGCATCTTGCGCCATTTCATCTCGTTGACGCTTTTGCGATAATAGAAAAAAGCCAAGAGGAAAAGTTTCAGAGGACCTTTTTGCTTCGGATTGTGCGGGTCGTCTTCTTTGTCCGTTTCGGCGTGATGCCAGCGATGGACGGCGACCCACTGCCTCCTGCCGTCCGCGCTTATGCCACAGGCGAACCACAGCCAGAATTGGAAAAGAAAGCGCATGAAAGGCGAATACACGATGCTTCCGTGCGTGAGCGAGCGATGCAGATACAATGTTATCGATATGACCGTCAAATGAACGACGCCAAGGGCGAAAGAGATCAGGAAAAGTATTTGTATGAGATCCATAAAAAGAATTTTCCTAATTTTAACACGGAAATCGGATCAGCGGCCAACGCTTCCGTGCCGCACTAGGACAATGTGATACAATCAGGCATTACCATTAAACGATCTCATCATGATTTACATATTTTTCTTGAGTCGCATATTGTTCGGAGGATATTTTGTCTGGAACGGCTTCAATCATTTTAAGAAATTGAATTCCATGGCCGGCTATGCGGCAATGAAGAGGGTCCCTATGCCGAAATTGGCGGTTGCCGTCTCCGGACTCCTTGCAATATTGGGCGGGCTCGGGATCATTCTCGGGTTGTATGTTTTCTTCGCGGTCTTGGCGCTCGTGATCTTTCTCGTTCCGGTAACTTTCAAGATGCACGCTTTTTGGAACGAAACCGATCCGAACGCAAAAAGGATGGAGCATATCCAGTTCACGAAAAATCTCGCGCTCTTGGGCGGCGCGCTTGCGTATTTGTTTATCTAGAGATTGTTTCGGAACAATCAAAAAAACATCGCACTCGTCGGCGACCGCCTACGAGTGCGATGTTTTTTAATGCATCTTCATATTCATGTGTTCTGTTACCGATTTTATGCTCTGAAATATTGCTTTATTTTCTTCACCACTCACTTCAAGCACCGCCCACGCCCCTTTGTTCATTCGTGCGAGCGCATGATCAACAAGCAGATATTTGCCGGGGACATCTAAAGCAAACTCCACGATACTTGCTCCACCGGGGGTGACTGCAGTGGTTTGAACATTTTTTTCCATCGATCCTCCTATATTTGCTTCAGGATAGACTTTGTCGAAAATTTCTCCGATTACATGAAAGGAAGAAATGAGATTCACTCCGCCGTTGCCTACATAGATGCGGATTTTATCTCCAACTTTTGCTTCCATTCGTGGAGCGCTTTCTATCTTGCCGTTCCAAACCACATAATTCGGATTGCCGGAAAGCAATGCATCGCCATCGAACGGCACTAGCCCGCGCCGACCGAGCTGCCCTTCGGTGTAAAATTCTCCCTGCGCTATATAAAATTCTTTATCGACTTTTGGAAGAGCGAGTGCCGGATCCTTTGGGTCGACCAAAATAAGTCCGTATTGTCCATGAGAATTATGCGTTGAGACATTTGGCATTGCACAGTGATACACATAAAGTCCGGGATTAAGCGCTTTCCATCTGAAAGCTTTCGTTTCTCCGGGCGCGACATGGGTAAGAGTGGCTCCGCCGCCCGGACCGGTTACTGCGTGCAAATCGATACTATGATCATGCAAACTCGATTGGTCGTTTGAGAGAGTTATTTCTATCGTGTCGCCCTCGCGGACGCGCAACATCGGGCCGGGAACCTGTTTGTTATAGGTCCAATAATTGAAATAAATTCCGGGAGCGATTTCAGAAATGACCTCTTGCGCCTTCAGATTGATATGAACGATCCCGTCAGCATCCGGCTTCTGAGCTTCGCTCGGCACCTTATTTGGATCGGCAGAGATATCTTTTACTTTTTCAAAATCTTTTTCATGGACAAA
>CALRFC010000022.1 GCA_943356395.1 Candidatus Nomurabacteria bacterium
AAGAGAGTTTCCGGAGAAATTTCATCACGGAGCTTTATGATGTCCGGCATGAGCTCCCAGTGCGCGGCGACTTTGGACATTTCTTTGCGCGTGCGCAGGTGCACGGTGAGCGCGGGCAGTTTTTGTTCGAGCAGGAATTTTATCCACTCCAGTTCGATATTGTTCCAACCGATGCGCGTTTTTACCGAAATGGGCAATTCCGGAGCGCCGCGGCGCGCGGCTTCTATTATTTCACCCGCCAACTTTTTGTCCTTCATCGCCGCCGCGCCCGCGCCCTGCCGTTCGATCGCGCGATCCGGACAACCCATGTTGATATCGACGCCGTCGAAGCCGAGCTCTTTCGCAAGTTTGGCCGCGCCTTCGATATTTTCCGGACGAGAACCGAAAATCTGCGCGACGATCGGCCGTTCGGACTCCGTATAAATAAAATCTACGAGAAGTTTTGGTCTTGCAGTCTCATGCATCAAGCCGTCGGCCGAGACGAATTCCGTCCACAAGACATCCGGTTTGCCGTATTTCGCGATCACGCGCCTAAATACCGCGTCGGTGACATCGGCCATGGGAGCAAGACAGAAGAAGGGTTTGTTCAGTTTTAACCAGAATCCGGTAATCATTAATAAATTTCTAATATCTAATGTCTAATTTCTAAGTTTTAATTTTATTAGTCATTAGAAATTAGGATTTAGGCATTTATAAATTCACTTCGTGAATTTATAGTACACCTTCTTCTCATATCTCGTATCTATATATTCGAGCTTTTCCGGATGCGCTTTGTAGGAATTCTTGAAATCTTCCGCGTGAAGAGCGGCGGAGATGTTTGCCACAGCATCTTCGGAAGAGCCGTAGAGCGAGAAGATTATTTTAGCGCGCGACGATTGCGAATCGATCGAATGCTCTAGATACGCTTCTAAGATCTCCGGCGGAGAATTGGAGATGACCTCCGGTGAAAGCCCGATCGCCTTGAGCCCGTTGTATGCGTTCAATATATTTTTGAAAGCGGCTTCGGATAGTATGTTTTTGCCGACCATGTCACCGTCTTCTTTGATGCCGCCATACAATTTCAAATACGCGTTGCCGGAAAAATATGGCGCTTCAGAAAATATGTAGCCGCGGTCGTCGACAAAAAAACATGAGAGAGGCGCTGTGTCCGGCGCTATCGGATACGCGCCTTCGCACCAGAGATATCTTCCTTTGCGCTCGAGAACGCGGACGACCAGATGATTCGTGTCGATGATCGAAAGAGAGGCATCTTCGAAGCGCGGGAAATCTTTTTTTATGAGCGCCGTGATGCGCGATTTCCGGAGCAAGAAAACATTCCGTTTGGAAAAAAGACGGAGATACCGGCCCGAGAGCTCGCCCTCCACGACGCGCACGACATCGTCGGACGAGACAACTTCGTTGCCGACGACGGTCGTTTCTTTGACGAGAGCGGCCGGAATGCGCGACGCGAAAGAAAGTCCGACCAAGAGCGCGGCGAGTCCGAGAAAGATGAAAAGTACGCGCAAAAAAAAGCTTTTCCGCCTTCCTTTGCGGATACGCTCCGGCATGAGATTCTTCTTTGAGATTTTATTGTCTCTGATCTGCGGCACGAGATAACTATATCACGCTCGCGGGGCGTTCTCCACGAGAACGCCCCGCTATGTGTTCTATAACTTATGATTTATGTTCTATGATTTATGATTTATGATCTATGTTTTATAACTTCCTTCCCCACATACGGAACAAGAACATCGGGAACGCGGACGCTCCCGTCTTCTTGTTGGTAATTCTCGATGATGGCGATGAGCGTGCGTCCGATCGCAAACGCCGTGGCGTCGTTCATGTGCACCGGCTCTATTTTCCCGTCGCTCCTCCTGACTCTGGTGTTGAGCCGGCGCGCTTGGAATCCTCCGGTCGAATCCGCGCTGTGTGTTTCGCGATAGCGGTCTTGTCCGGGCATCCATGTGTTGATATCGATCTGGCGATTGTCGGGGAATCCCATGTCGCCCGTGCAGACGATCATAACCTCATACGGGAGCTTGAGCTCGCGCAAAAGATGCTCTTGGATAGCGACCAAAAAATTCTGCTCTTCCGTGGAATGTTCCGGCAGGGAAAAAGTTTCCATTTCGATCTTGTCAAACTGATGCTGGCGCAGGATGCCCGCCGTATCTTTCCCCGCGGCGCCCGCTTCACGGCGGAAAGCCGTCGAATAGCCGGCGTAACGGATCGGCAGATCCTCTTCTTTGAAAATGTGATCCATGTGGATCGGGCCGAGCGTGTGCTCCGCGCTTCCCACGAGCATTTGGTCGTCTTCCGGAAAAACATAATGCTCTTCCGGCGTGAGGAAGCGCGCCATCTTTACCTGAATCAACGGCCGCACGAAAACCGGCGGAATGATCGGTATGAACGATTTTATTTTTACATTCACATTCGCTTCCTTCGCGATCTGTGTCAGCTTCTCATCATCCGTCAGGAGTTCGAAGCACATCTGTATGAGCCCGAATTGCATCTTCACAAGATCGCCTTTCAGATATGAAAATCTCGAACCGGTGACTATCGCCGCCGTGTCGGTGTCGATGATTCCGAGAGCTTTACCGATTTCTTCGTGGTCTTTCGGAACAAAAGAAAATGCCGGCTTCTCCCCCCAAGTCCTCAAAACCTTGTTGCCGGATTCGTCCGGACCTTCCGGAGTGTCGGCGGACGGGATATTCGGAATGACAAGCATGTCTTTCTGCCACTCTTTCATGATTTCATTGAGATCATCTTCGGATTTCTTCAGCTCTTCTTTGAGACCGCGCATCTCGGAAATGAGCTGGGCGCGCTCGGCATCTTTTGTGTGATTCGAGGCGATGCGGTTTGAGACCTGATTCTGTTCGGAGCGGAGATGCTCCACATTTTTCAGGATTTCCAAACGCTTGTCGTCCTGCGCGAGAAAAGCGTCGAGGTCGAATTTCGTTTTCCTCTTTCGCAAAACCTCTTTTATGAACTCTTTCTGTTCACGGATGAATTTGATATCAAGCATGGCTGATTTTTAACGAGCGAAGCGACTATAAAAATCGCCACCCCGTCTTACTTTTATGTCCAATGGACACAGTATACATTTAAAAACCCAAATCGCCAATATGAAAAAGTGAGGCAAGCCCGAATAGGGCCGAGTAATCGAGCGCCTCACAAGAAAATTAAATTTAAAAGTAAGACTGGGGTAATAATTTAAGAAAGTGTTAAAATACTCAAATGTCATACAAAATTGAAAAACTTTCTCTTGAAAATTTTCCTCCCCAGCTCCTCGAGATTCCCCAGCCGCCGAAAAGTCTCTATATCGTCGGCAAGCTCCCGCCGGAAGATTCGATTTATCTGGCCGTCATCGGTTCGCGGAAATACACGAGCTATGGAAAGGAAGCATGTGAAAGACTGATCGACGGACTCCGCGGATATCCGATCGTGATCGTTTCGGGGCTCGCGCTCGGCATCGATGCGATCGCGCACAAGGCCGCGCTTCGCGCCGGTCTGACGACGCTGGCTTTTCCCGGCTCCGGACTCGATGCTCGGGTACTCTATCCGCGGAGCAATTTTCCGCTCGCCGAAGAAATTCTGCGTCAGGGCGGCGCGCTCATTTCAGAATTCGAACCGGATTTCCGCGCGACGGAGTGGAGCTTCCCGCGGCGCAATAGAATCGTCGCCGGCATGTGTCGCGCCGTTTTGGTGGTCGAAGCTCCGGAGAAATCCGGCGCGCGGATTACCGCGCGCCTAGCCACCGAATACAACCGCGATGTTTTGGCGGTGCCCGGCTCGATATTTTCCGAGAGCTCGAAAGGCACGAACATCCTCATCCGCCAAGGCGCGACGCCGATCACGAAAAGCGAAGACATTTTGGAAGCGTTGGGATTCGAGATCAAAGAGCAAGGAGAAAAAAGTAAAGATGTATACAAGGATTGCTCGGCCGAAGAACTCGCCGTCCTAAAATTATTGAACGAACCCTGCGCCCGCGACATCCTCATCCGCGCGCTCCAAAAGCCGACGCATGAGACGAATACGCTCCTCTCCATCATGGAAATCAAAGGGCTCATCAAAGAAGAGCTCGGGGGAATCAGAAAATGTTGAAAAAGCATTTTATTGCACTCGTGAGCGGCCGCTCACGAGTGCAATAAAGTGTCTGATTGCCAATTTTTAATGACAAAAAAGCGTGCGATTTTATATTCTATAATTCTATAGAATTATAGAATAAGGATTTGACAAAAAGATTTTAGGAAGTAAAATACAAAGAAAAAGATTATGTTCTCATTTCTTTTGGTCTTTGTCGTGATTTTTGGAATAAACACCTCTTATTGGCGAAGAAAAATAGATTATCTACAGGAGGATTTGGATAAAAACAGATCACTGTTTCCTGAAATAATGAAATTTCGTTGTGAATTGAAAAATGATCAGGATGAATTGTTCGGCATGACAATCAATAAGTCTTCGCTCTCGTATTGGGTAATGGAAAAGAACGACTGCATCGTGGATTATGTGGAGTATTATTCCAGAGAGATTTCTCTCTTGGAAAAATTGCGCAGATACGAACGCTACGAATCGGCATTTATTCCCTTCTATTCCCTTGCACCGCATTACGATGAACAGAAACTGCAAGCGAAATCCTATCTGATGATGGTTGTAAAATTGGTCGAGTTTGCAGATGCAAAAACGCAGGAAAAAATGATGAGAGCCCTCTGTCTCTAAACTTCGCGAATAGCGGAGTTTTTTACTGCCTGAATTTGCTAAAAAAAACTTTCAATGCTACTAATTAATGGATTATGAAACTTTTAATAGTTGAGTCTCCGTCAAAAGCAAAAACGATCGAGAAATATCTCGACGGCGCTTTCACCGTGCGCGCGTCCGTCGGCCACGTACGCGATCTGCCGAAGTCGAACAAGAAAGCCATCGACATCGAGGGCGGCTTCATCCCGTTCTATGAAATATCAAAAGGCAAAGAAAAAGTCATCGACGAACTGGTAACACTTGCAAAAAAATCCGATCAAATCATTCTTGCGACGGACCCCGACCGCGAGGGAGAAGCTATCTCTTGGCATTTGTCCGAAATTTTGAATGAGAAGCTGAAAGCCGGAAGCAAACAGCTGAAAGCTATAAAACGCGCGGCGTTCAATGAGATCACGAAAGAAGCCGTGGAAGAAGCACTCAAGCATCCGCGCGATATTGATGAAAAATTGGTCAAAGCGCAGGAAGCGCGCCGCGTGCTCGATCGCTTGGTCGGCTACGACCTCTCCGGTCTCATCTGGAAAAAAGTGCGCTACGGACTCTCCGCCGGACGCGTGCAGTCCCCCGCCTTGCGCATCATCATGGAGCGCGAGCGCGAGATCCGCGCGTTTATCCCTGAAAAATATTGGACGCTCGAAGGGCTTTTCGAAACGGAGAAAAAAGAAAAATTACAACTGACCTGTAGCGAAGAACCGCGAGACGAAAAAGTCGTGGAACAAATCTTGAAAGCCGGCAAAGAAAATCCGTGGATCGTGGGTGAAGTCAAAGAATCCGAACAGAAACGCTCGCCGCGGGCGCCGTTCACGACCTCGACGCTCCAGCAAGTCGCAAGCACACGCCTCGGCTTTTCTCCGTCGCGCACGATGCAAGTCGCGCAGAAATTGTACGAGGCCGGCCACATCACCTACATGCGAACAGACAGCGTGACTCTGGGAAAAGCCGCGCAGGAATCTATTCTCGCCGTCGTCGCAAAAAAATACGGCAAAGAATATGCCGAGGCGCATGTCTACAAGACGAAATCAAAGAACGCGCAGGAAGCGCACGAAGCCATCCGTCCGACGCACGCGGAAATGCTTTCGGCCGGCGTAAACGACGAACAGAAAAAACTCTACAAGCTCATCTGGGAGCGCGCCGTTTCTTCGCAAATGACGGATGCGAAACTCATGAAGACAAAAATTTCCGCTAAAGTCGTCCGGCACGATGATATTCCCGAATTTTCCGCCAACGGCTCGCGCGTGCTCTTCCCCGGCTGGCTCGCATGCGACACGGACGCGCGCGGCGAAGATGTGGAACTGCCGAAAGTCAAAGACGGCGAGAGTTTGAAGCTCATCGATCTCTCGAGCACGGAAAAAGCCACCGAGCCCCCGAACCGCTACAGCGAAGCGGGACTCGTGAAAGAGCTCGAAGCACGCGGCATCGGCCGGCCTTCGACCTACGCGTCCATCATGCGCACGCTCGAAGACCGCGAATATGTTTTGAAGCAGGGCAAAACGCTATCACCCACCGACACCGGCGAAGTCGTCTCCGGATTCTTGGAAGAACATTTTCCGACCTATATTTCCGACACCTTCACGGCGGAGATGGAGGACGAGCTCGACGAGATCGCGGAAGGCAAGCGCGAATATGAAAAAACCTTGCGCGATTTCTACACGCCGTTTTTGAAAGAAGTTAAGGCGAAAGACAAGCTTGCGAAGGCGACGAACTTGGGCGACGCGCCGGAAGGAATGCTCTGTCCGAAATGCGGCGCGAAGATGATCGTCAAGCTTTCGAAGAACGGAAAATTCTATTCCTGTTCGCGTTATCCCGACTGCGACGGCGCGCGGAAAATCGACGGCACGGAGATGGCGGGTCCGAAAGAAACCGGCGAGAATTGCCCGCTCTGTTTCGAGAAACACGGCGGCAAGCTCGTAACGCGCGAAGGAAGATTCGGCATGTTCGTTTCCTGCTCGCGCTATCCGAAATGCAAATTCATCAAAGAAGATGAGGAAGAGAAGAAAAAGAAAATGACCGGCGTACAATGTCCGGTCTGCAAGAAAGGAGAAATGATGGAGCGCCGCGGGCGCTTCGGCATATTCTACTCGTGTTCGAATTATCCCGACTGCAAGAATGCGATCAAAGCAAAGCCGACCGGCGCCCTCTGCCCCATGTGCGGGAGCTTGATGATGCAAGGAACCAAGACAATCCCAGAACGCTGTAGTAACAACAAATGTCTAAATTATCGACCAGATAAATTGATCAAGAAAAAATAGTTCCGCAGTCCCGTAGTGAAAATCATGCGCATTCGGCATGATTTTCTACTACTGGGAGAAGACACAAAAACAATTCCGGAGAGATGTAGTAACAAGACATGTCCAAACCACAATCCACATAAATTGGCAAAGAAATAGAAACCCCGTGGTGGATTATGACGACGATCGTACTATCTTGAAAACCTGTATTTTGAGCAAACCGAGCTTGCACCATGATTTTCGCCATGGCGAAAATCATGGTGCTTTTTAAAAACACGAATAAAAAAAGACGGTGCCGAAGCGCCGTCCTTGAATCAAAAAGTTTAGGTTGTGATATTGTATCGGTTGTTGGACGATTAGGTTAATGGACCAACGAATCTAAACTTCTTGATCATTACAAATCTTTCAATGACTAGTATCTGCTTATGCCTTTTTGACGTGAAATCAATTTTATAGATTAGCCAATAGTGCGCGAAGAACGGGCAAAAAATGGCCTTTTGGTCAAACTGCACAAGAAGCACAAAGAACAAATTCGTATCGGAAACAGTATACGCCTTTATAAAATTAAGGCAAGCGGTCTTGATTAAAAACGGAGGACAAGGGTATAATGCGCACATGGCAAAGAAAATCCTCATTATCGAAGACGATCAGTTCTTGCAGGGTTTGGTTTCGCGCAAATTCAGCGTCGGCGGATTCGAGACGGCGGTCGCGACGAACGGCATCGATGGCGTCCGGCTTGAGGTATCCGAAAAGCCCGATATCATACTCCTCGATCTCCTGCTCCCCGGATCTGACGGCTTCGAAGTGCTCGAACGGATGAAAAAAGATGAGGCGCTGAAAAATATTCCGGTCATCGTCTTTTCGAATCTCTCGGAAGAAAAAGACATCGCCCGCGCAAAGGATCTCGGTGCGATCTCATACATGGTCAAATCGCAATTCACGCTCGACGAACTCGATCAGGAAATAAAAAGCATCCTCTCCGGCACGAAACCGGCGGACTCATTTTTCAAGACCTTGTCGTAAAGAAATATCTAATCACTAATTTCTAATGTCCAAGGAATCAGCCGCGTCGCTTGCGACGCGGCTGATTTTCCTGTTTACTGTAAGTCTAAGTATTGTAGTGTCTATTTTTAATTTTTTCTCTTTTATCTTTTATCTTCCTATCATGCCCCACATCAAAGAAATCATCGACCTTTTGCCGAAGCTCGACCACAAGGGCCGCGAGCTCATTACCAAGGCCTACCACTTCGCCGAAACCGCGCACGAAGGCCAGAGCCGCAAGAGCGGCGAGCCGTATTTCAACCATGTCTTCGCGACGGGAAAAAATCTCGCGAATCTCGGCATGTCGCCCACCATTGTCGCGGCCGGACTCCTCCACGATACGATTGAAGACACGGCGACCACCGCGCGCGACATCGAGCGCGAATTCGGCAAAGATATTCTGGGGCTCGTCGAGAGCGTGACAAAACTGGGCACGATCAAATACAAAGGCATCGAGCGCAATGTCGAGAATCTGCGGAAATTCTTCGTCTCGCTCGCGCGCGACATGCGCGTGATCATCATCAAGCTCTGCGACCGATTGCACAATGTGGAAACATTAGAATTCGTCCGTCCCGACAAACAGCGCAGGATCGCGCTTGAGACGCTCGAGATCTACGCTCCGCTCGCGCACCGTTTGGGAATGGGTAAACTGAAAGGCGCGCTCGAAGACGCCGCCTTCCCCTTCGCGTATCCGAAAGAATACAAGCAAGTCACCGAGCTCCTCCGCGAAAAGACCGAGGCGGAAGAAAAATATCTGGCGGAAGTCGAAAAGCAATTGCGGAAACTCCTGAAACAGCACGGCATGGAAGGAGAGATCATCGATCACCGCGTGAAGCATCTGTATTCGCTCTTCAAGAAATTGCGCCGGCACGACATGGACATCGATAAGATCTACGACATCATCGCGCTCCGCGTCATCGTCGACACTGTTGAACAGTGCTACCACATCTTGGGCGTCATCCACGGCGTCTGGAAGCCGCTCCCGGGCCGGATCAAAGACTATATCGCGAGCCCGAAGCCAAACGGCTACCAGTCGCTCCACACGATCATTTTTACCGGCACGGGCGGCATCGTGGAAATTCAGATCCGCACCAAAGAGATGCACGAGCAGGCGGAATACGGAATCGCCGCGCATTTCGCGTACAAAGAGCACGGCAGCAAGAAAAAAATCGAACGGCATCTGGAAAATCACTATGCGTGGTTGCAACAGATCCGCGACGCGCAGAAGAATGAGAAAGATGTCGACAAATTTTTCGAGAATCTGAAAATGGATTTCTTCGGCGACCGCGTTTTCATCTTCACGCCGAAGGGCGACATCATAGACCTGCCCGACGGATCATCCGCGCTCGATTTCGCCTACGCCGTGCATTCCGACATCGGTACGCATGCCTCCGGCGCTAAGGTGAACGGGAAATTCGTATCGATGTCGGCACGGCTTGCGACCGGAGACATCGTCGAGGTCGAGACAAAGCGCAATATCCATCCCACCTCGAAATGGCTCGACCACGCGAAAACGGCGCTCGCGCGCAACCGTATCGCGCGCTATTTGAAATTCCATCCGGAATTTCCGGAACGGATGCTTTAGGGAAAAACCTGATCTAGAGCGAGAAATTCTTTATGGTATAGAGATCCGAATTGTCGTCGGCATTCTTGTCGTCCTCTGTCCGATCGTCCGACAGATCGATCAATTCCGAATGTGTTTCGCCGGACGACGGAGCAGTCGCGCCGCCTTCTTCTGTTGCCGGAGTCGTAGCTTCGATGAATCTGTCCATGAGCGCGGTCTTGCCCTGCACCGGAGCGTTTTTCAGCATATCCATGATCGAGTGGAGATCTTCGGTCGTGAAGAAATCGATGGTTATCTGCCCGCCATCCGCGCGCTTCTCGATGTGCACGCGCGTCCCGAGCGTCTCTCCGAGCCGCGCTTCGATATCGATGATTTCCGGATCGGGAATATATTCTTTGTTCCTGATCTTTTCAACTGCGCTCCTGCGTGCGAATTTTTCCGCCTCGCGCACGCTCATTTTCTTGTAGACGATTTCCTTGAAGAGGACGGATTGCTCGGCGGCGCGGTCGGCAAGCATGAGAAGCGGGCGGGTATGCCCTTCGGAAATCTTTCCGGCGGAAAGACCGTCGAGGATATCCTGCGGCAAGGAGAGCAGGCGCATCGTATTGGAAACATATTCGCGGCTCTTGCCCATCTTCTGCCCGATCTGACCATGCGTGAATCCGAATTCGTCGACCAAGCGGTGGAACGCGCGAGCGCGTTCCACCGCATTCAAGTCTTCGCGCTGGAGATTTTCGATGATCGCGAGCTCGAGCTTGGTCATGCTCGAATCGCCCACGCGGATGACAACCGGCACTTGGAGAACGCCGGCGAGCTTCGCCGCGCGCAAGCGGCGTTCGCCCGCGATGAGCTCGTATTCGACGACCATGCCGCCGTCGTCGCGGACCGTTTCAAGCCGGCAGACGACGAGCGGCTGGAGCACGCCATACTGACGGATCGATTCCGCCAAGTCTTTCAGGCGCGCCTCGTCAAACTCGCGCCGCGGCTGGAACGGATTCGGCTTGATCTTGTCGGTTTCTATGAAAAAAATGCTGTTTGAATAAAGTTCCATGTTTTGTTTTTCCGAAAAATTAGAATATGGGAACATTGTATCATAAGATTCATGCTTGCAAAAAGCGTCCGACATGATACCCTGAAGTGGAAAATGCCGGAGTGGCGGAATGGTAGACGCGCTCGACTCAAAATCGAGTATCGCAAGATGTGAGAGTTCAAGTCTCTCCTCCGGCACAAAATGAAGCGAAGTGATTATAATGACCATATTATGAAGTCCTACAGATATTCTCCACTGAAACGCATCGCGAAAATAATCTATCGTCAATTTAGTCCTGTTCCAAAATCGCCATGGACAGCTGGTCATATTGATGATATCTGCGCGGTCAATCTTGCTCCTCCGCAAAAACTCGTTGACTTTTTTACAGATTGCCTCGTGAGATTGAAGGAAATTAAAGGCGATGAGGTGGGCGATTATTTAGAATTCGGAGTTTTTAACGGCAACTCTATTGGAAGTATGTATCTGGCTCGCGAGGCCACGAGCTTGAAGTCAACGAGACTTTTTGGTTTTGATGCTTTCGAAGGTTTGCCTGCTAATTCTGAAAATGAAGACGATGGAGTTTGGAAAAAAGGTTTTTACACTTGCTCGTTTGAACAAATGCAAAATTGTCTTTCACGAAGAAGCGTCGATCCGAATGCTATTACATGGGTAAAAGGCTGGTATGACAAGACGCTTAATGACGAGACAATCAACAAATTTAATTTGCGAAAAATCGGTCTCGTTTTTATAGACTGCGATACTTATAGCTCGTCAAAAGCTGTTCTCAATTTTCTTCGTCCTCTCATCACTGAACCTGTGATACTTTGTTTTGACGATTGGAAGTTGAACGACCTTGATATTAAGGGGATGGGAGAATATAAATCGTT
>CALRFC010000023.1 GCA_943356395.1 Candidatus Nomurabacteria bacterium
TCCGAAATATGTTTAGGCATAGCGTCGAGCTTACCTCTGGGGGGTAGAGCACTGGAAGGTTTCGACAGGGCGAAAGCTCGCGAAACCTATCAAACTCCGAATACCCAGAGTAACTACTCGGCAGTAACACCGTGGGGGCTAAGCTTCACAGGTGTAAAGGGAAACAGCCCTGATCTCCGGTTAAGGTCCCTAAATCTACGCTCAGTGCACTAAAGGAGGTGTTATTTCTCCGACAATGAGGATGTTGGCTTAGAAGCAGCCATCATTTAAAGAAAGCGTAACAGCTCACTCATCAAGAGATCTCGCACCGCAAATAATCGGGGCTTAAGCATAGTACCGAAATTGAGGGCGCGAGCGAAGCTCGCAGAATTTAAATATTTAAATATTTAAATCTTGCGAGCTTCGCTCGCGCGGTAGGAGAGTATTCGCATCTGCTGTGAAGGCAAAGGCGTGAGCCATGCTGGAGCGTTGCGAAGTAAGAATGTTGGCACAAGTAACCGCAAGGAAGGTGAGAGCCCTTCCCGCCGAAAGATCAAGGTTTCCTTGGCTATGTCAATCAGCCAAGGGTTAGTCGGCCCTAAGGGGATGGCGAATGCCGTACCTGATGGACGCATGGTTAATATTCCATGACTTCGGTCGTATGCGATGAAGGGACGAAGGGTAGTATGCAGAGCTCATTATTGGATTTGAGTTCGTGCCGTGAGCGTGGCTTCCAGGAAAATCCGGAAGCGGTCGCAAGACACATGCAAGCGGAGCGGAAAAATGATGGTTCGCCATTGTTGATTTTGCAAAGCACGCTTCCGAGAAAAACTTCTAAGCTCTAATACGATCGAAACCGTACCGCAAACCGACACAGGTGATCAGGTCGAGTAGACCAAGGCGAACGGGTGAGTGGTCCCCAAGGAACTCGGCAAAAAAGCAGCCGTAACTTCGGGATAAGGCTTCCCTTGCCGTCTTACAGACGGCAACAATTGACTATTAACATTTAACAATTGACAGCAGGATTTTTGCGAAGCAAAAATCCTGCCAAGTCAAAAGTCACTTGTCACATGTCAAATGTTGTCGCCGCCTGTAAGGCGGCGAGGGCGCAGCGAAAGTATCTCTGCCAACTGTTTATCAAAAACACAGCTCCCTGCGAACTCGTAAGAGGATGTATAGGGGGTGACACCTGACCAATGCCAGAAGGTCAAACGACGATGGTGCGCATCACACAGTGTGTGATGCTGATATTTAAATATTTAAACATTTAAATATCGCATCGCGCTTTGCGCGATGCGTGCTGGTTGTTGTAAGCCCTGGTGAATGTCGGCCGTAACTATAACGGTCCTAAGGTTCTCCGACTTTTTGTAAAAAATGTCGGAGAAGGACTGGGACTGTTGTAGGAAAAGATAAATAGTTTGCTATAAAGTAATTACACAAAAAAATGCTACCTTGCATACAGTAATGTATTGTAAGTCCAATCATGGTTAACAAGAGACCAACGCCATGCATCCTAAAATTTATCGAAATTGCCTCCAGGGCCATTCTGGTGAATCGGATGAAGATAGAGTCCAAGTTTTAACAGGTGACTTGAGCGAAATACCTTGTCGGGTAGGAATACTGCCCATCCAAAGAGCGATTTTTGGATTAAATCTGGCTTATAACGGTGGAGCCCTTTGCAAAATTGCGCGCAAAGGGGAATACCGTGGGAAGTTCTATCGGCTTTATTGTCGATAGTAACCCCGTAACGACTGAATTTATTCTTAATTGAATAATGAAGATAACTTTTTCTTACACGATACAATATAAAGTTATAAAACGCCGGCTCTCTTAAAAATTTAAGAGATGAAGATATAGTCTGATCCCTCTCGTAAGAGGGGCAAACGAAATGAAGTTCCGACGCGCACGAATGGTGTAATGACTGGAGAACTGTCTCGGGGACCAGCTCGGTGAAAATACAGTACCGGTGAAGATGCCGGTTACCTGCAGTTAGACGAAAAGACCCCGGAAGCTTTACTACAACTTGATATTGAGTATGTCGATACACTGCGTAGCATAGATGGGAGAGGTTGAGATTTCGGTTTCGGCTGAAATGGACTCGTCAGTGAAATACCATTCTGTGTCTTGGCATATTCTAATCACAGCGGCAAAAACGCTGCGAGACAGTATCTGGCGGGTAGTTTTACTGGGGCGGTATCCTCCCAAAGAGTAACGGAGGAGTTTAAAGGTCAGCTAGGCGCGAATGGAAACCGTGCCGATAGTGTAATGGCACAAGCTGGCTCGACTGTAAGGGGTACATCCCGAGCAGGTGGGAAACCAGAACATAGTGATCCGATGATTCGCATTAGACGCGGTCAAAGCTCAACGGACAAAAGCTACTCCGGGGATAACAGGCTAGTTCCGCCTAAGCGTCCATAGCGACGGCGGAGTTCGGCACCTCGATGTCGGCTCATCTTATCCTGGGGCTGGAGAAAACAAACCTTCTCTCTCTTGCGGAAATGCAAGAGTAATTAAACAAGCTCAAAACGGTGAAGGCTTATTCATACGACTTGCGACGTTTCATCGCAGGTCCCAGATTTGCTATAATCAAATGTATGAAGGCTAACGCCGTGGGAAAAAATTATTCTGAAGTCGAATTGGCATATGCAGCAGGTTTTATAGACGCTGATGGAGCAATCATGGCTTGCATAGAAAAGCATTCTGAAAAAAGATTCGGTTTCCGTATTCGTATCGTAGTCAAAGTTTCTCAAAAAGACAAGAAAATCATTTCTTGGTTTTGGAAAACATTTAACATCGGTACCATTCGAAAAAATCGATCATGTCATGAATGGCTTGTGCGAGATCAAAAAGATTGTTCGAGAATATTATCGATTCTCAACCCTTATCTGAAGGGTAAGAAATTTCAAGCGCAGCAGGCGATTAAAATTCTTAATACATCAGTCAAAGTCAAAAAAGATCTGATACATAGCGCACATTTGGCAGATGCATTGTCTCGGTTTAACGTCCGATCTAAAAATCGACGCAAAAACTTCGCTTCAATGATCCAAGAATAGTTTTCCCCTAACGACTGATTGATGTTTTTTTAGAAACATCATGAGATATGCACCAATGGTGGTATCACACGGCTTGCACCTACACTGTCCGCGGCGACGCAGATGGCATGGTGATGGAATAGTCTGATACTCCTCGTAAGAGGAGATAACAAAGAAATGAGGTCCCAAAGGTATGGCTGTTCGCCATTTAAAAAGATACGCGAGCTGGGTTCAAACCGTTGAGGAACAAACATTTGACATTTGACTTTTGACAATTGACCGGACGCAGAAATGCATAAGGTTACATGTTAATTGTTACATGTCACAAGTTAGTTCTTCAACCCGTTTGAACCGTCGAAGTTCATTCCGAATTCGGAATGTGTGTTATGTATAATTCGTTTTAATTGTAAATTGAAAGTAAGAAGTCTGAGTACCAACCACGTGCAAAAATACGCAGACATTTCGCGGAACGAACGCGGAACGATGCGGAAAAAAGCACATCACGGCGGTTCTGAATTTATTCAGAAAGAAGTCGGGGTTTTCGGAGAAATCCTATTCGTACAAAAATAGGACAACACCGAGAAGAAAAATAAATTTTTCTTCGTAGAGACTACAAACCGACCTTCGAATTATTTCGAAGAATGTATAGTCCGATCCTTGGAGTAATCCAAGAGCTTTAATTTTTTAAAGCTAACAGCTAGAAGCAAAAAGCTATAAGCTGTCCAATTGCGTGAGACAGGTTGGTCTCCTATCTACTGCAGGCGTTGATATTTGAGGAGAGTCGTTTCTAGTACGAGAGGACCGAAATGAACGAACCTCTGGTCTGGGAGCTCTACCGCCAGGTGGACTGCTCCGTAGCTACGTTCGGAATGGATAACCTCTGAAAGCATCTAAGAGGGAAGCCAGCTCCAAGATTAGATATCGTTTGAGGGCCGTAAGAGATGATTACGTTGATAGGCGCTAGGTGTAAGGCCAGTAATGGCTTGAGCCGAGGCGTACTAATTGCCCGATTCCTATTAGGAAATGTGAGCGTCACCATGGGGCGCGCTTCGCGCGCCCCAGAAATTCCGCAATTTTTTGCGGTACAACATACGTTGAAAACAGCTTCTAGCGGCTAGCACCTAGCTCCTAGTATATGCAAAAGACCCCACGATCGCGAGTATCGGAGGTTTTTCCTCGGGGCTCGCGAGAGAAAAATTGTGCTAGGATGGATACCGAATTGCCCAGGTGGCGGAATTGGTAGACGCGCTAGCTTCAGGAGCTAGTGAGAGCAATCTTGTGCAGGTTCAAGTCCTGTCCTGGGCACCAATGAACGCAGTGAATTGTGTGCCCAGGACGCGCATCTATTTTGCGACGAGCAAAAGAGGAGCATAGACTTGAAAGCCGGAGCGCGACGGCGCGAGGCGGGGTAGCGGAATTTTTCAGCAGAAAAATATCCGTGACCAAGTCCTGTCCTGGGCACTACGAGCAGCTGAAAGAACATTTAGTTTGTATCCAAAAAACAAAAATCGAATCGAATACTTAGTGTTGGTGATTTGTCGCAGTGGCCACATCTCTTCCCATTCCGAACAGAGCAATTAAGCACTGTAGAGCCGATGATAGTCCTTCGGGGCGAAAGTAGGCAGTCGCCAGCACTAAGTATTCGATTTTTGTTTTTTAGGTCACACACGGATATTTTTCTGATGAAAAATTCCGCGAGCCCACTAGCTAGGACGGTCCTAGCTAGTTCCTTGAACCATTCCAGAAATTTGACAGATCTTTTTATATATGCTAAGTTTGAAAAAACAAATTATAAAAAATGATAAAGAATAAACCATTTAAACACAATCGCTTAAATAATTTAAGGGCTGGTGAAAGATTACTTTGTTCTGTGGATGTTCTTAATTTGCCGCTCAAGAACATGAATTTGCTCCTTAAGTATAATATTAATTCCTTGTTAATATTATGCGAATTTTCTCAAGACCATTTAAAAAAGATCGGTATTAGTGACAGGGGCGTACTGGAAATAAAACAGAAACTGGACAAAATTGGTTTACAATTAAGACAATGAATTTAAGAATGTAAAAGTTAAACCGCTCCGGCGGTTTTTTTCTTTCCCCTAGCTACCAGCTACAAGCTGCTATATACTATCCCCATGGCTTTCACCTGGGCCGCGCGGCGGCAATTGGGCATTTTATTCCTCCTTCTCGTTGTCGCGGGGCTTATTTTCTTTGCCGCTTCCTACAAGATCATCTTTCGTGCGCCGACTTGTTCCGATCAGAAACAGAACGGCACCGAAACGGGTATAGACTGTGGCGGCACCTGCGCGCGGTTCTGCTCCGCTGATGTCTTGCCGCTTTCGGTGCTCTGGGCGCGCGCGCTTCCGGTCACGAATTCTGTCTACAACGCCGTCGCCTATGTCGAGAACAAGAATCCGAACGCCGGCGCGCCAAAAATCGAATATGAATTCCGGCTTTATGACGCCGACAACAAGCTCGTGGTTTCGCGGAGCGGGTCGACATATGTTTCCGCAAACGGACGCACGGTCGTCTTTGAGCCGTCGCTTTCCGTGGGCAATCGCACGCCGAAGTTCACGATTTTCGAAGTCAAAAATGTTCCTCTGTGGTACATGGAAAATCCGCTCTCCAGAAATATTCTTCTTTCTCCGAGCGACATAGTCCTCTCCGACGAGAACACCAGTCCGAAACTCTCGGCAAAGATCGCGAACCAATCTCAAATCCCGCTCGCGAATGTCGAAGTCGCCGGTCTGCTTTACAACGCCGATCACAATGTCATCGGGGTTTCGAGGACATTCATACCGGAGCTCTCCGGCAATTCCCGCGAAAGCGTCATCTTCACATGGCCGCAAGCGCTTTCAGAAACGATCGCGGCGAAGGATGTCGTGGCGAGGTTTAATCCGTTTTTACTACCAGGTTCTAGTTTCTAGTGAGATGCAAATGCAGATTTTTCTAGAACCTAGAACCTAGCAACTAGAACCTTCTCCATGATTTCAAACAACACAACCTGGTTCTCCCGCATCGACTGGATCCTTTTCTTGTCGATTTTTCCGATCTTGGGCGCCGGATTGGTGACGATGAACGCGTTCGTCGGCGATGCGCCATTTTTTGAGAAACAGCTCTTGTGGATCGCCGTCGGGCTCTGCATTTTTTTCATCTCTTCGCGCATCGATGCGCGTTTCCTGAAGCGCACGAGCGTCTTGGTCGCGCTCTTTCTCATCTTCGCCGGAATGCTTCTTATTCTTTTCATCATCGGGCACATTTCGCACGGCGCGCAGAGCTGGTTCCGGCTTGGCGGATTTTCTTTCCAGCCATCCGACATGATGAAGCTCATCGTCGTCCTCATGCTCGCGAAATATTTTTCGCGCCGGCATATCGAGATCAAGCAATTGAAGCATATCTTCATCTCCGGACTCTATGCGCTCGTGCCGTTCATCCTCGTGTTTCTCCAGCCGGATTTCGGGTCGGCAATCATCATCTTTTTCATCTGGATCGGCTTGGTGCTCGTGGCGGGCATTTCGAAAAAACACATCGCGATCGTTTTAGGGATCGGACTCGTGATCGGCGCGCTCCTGTGGGGCTTCGTATTCCGAGAATATCAGAAAGAGCGCGTTTTGAATTTCCTGCATCCGCTCTCCGACATCCACGGATCGGGTTACAATGCGTATCAGTCGACGATCGCCGTCGGGAGCGGAAAAGTTTTGGGGAAGGGCGTGGGGCTCGGCACGCAGTCGCGCCTCAAATTCTTGCCGGAATATCAGACCGATTTCATTTTTGCCGCCTTCGCCGAGGAGTGGGGATTCGTCGGAGCGTTCCTCCTCTTCATCCTCTACGGCATTTTGATCTGGCGCATTCTCGCGATCGCAGTCGTCGGCGCTTCCAATTTTGAAGTGCTCTACGGCGTCGGCGTGGCGATACTTTTCATGACGCATATCGCCATAAATATCGGGATGAATATCGGGCTCATGCCGGTGACCGGCATCACCTTGCCGTTCATGAGCTATGGCGGCTCGCACCTCCTCACCTCGTTTCTCGCGCTCGGCATCCTGATGTCGATGCGCTCATACGGCCGCGCCGCGCATCGAGACGACATGAAGCAGGAATTCTTAGGCTATTAGGCATTAGGCAGTTAGGCTTTAGCCAATGAAATCAAGAATTATGTATAATTGCTAGTGCCTAGTTACCTAAAGCCTAGTGCCTGACCAATGCTTTTTGACGGAAAAAAATGTGCGCAAACGATAAAAGCCGATCTTCTGGTGCAGGTTGCCGCGCTCGGTTTTTCGCCGCGCGTGGCGCTCATCTATGCGGGGGAGCATCCGGCGATCAATACTTTTGTCGGCGTCAAAGAGCGTTTTGCGCACGATATCGGTGTTGAGCTTGTCGTGTACAGATATCCGCCGACGATTTCACAAGAAGAATTGGAAAAGGAAATACAAATGCTCATAGGCAATGATTTGCGCGCGAGTGACGGCCGTGCGTACGACGCGATAATCGTACAGCTGCCTCTTCCGGCGCACATCGATGCAGACAAAATACTTTCTCTCATACCGGCCGAAAAAGACATCGATGTCCTTTCAAAAGAATCCCTCGCTCTGTTTAAAAAAGGGGAATCCGCCTTTCTTCCGCCGGTCGCCGCCGCAATCGGGGAAATTTTCAAAACCGCTGGAATCGATTTCAAAGGCAAGAAGATAGTCGTCGTCGGGAACGGCCGGCTCGTCGGCCAGCCGGTCGCGCTGTGGCTTTCGCGCTCGGGCGCGGACTATTCCATCACCGTCTTAGGGGATCCTTCGCGCGACGAAATGCTCCGCGAAGCGGATATCGTCATAAGCGGGGCGGGGGATCCGGAATTCATAGAGCCGTACATGATCAAAGACGGCGCCGTGCTCATCGATTGCGGGGCGAGCGAGCTTCACGGGAAAACTGTCGGCGACATTTCTCCGGCGTGTTATGATAAAGCATCGCTCGCGACTCCGGTGCCGGGCGGTATCGGACCGATCGTCGTGGCGATGGTGTTTCGGAATCTGATTGCGAAGAGCGCGTAGCGCATAACATGGAACATAAACAAAGCTTCCAGCTGTCTGCTTCCTGCTGTTAGCTTTTGAATTCGGATTCAATGCTGAAAGCAGACAGCAAGAAGCTGGAAGCTGATTCCAATTCGTAGTATTCGCATCGCGTTCATCTACTTACTATTTTCTACCCGCCCGAACGACTGAAGTATTGTCGTCCAGTCGGGCAGGCTAACTACTTACTACCCCGATGATTGAAACTTTTCCGCTCAACATTTCCATTTTCAACGCTTTGCACGGCTTGGCTTTTCGGAGTCCGTTTTTTGATTCCGTCGTCGTCTTCTGTGCAACGGTGCTTGGCACGATCGTCGTCCTTGCGACAATCATTTTCCTTTTTTATCACCACAAATCCGGCGCAGAGAAGTACAGCATTGCTTGGTTCAGAGAAAAGACTCTGGCGATCGGAAGCGTGTGTGGGAGCGCGCTTGCCGCGTATGTTCTCACGATCATTTTGAAGCACATCGTGTCCGCTCCGCGTCCGTTCGCTCTCATCCGCGATGTTGTACCGCTCATTCCGGAGTCCGGCTTCGCCTTTCCGTCCGGACACGCGGCTTTTTTCGGCGCAATCGCACTCATCGTTTACAAATTCGACAAGAAATTCGGAATCGCATTCATCATCGCGGCGCTTCTGATCGGGATCGCTCGCGTCGTCGCCGGCGTTCATTTTCCGATAGACATCGTCGCGGGGTATATTCTCGCCGCTGTCGTTGCGCATTTTGCCGACAAGCATATCACGCGAAAGCTTTTGAGCTTGTAAACAAAGGGTTTTCTGGAATCATAGCCTGAGCATTTTTTGTTGCTAAAAAACCAGAAATAAGTACAATAGCCATATTAATCATAAATTTCCGGACGAATGTTACAGAAACGCATCCTCGCCATCGTCATACTTTTTCTCGGCCTCCTCGTGGGCTATTTTGTCTACGGCAGCGAACACCGCTATGTCGCTCATGTGCAGACGCCGCACTGGTTCTCAAAATTTCCGTTCAAGCAAGGGCTTGATCTCTCCGGCGGAGTCCATCTGATCTACCGCGCCGATGTTTCCAAAATCGATTCGAAAGAAGTTACCGACGCGATGGCGTCGCTCCGCGATGTCATCGAACGGCGCGTGAATCTCTTCGGCGTGGCGGAGCCCGTCGTCCAAGTCGAGCATCCGGGTTTTGCCAATCAGGGCGAAGAGCGGCTCATCGTCGACCTTCCGGGCGTGACGGACATCACGAAAGCCGTCGCCATGATCGGGCAGACGCCGCTTCTTGAATTCCGCACGGAAAATCCGAAATGGAAGCCGTCGACATCGGCATCGTTTACGATCGATGATTTGCGCAAGAACGGCGGAAAGATTCCGATCGACACGAGCTCGTTTGATCCGTTCGATCCGAACAGCCAATATATCCAGACCGAGCTCTCCGGCCGCTACTTGAAGCACGCGCAATTGGTTTTCGACCAGAATACGCACGCGCCGATCATCAGCTTGCACTTCGACGCGACCGGCTCGAAGCTTTTTGAAGATATCACAAGAGCGAATGTCGGGAAGACCGTTGCGATTTTCCTCGACGGCTCGCCGATCTCGACGCCCGTCGTCCAAGAAGCGATTGCGGGCGGTCAGGCCCAGATCACCGGACGCTTCACGCCGACGGAAGCCAAGACGCTCGTCGGGCGCTTGAATTCTGGCGCGCTTCCCGTGCCGATCGAACTCATTTCCACGCAAACCATCGGGCCGTCGCTCGGCGTCGCCGCGACGAATGCCGGAGTCAAAGCCGGCATGATAGGATTTCTTGTTGTCGCTCTTTTCCTCCTCTTCTGGTATCGCTTGCCGGGGCTCATCGCCGTTTTTGCCCTGTCGATCTATGTCTCGATCATGCTCGCGCTCTTCAAATGGATTCCGGTAACGCTCACCGCCGCCGGCATCGCCGGATTCGTGATATCGATCGGCATCGCCGTCGACGCCAATGTCCTCATCTTCGAGCGCATGAAAGAAGAAATCCGCCGCAACAATCGCTCGCTTCACGACGCGATGCATGCGGGTTTCGCCCGCGCGTGGCTCTCGATCCGCGATTCGAACACATCGTCCATAATCACCGCGCTCATCCTTTTCTGGTTCGGCTCGTCGCTCATCAAAGGATTCGCGCTCACTTTCGGGCTCGGCGTCTTGGTCTCGCTCTTTTCGGCGATCACGATCACGCGGCTCTTCCTCTATGCGCTCGACATCAGGAAGACGACGAGCGTGTCGAGTTTCCTGTTCGGATCGGGCTTTAGCAACGCAAAAGCGAAAGATTAGCTTTCAGCTTCTTGCTTTCTGCTGTTAGCTTTCGGGTTCGAATTTAAAAGCTGGAAGCTGGAAGCAGGCAGCAAAAAGCTCCACATTTTCTACTTACTACTAACTACTTTCTACTTACTAATTTATGTTCGTCATCAACCACAAAAAACTTTTCATCGGCATTTCCATCGGTCTCGTCGCCGTATCGATCGCGCTTATGGCGATTTTCGGCTTGAAGCTCGGCATCGATTTCAAAGGCGGGAGTTTGATGGAAGTCTCGTACCCCGACGGCATTCGTCCGAATGTGGAAACGGCGACGGAAGCATTGAAGCCCCTCAATCTCGAAGGCACGCTCATCCAGCCGACGGGCGCCGATGGTCTCATTATTAAAACGCGAAGCTTGAGCGAACAAGAACGCATCGCGCTTTTGGAGGCGCTCCCGATCGGCGGAAAAATGCACCCGATTCAAAAAACATTCACCTCGATCGGTCCGTCGGTGGGGAAGGAGCTCCGCCGCAAGATGACC
>CALRFC010000024.1:0-2719 GCA_943356395.1 Candidatus Nomurabacteria bacterium
GCGCTCTTCGACCTCGGAAAAGACAAGCCGGAACTGCCGAAAACGAATCTGACGGACGCGCAAAAATTGTCGTCGGCCGGAAGCCGCGAAGCGATATCGACGACGAATGTTTCCGTGTCTGATTCATCCGTGCGCGAGCTCGCCGCGACGATCGCGCAGAAATCTTCCGATGTCGCCGAAATCGAGAAGCGGCGCGACACGCGCGAAAAATGTCTCAACGGCATCGCGTATTCCATAGCAAAAACCACGCTCGCGACCTTCAGCCAGAAGGTCGTAAACTGGGCGAACACCGGATTCGGCGGAAATCCTCTGTATCTCCGCGATCAGGCATCATTTTTCAGGGACATTTCCAATCAACAGCTCGAGCAGGTCATCGCGGAAGTCGGTGGCGCGAACAATCCGTACTCGCGCGATGTCGCACGGAGCTTGGGGCAGAACCGGAATGATCAAGTCGATCTCACGCAAGCGCTTGATTTCACGCTCGACAAAGTCGTGGCGGAAAGGAATCAGCGGCTCGGCACGAACAAGACATGGCAGGATTTCGTGAACGGCGACTTCTCCGCCGGCGGCTGGGAAGGGTGGAACGCGCTCGTGAACAATCCGGCAAACACTCCGGCGGGCGCGGAGCGCATCGCTCAACAAGAGCTTGAACGCCGCCAAGCCACCGAAGTACAGAATACGAAAGACGAACTCGCACAAAACAACGGCTTCCTCGATCTCAAGAAATGCGTCGCGTACAAGACCGTCAAGCCGGCGACGAAAGACTACGGCGATTCGACATACCAGAACAACGACAACCTCACGAAAGACGGAAAGACCGAGGAAACGAAAGTCTGCGCGCGTTACGAAACGCAAACACCCGGATCGATCATCGAGAACCAGTTGAATACCGTCCTCTCGTCGCCTGTCCGCCAGCTCGAGCTCGCAGATTCCATCAACGAAGCGCTCGGCACGACATTCGATGCGATCCTAAACGGACTCATCTCAAAAGGGCTCGCCGATTTGGGAAAAAATATCGGCATCGTCGGCAATCAAGGAACGCAAACCGGCGACGCATATGGCAACAACAGCTCGTTCTCTTCCAATACCGGCGTGCAGAGTGCAACGGAAATGCTCTCCGGAAATTCCGTCGATGCGCAGAGCTTGTTCATGAATTCTTCGAGCTCGTGGTTCGGCAACAACACCGATTTCGATATCAAAAAAGATTTGGGCGCGCTCATCACGACGCAGAAAAATTATATTCTCGCGGTCAAGGATTCGATGGCGTCTCTGAAGAAAATCGTGCCGGCGGTCGCCGATCTCGACTACTGCGTGCCGGGTCCGAATCCGATCTGGGAATCGGAAACCGCGCCGGAAGTGAGCGATTATATCACCTCGCTCCAGTCGGTGCGGTGGGATCAGGATTCCGGACAATTGAAGATAGACAGCATACCGAAATTCTTGGTGAACGCGGCGCAGAATGGATCAGCGATTGCAAGCGGTGCCGCAGCTACCGGAGCGATTATCGGTTCTGTTGTTCCGGGGTTGGGGACATTAGTTGGTGCGGCCGTTGGCGAGCTTGTCGGACTGATCGCTCAATTCATCATCAATCACAAAGCCAAGAAAAAAGGAGAGCAAGTGCAGGCGGCGCAGAATTATATCGACGGGTACAACACCTATATCCAAGAGAGATTTATCGATCAGATCCACAATCAGGCCGAAGAACTCAAACAAACATGGAACGACTATCTGACAAAAATCCGTTCGATGTATGGAGAAGAAAATAATATCCCATCGTATAAAGACAGCATTCTTCTTGTCCAAGGCCTCCGCAACTACGACAACAACACGAGCGCCTTCCTCTCCGAATATCAGAACCGCATCGACACTTCGAATACCGTCATTTTCCGACTGAAGCGCATCAAAGAGCGCGTCGATGAGATCGTGAAGAAAGGCAAGGCGCGCGCGGCGCAGGCCAACAAGATGTGCGGTTTGGTGACATACGGCGAGGGTTCGATCTCCGGAGGGGTCTTGCAACAAGGCGGAGGGACGAGCGGCACGAAGCCGACATCCGGAACCGGTACGACGAATCAAAATTCAGGAGGATTGGGTAACGGCACGCCATCCGGTGGCGGCACAGGAGGCGTAAGCGGAGGCAATCAATAATTCAAAAATATGGAACGCAAGAAAAAAATCAGAATAGCTCTCACTATCGTCACGGTCTTTGTCGTCGTCCTTTTGATAATTCTCGGAATCTTTTATGCGCTCTCCGCAAGGCAGGCGTCGAAAGAAGGGAAGACTCTCTCGCTCAAAGATTTCATCGTGAACTTCGGCACACTCAATCCGAAATTGACGCCGACGGAAAATCCGAACACCGGCGCGTTTCCTCTGGCAAATGAGAATCCTGCGCCGACAGGACCGGTTGCGACAGGCGGAAATTCCGGACAAACAAATGGAAACACAGGAACAGTAACGCCGCCCCAGCCGATTCCGCCGCCGGAGAACACGGGAGCGAGCGAGTCGCCGTTTGCCGGAGACTTCTCGAATGATTCGGAGGGCTTGGGAGACATCGGCGGAGGAGGCGAGAGCGGCATAACCATCAGCAAGATAAATCCGGCATCGCTCGTCCCGCCGACACCATCGAACGCATGCGAATACAAGGAATATGTTTTCACCGACGCGGAACAGAAAGAGCTCGACGCGCTCACGCGCGAATTCTACCGCTTGGCGCCAAATATCC
>CALRFC010000024.1:2729-10432 GCA_943356395.1 Candidatus Nomurabacteria bacterium
ATATCCGCTCCGAATCCGATGTGCTTGCGGAAAAAGATACGAAAGACAGCTTCACCGATCTCGTGAATTCGGCAAACACCTTGACGACGCAATGCCTGCTCGATCGGAGCGACGCGACATACGCGGGGCCGACCGCGACCCGCGGCTATATGGATCTCCAAAATCTTCTATTCGCACAAAAAGCCGCTTTTAAGCGCTGGAGAATGGGCGCAGTTGGTCCGTTTAGTTCTGGCTACATCTACGATCACTTCGGATTCCCGCCGGTCGATTCGTTCTGGCCGGAAACTGCTGGGGACACAGCGACGGCTCCTGTGCCGATCTTTACGACCGAGGAACAAAAAAGGATCGATGATCATTGCGCAGCGCTCCAGCTCGACGCAATTCACACCCCGCCGCCAAGTGGTCTCACATATGGAATCGATCAAGTAAAGGAGGGCCTCGGCAATGGGGAGTACGATAATATTTTTAAGCAATTCAATGAAGAAACGGGCTTGAATCTTAAATTCAGCAATCCTGCATATGAGATGGATCCGGTAAACTACCAAAATACAAACTTCGATTCTTATCCGAATAACACCCTTCTTAAGGGCCACGGAGCCATTTACAATGATTGCGAAACGCGCATGAAGTACCAGTTCCAAAATCTCGAAGGAATCTTCAATATCAGATAAAGATTATTGGGGGAATCTTAGTAAAAAATGTGGCTTACCTACAATTCTGACGGCCGTCAGAATTGTAGGTGGGGGGAAGTAAATCTTGTTTGTAAAGTAAGATTCTTTTTGAAAATGTGACTTGCTTCGTGTCTTAAAGCGCATCGTATGCTAAAATGAACGGGTATCTTCCGCATATTTTTGTGAAATTTCTCATTAGAAAAAAGTGTGTTCTAAAATTTCTAACCGTTGCTTTCGCCACAGGGTTGTTTCTTTTGCCTCTGGGATTAAATGGAAAAACAAACATTGCCCGCGCTACGGTCTGGGATGCGCAAGATGCTTTCAGTACAACGAATTTTTATTTGGATCAGGGATATATAATATATTCAACAACATATACATCAAACGATATACGGATAGATCCCGACAAAACAGTCCCTCACGATACATCCGTAATGTTTCAAATAGATTTTTCCGCAAAAACAGATAATCAAAATTATAGTGCACACGATGGGAACGGAGACGGGCATTGGGATCTTAAATTTGTTGATCCCGCAATTCCTGAAAATCAAGTGGCGCCAATTTTCGGAGGACCGAATCCGAAAGTAGAGAACTATGTCGGAGCACATCCGAAGTATCCTCTTGATGCAATCGGTTCATTGATTTATCTCGGCTCGTGGGATGCTTTTTTCGGCGATGATGAGACGCTACACAAAACTGCTGTAAAAAATGATGAATTCGTACCCTTGCGCGACGACGGATCCATTATCGACCTTAAAAATGACACCATTTTCTCAAGTTATATAGAAAAGGATGCGAGCGGGAAGATAGACCACAGCCAAACCAGAGGTGCGTTCATACAGTACACGAAAAAAAAGCTGGATCCGAGCAAAGATACGAATTCTTCCGTGAGATTGCCGTGGGAATATTTTGGACAGGAAGATGTGGATTGGAAATATGTAGATTTGAGCAAGGAAATACTCGACAACAACGCTTTGGGAAAAGGCAACTCTATTTCTATTTCCAAAATAGTGACCGGTTTGGAACCGAGTACCGAATATTGGGCTAGAATCATTTTGGAAGAAAACGGTTCTGGTGATGATAGTGTCCAAAGCTATAAAATACTTCACTTTGAAACCCTTCCTGCGGGAACAGTAAGCCCACCTTTCGATCCGACAGTAACCACGAGCATAGCCGATCCTAGCGAGACCCACAATTATCCGGAGTGTACTTTCAATCCTTGGAGCCAAGGAGGCGATACTGGCCACGCAAGCTTTACCGGATGCTTGGTTATTGCCATAGAGTTTGTCGTCGTTACTGTACCGCAATTCTTTGTATCGCTTGCCGCAAATTTCTTGGACTTGTTCATGGATTATTCTCTCAACTCTGCCAATTACATGACTGCAGCTGGTGGGTTTGTTGAAGCCGGATGGGGACTCGCGCGGGATCTCGTGAATATCCTTTTCATATTTGTCATCCTCTACATCGCGATCGCAACCATCCTCGATCTCGGCGGCATAAACTGGAAGAAGCAGATCGGCACGCTCATCATCGTCGGGCTTCTCATTAATTTCAGCTTGTTCTTCGGGAAAGTGATCATCGACAGCTCGAATATCCTTGCAAATATATTCTATTCGCAAGTAAACGCGACCAGTCCAGAAAATGCCGGCGGCGGCACCGGATTGAAACACATATCACTTGCAATCGCGGGGAAGATAAATCCTCAAATCGCATTGAACATATCCGGCATCAAATACAGTGATGGAAAATATGCAGTGATTTCAATCGTGACCGGTCTTGTTCTTATTTCTCTCATCTTCGTGTTCTTTTCCGTGGCATTTCTTTTTGTCGGGCGCGTCATCGGTTTGATGCTCCTTATGATCGTCGCACCAGTTGCATTTGTCACCCTGATCCTGCCTGGAGGAGCGCAGAGCTGGAAATATGTCGGATTCAAAGATTGGCTTTCAAAGATTGCTAGTTATTCCTTTGTCGCTCCTGTGTTCCTTTTTTTCCTGTATCTGATCGTTGCGTTTTTGAATACTCCGATTGTGGACGGAATACATAAGATACAAGCGAGTGGGTCAGGTGATCAATCGTGGATTTGGTCCGTTCTTGCTGCTTGTGCCCCGATCGTTCTCGTTTATATCCTGATCCAAAAAGCTCAAGAAATTGCTATCGGCATGGCTGGCGAAGCCGGCGCGCAGGCAAGCAAGCTCGGCGGAAAATTGGTGTACGGCGGAGCGGGTTGGGTTGGTCGTCGAACAATCGGACGCGTGGGAAGCATTCTGGAAAAGAGCGGTTGGTTAAAACGACAAGAAACGCTTGGGGGTATCGGCGGATTCGCGGCAAAATGGGCGCGCAGCAAGGGCATGCAAATCTCTAAAGGAACTTGGGATCTTCGCGGAGCCGGCAAGACACTGCTCGGTGATTACACCGGCACGTCTATGGACAAAGTGGTAGGCGCCGGATCGAAAGACACATACAAATCATTGCGTGATAAATTGCAGAAAAAAGAAGAGGATCGCGCGAAGGGAATCAAGGTTGGCGCGGGAGACAACTTGCAAAGAGAGTATCAGCGTCAAAGACGAATTGTGGCAAATTGGGAAACTATTCAACAAACAAGAGCACTTAATGCCGCTGAAATGGGAGCTTTATATGCAGCAAGAACTAGTATGCGTAATTTAAAAGAGGTTGAGATTCCAAAGGAAAACTTCATCCGGACAAACCGTTATGCAGAAACAGTCAACAAAGATTCCATCTATGGCGCAATGATGGGAGGAAAACACGAAACGGCCGACAAGATTCGAAAAACTCTTAACAAAAAAGGCAAGATAGACGGAGAAAAATCTACAGCGGAAAAGATAAAAGACCTGTTAAAAGAAGAGCCGACAATTCCTCCGACTGGCGGCGGAGGGGCAGGGGGATCTGGTGGTGCGACAGGAGGTGGCAGTGGGGCAAGTTCGGGTGGAGCAGCTGGGGGAAGCGCTAGTGGTGGATCCACGGCTGGTACGACAAACCAGACATCAACAAATCCAACGGCCGGACTTTTCACAAGCGATACGACATTCGGAAAACCAGAAAAATCTGAAGAAGAATCTACTGAAGATATTAGAGACAGGGAGTTGATCCAAGAAGAAATAGGCGCATTCAAGCAAAAAGAAAATGAGCAAAATGGTCCGATAAATCTGAACGCCGACAATGTGAATGTAATCACGAATAGTGCGGAAGTTGGAACGCAAAATGCGAATGTGAGCGCTCAAAATATTTCGGGTAGTTCTTCGGGCGCGCGAGAAACAAATGCACCGGTTAATCTACCCCAATTCGAAAGCACGAGCTCTGGTGTAAACCAGTTCAACTACACGGCTTCAAGCACAAGCAAACAATCTCCTACAAAAGAGGAGACTAGCGAATCAATCCGCGAAAAAGCCGGAAACATGAGCGCGGAAGAATACAGGAAAGCGTTCGAGGCGATGACCGGAAAGGCATCGAGCGGTAAGCCCGAGGCGAAAGTCATTCCGATAAATATAAAAGAGCGTGTAGGGAACAGCGAACAGGGAACAGGGAACTTAAATAAAGAAGCTGTTGTGATTCCTATAACACCAAGAAATACTGGAGATGGTGGAGTAAGCAAAGCGGCGTAAAGAACACAGCTTCTTGCTTTTAGCTTTCTGCCCGCCCGGATGAATCCGTTCGGACGGGCTGTTAGCTTGAATCGAATCAAATTAAAAGCTGGAAGCAAACAGCTGAAAGCAGGAAGCACGCATATCTTCATGCTATACTTGCACTATGGACACTGACACTCAAAAACTCATACAGGATCAGATTGCCAAGCTCCCGCCGGAAATAAAGGAGGTTCTTTCGAAAGCGGACTGGAGCGCAAAGATGACGGAAATCGGAAAAAAGTACCAGCTTCATCTCGATCAGTTGGGCGCTTTCCAGACGGAAACGATGCTCGTTCTGATCGGACTCACGCATCCCAATCAATACATGGAAGAATTGAAAAAGCATTTGAATGTGAGCGAAGGATTGGCAACCACGCTCGCCGGTGAAGTCAATGAGCAAATACTGAAGGGCGTCCGGCAGAAACTGATCGAAACATACAACAGCGGGGAATTGGAAAACAAGCCGGCAGCGGCAGAGAGCGAAAGCGAGCTTTCCACCATCGAAGAGGGCGTCTTGAAGAAGTCCGACATCGAGATCGACAAGCCGAAGATGGAATTGCGCGCGCCGTCGATCGTCGAGACTGACCGCACGAAGCTCCTGACAGAGATAGAGAACCCGCCGGCGTCGCGCTCGATCCCGCTCCGCGCCATCCCGATGAAGCCGGCGAGCGAGACAGCTCCCGCGCCGGTGTTTAAAGAAAAAATCCAACCTGCTCAAAATATCGCCAATCAACCAACGCCATTAAAACAATCTGATCCTTATAGAGAAATGCCGATTTAGAAATTAAAAAACCAGTTTGAGACTGGTTTTTTTAATAAATGTCTAATATCTAATTTCTAATGTCTAAAGAATTCTTTTTTGATTTGATAATAATGGCTACAAATATTTTTTTAAGTTCTTCATCCTCCTTAAAAAGATGGATCAAATCAATATTATCTTTTTCTGTTTCAATAAGGAGTTTGAGCCAGTATTCTGTTTCTTGAGCTTCTTTCTTTTAAATCATAGTCTTTGCGTTTTCTTTGTTAGACATTAGAAATTAGTTCTTGGATATTGAATCATTTTTTATTGACATCTAGCACATCCAAACTCCACGCCAAGTCTTTGAGCTTGGAATCGGAGAGGCGCGGGACGAGCGATTCCGTTTCCGGTTCTTCTCCTTTGGCTTCCGCCTTTTTTTTCTTTCCGCGCTTCCAGATATAGAGCTTGTTCTGGAGCGCATAGCCGAGCCACGCCTGCACGATGAAGATGAACGGCTTGTTGTTTATCTTGTAGAATGTCAGTGCCAAGGAAAAAGCCGCGACGGCGAGCATGATCGGCACGGCGATCAAAAAAGGCAGGAGCTTGTAGAGGATGAAGCAGAGCCCCGCGCCGCCGACCAGATAGATGAATTGCTTGAAGGTGAACGGCCCGAAAATCTTGTCTTCAATGTCGATGAATTGAGGGACTTGGAATTGCATACACTCATTATACATAAAACATGAATCGTGGAACATACATGTTTTATGTTTTATGTTTTATGTTCTATAATGAATGTATGGCTCTCAACGCTCAAGCGACGCAGAATTTCGTCCCGATAAAAGAAGTGCGCGACGGCATCATCGTCTTGAAAGACGGCGGGCTTCGCACGGTCCTGATGGCGTCATCCATAAACCTCGCGCTCAAATCGCAGGAAGAGCAGGAAGCGATCATCTATCAATTCCAGTCGTTTTTGAATTCGATCGAATTTTCCACGCAGATCGTCGTCCAGTCCCGCCGGCTCGACATCCAGCCGTATCTTCTTGCGCTCGAAGGGCGGATGAAGGAACAGCTCGAGCCGCTCCTGAAGATCCAGACCCGCGAATACATGGATTTCATCCGCTCGTTCACCGAACAATACGACATCATGAGCAAGCATTTCTATATCGTCGTCCCGTACACATCGACTGCGCTCGGCAAAGAGGGGACGATCACGAAATTCTTGGGCGGAAGCTCCTCGCCGAAAGGCAAGACGAAACGCGAAGACGAATTGATCGCGTTCGAGGAGAAGCGCACCCAGCTCGAACAGCGCATGGGCATCATCCAAGGCGGGCTCTCGCGCATGGGCATCCGGACGACCGAACTCGGCACGGAAGAAATCATCGAGCTTTTGTACCGGACATTCAATCCGGGAGAGGTCCAGCATGCGATCAAGGTTGAATGATGTATCGCGTATTTCGTATCGGGTATCGTGTATAAAAAATGGAAAAGGCCAAGATAAAAAGCTCCACTGATCTTGATTCGTGGAAAGAAGCGCACTCGTTCGCCATTTTCGTTTATAGAATTAGCAAAAAATTTCCCGATGAAGAAAAGTTTGGGCTCACGAACCAGATCCGCAGAGCGGCAGTCTCTATTGTTTCCAACATCGCCGAAGGATTCGGTCGTAGTACGCAAAAGGACAAAGTGAATTTCTATGCAATGGCAAAATCCTCTCTTTTCGAGGTACAGAGCCAGTTATTGATCGCAAAAGATCTGTCATATATGACCAAAGAAGAATTCACCGATATTGCTGAAAAATCTCTCGTTGTCAGCAAGCTTATTGCTGGACTTTCAAGGTCCGCGGCGTCTTGGCATTGATCCATACCCGATACACGATACGAAATACCTGATACGCACATATGCTACACTATCATCTATGAGTCTCCTCGATATCTTCAAATCAAAAAAACACGGCGTCGGCACCACTGGCCAAGTCCTTCCGGTTCTTCCGGAGGAAATCTACCAAGCGGCGACGCTCGAGCTCCAAGATGTGATCGCGCCGTCGGCTCTCAAGATCGATCCGAAGTCGCTCAATCTGGGCGACAAGATCGCGCGCACCTATTTCGTGATCTCGTATCCGCGCTTCCTGTCCGATTCGTGGTTCGCGCCGATCATCAATCTCGACAAGATATTCGACATTTCCATCTTCATCCATCCGGTCGACACCGCCGCGACGCTCCGGCAGTTCCAGAAAAAAGTCGCCGAAGTCCAGAGCCAGATCAACACGCGCGAGAGCAAAGGGCTCGTGCGCGATCCGATGCTCGACACCGCATACCGCGATCTTGAATCGCTCCGCGACCGGCTGATGCAGGCGCAGGAAAAGATGTTTGATGTCGGACTCTACCTCACGATCTACGCCGACAATGAGAACGAGCTCTTCAAGATCGAGAACGAGATAAAGTCGATTCTCGATTCGCGGCTCGTCTACATCAAGCCCGCGCTCTTCCAGCAGGATTCCGGATTCAAGAGCGTCATCCCGACCGGCACGGATTTTTTGAATGTGCATCAGAAATTGAATTCCGAACCGCTCTCGTCGGTCTTTCCGTTCGTCTCCTTCGACCTCACCTCCAACAAAGGCATCCTCTACGGCGTGAACCGCCACAATTCCGGACTCGT
>CALRFC010000025.1 GCA_943356395.1 Candidatus Nomurabacteria bacterium
CTTCATCGAAAGAAAGGTCTTTTTTCGGGATCATCCACCAGTCGAGCGTGACTTCGGAAATCGGCACGGGAATATATTTGCGCGCCTCGGTCGGTATGATGGAAGCGAGCTGTTTCTCTTCGATCGCGGCGGGAAGCTCGATAAGCGTGATCAAGCTCGCCGATGCCGGAATGGAAATGGAAACCGAGCGCGCGGTAACATTCGCCTCGCGCATGACATCGATGAGCGCCTGTCCGACTTTTTCCGGATCGAGATTCGTGGACTGGCCGACATCCTGCGAGGCGTACGGGCCGAGCGAGAGCGCGCCGTAAGTCTCAAGGACGGCTTTGGAGCCGCGCTTCTTCAATTGGACGACTTTGATCGACGATGTGCCGATATCGATGCCAAGAACGCTCTCGCCGGAACGAGAACGCTTGAAGACGGAGAGGCCGCTACTGAATAATTTCTTGAGTGAGTCGAACATAGTGTGCGATGCTAATATACGAATAGTACTAATTATACCAATAAGACTCGAGGCGCTAAATTCGTTGCATTAGTATTCATTTGTATATTGGCATCGGGGTATAATTAATTTTTTCAACTTTTATCATTGTATCCTTAAATCATCACAATGTCATTTTATCACAAAATCTTGGAATTCCTCTTCCCCGACCGATGCGCGGGCTGTCGGGCGCGGGGAGAGCTCGTCTGCAAAGAATGCCTCGCGCGCATCCGCACCGCCGAGCCGCCTATCCAAGCTTGGATCTCTGCTTCGCTTTCATATCAGAACAAAGCGGTAAAGAGACTGGTCTGGATGCTCAAATACCGCCACGCGAGAAGAATTGCTAAGATCTTCGGGCCGTACCTGTACGAAACGCTTTTCGAAGAATGCGCGGAAAAACGGAGCTTCCGGAGCAAAGCCAGATTCGTCCTTGTGCCGATACCGCTCTCCAAAAAGCGCAGGCGGAAACGCGGCTACAACCAAGCGGAAATCCTCGCGAAAGAAATCCTGAAAAATGATGAGGAAGGATTTTTTGAAATGGCGCTCCTGCTCGAAAAAATGATCGACACGAAACCGCAGGCGGAAATCCACAACCGGAGCGCGCGATTGAAAAATCTCGGCGATTGTTTCCGCGTCCGTGCCGAGTGCGCACGGACGCTCTCCCCTCGCGACCATCTGATTCTGGTCGACGATGTCACGACGACCGGCGCGACGCTTTCCGCCGCGCGGGATACTCTCCGCGCGGCCGGCTTCCGCCATATTTCCGCGATCACGGTAGCACATTGATAAAAATCATAGAACAAAATCATAGAACATAGAACATAAATCATAAAAAAGAATGGTCTATGATCCATGATCTATGTTTTATTTGGATGTTGGGATTTGTCATTTGGTGCTTTTTTCATATTCGTAGTATTCGTAGATTCGTGGCATTTCATTCGTAGCATTCGCATCGTGTTGTATTCGTAGACCTGTCCCGTAGTGAGCTTTGCTCTACTACTGGGATTCGGATGAATTCGTAGATTAGTATCGCGTTGCCTTTGCGGCACATTCGTAGTATTCGTAGATTCGCGTGCCGCGTCCCCATTCGCATCGTGTAATAAAAAAACCCGCACAGCGCGGGCTTAAAATTTGCGACGACTCACCTTCCCTTCTTGAAAACCATATCGCCGTATTTCGCGACGGACTTCGTTTCTATTTCCGGAAAATATTCGATGTCGTCGGGCGTGATTTTATTCTGCTCAAATCCGATTCTTTGCAATCCCGATGCGTCGTAAACATGTTTTGTGAAAAGCAGACCGTCCGCTTCGACTTTCACGCTGTAGAGCGTTTTTCCATCAACGACAATCTCTCGCGTGTCGCCGAATCGGAGCGATGCATCGACGCCGATGCGATTGAGGAATTTCAATTCGTCTTTTGCCAGTCCGGCAAAAAGTTTGACGAGCATCTCGTTCTTATACTCTTTCGAGTACACATATCGCACTTGCGCGTCCGCATGATTCGCGAACGACAAGAAAAAGATGACTGGCAGGATGATCACGGATCTTTTCGATTTGAAAAGCTTTCCAAAGACAGCTTGCGACAACGCTACAAGCATTATGCCTAAAATTATCAGGAGCAAAATGCTTATCGGCAGGACGACGAGCTGAAACCAAGTATGATTATAGAAGTGGTTGTAGGTATCGGCAACGGCTAGAAACTGTATCATGATTTTAAATTTTTTCTCATGTTACAAGAAACAGGATCGGGAGTCAAATCCTACATCTTGTTTTAGGTTCTGATTTAAAAAATTTTCTAATTAAAAGTTTTCCACAGTCATTTTCATGTATTCATGTTGCATAAATCTTGAACAAAGAATACAATGATGGTTGCGACACAAATTTTATTAGTGGTAAAGTAAAAAAAGTAAAGTATGAGCGTACGGAAATAGAGAAATAGATTTTCAATCGCTTATAAAGGTAGCGGCACCGACCACTGGTGTCGCAATCAGTGAACTCATACTTTACTGGTGTCGCTACCCTTGTAAGCGATTTTTCTTTTTTACTGAAATGTTTTTCTGTCTTTTAAAATAGAGACAGAGTAACCCTGCCTACGACATCGGTATGCAAGCATCCCCGTCGAAAGGGAGAAAAACAAAAAAATAAACAGGTGTGTCGATAGAATTACTATGAAAAAGTATTACATCTATCGCAGCTCGGTAACAGGACGTATTGTCACTGAATCGTACGCGATTCAGCATCCGAATACCACGCAATGCGAAACAATAAAACGCTAACCACAAAAGTGATGAGCGTTTTATTTCAAGAAAAAAGTTTTTAACTTTTTCTCACTCAATAGTTGAATTATTGAGTGAGCAGAGAAAGTAATAAAAGGTCGATGGGCTCGTGGCGAAATTGGTAAACGCAATGGTTTATCAAATCATCATCCTGCCGGATATACGGGTTCAAATCCCGTCGGGCCCACATTACTTTCTCTACCCACTCAATAAAGTAAATGTCTGTAATTATGTCTACAGTTTATCGTGCCCCTTGTACTTAAACTACCTGAACTGTGGATAAACATATCAAGGGAATACAGTATAGTTTCTGTTAATTATAAGTCAAGTGTAATGAATTATGCTTGTTTTTCGTGATAAAAAAATAATTAATGTTATAATAGAGTTATGAATACTCTTATTTATAAAAAAAGTAAAATAAATCCACTAGTCCTTCCTAATGTATCAAATAAGGAAACAGTTTGTGTTCCTTTAAACAAGATTATTTGTGGTGATGCGGTTGAAGTTTTAAAAAAGATTCCATCAAATTCTGTCGACTTGGTTGTAACCTCTCCTCCATATGATGACATTAGAACATATAATGGATATTCTCTTGACTTACCATCAATTGGCAAAGAACTTAATCGCGTTTTAAAAGATGGTGGTATTGTTGCAATGGTCATTCAAGATTCTACTCATAATTTTGGAAAAACTTTGACATCATTTAGAACGATCATAGATTGGTGTGATAATGCAGGATTTAAACTTTTTGAAACCGTAATTTATAGAAAATACGGGACAGAAGGCGCTTGGTGGACAAAACGATTCCGTGTTGATCACGAATATATGCCTATTTTCCTAAAAGGCGACCGTCCAGCTTATTTTAACAAAGAACCGCTCAAAGTACCTTCGAAACATGGTGGTAAAGTAATGACTGGAAGTGGCAATCGTCGAACAGATGGGACAACAACAAAAACTATTACAAGGGAAATAAATACCATGAAATGTAGGGGAACTGTATGGGATTATTTGAATGCAGGAGACAAAAATTCCCTCAAACGTAAACATCCAGCAACTTTCCCCGATAAAATTCCAACTGACTTTATTCAATGTTTTTGCCCACCAAAGGGAACTGTTCTTGATCCGTTCGTTGGCTGTGGATCAACTATTGTTGCCGCAAAACAGCTAGGAAGAAATTATATTGGAATCGATATATCTAAAGAATATTGTGAACTTACAGAGGAAAGATTGGAAAAAGACATAAACATACCGGCCACTTTATTTGAGTAATAAATCATTCCATTTTATCTGGAGTTTCTAATGTGTACTCTATATTTATTCCGCTTGTCATAGCCCATGAAAGCGGTTTTTTATCGATGAAATTTTTAAAATTAATATTCGTTAAAGTCTTTTTATCTTTTTCAAAACTACTTTTAGTAAATTTGTACAATTTAAATCCGTGCCATTTCCAAGAATGATTTTTGTATTCCCATTTAGTTAGAGAACTGAGTAAATTTAAGAATTTCTCAATTCTTTCTATTGCATTTTGATTAATTTTATAATTAAAGCCATCTTTTTCAGTATTATAACAATCACCATCTTTTGTTGAAATCTTAATTCTATCACCTCTTTCATGGGGGATACTTATTTTATCTCTTTCTCTAAAAAAATTATCCATTTCTCTCATTAAGTTAATTATTGTTGTATATTTTTCATTCTCGAAAATTATATTTAATGGATTATCATTTTTTTCGACACCAAGATAATTTAGCCAATTTAAAACATTTTCAGGATAGCTAAATAAAACATTAAAAACTCCATCGGTAAAATACAATGGAGGTATCGAATCTTCATCTAGAAAAACTTTTTTATGCTCATTTACAATACACATTAGAAAATGAATTGTGGCTAAGGGGTATTTTAGCCGAAAATCATGTTTTCCATCATATTCTCTTAAATTGTTTGGCTGAATACAATTTTTAAATTTAGCATCCCAATTTTCTGGTCTATTATTTTTGTTTAAAAGTAACATGTGATGCCCGATACTACGAATATCGCCTCTAGAAATTTCCATGTCCAAAAATATACAGTCTTTGGGTTTTATGTCTTTTTTAAGAAGCATTATTTTGCCGTCGTAAAAACCCTCAATTGTCCAATTAAAATAATGAGACATGAATAAACCACAAAGCAACCCATCACTATCTGGACTTAAAACTGCCTTATGATTTCTCTCAATAATCCACGGATATTTTTCGATTATTTTTTTATAATCGATTTTTTCATTGTGTCTATTTTCTAGCAATCTTTGTATGTTTGACATAAAAAATAATTTAATCCAGTAATTCAGATATTTTTAAATTTAAAGCGGAAGATACTCTTTTAACATTTGATAATGTTATATTCTTCTCAGCTCTTTCTATCATTCCTATGTATGTTCGATGGACTCCTGCACGAGAAGCTAGCTCTTCTTGTGATAAATCGAGTTTTATTCTTTCCTCACGTACTTTTCTACCAAATTTTACAAGCACTTCCTTTTTCATATAGATAACTTTAGTATACGCAGTTACAATTTTAAGTTCTACATACTATAGTTAGCATATAATTTTCGTGAATATTCTGTGTTTTTTGTAATTAATTTTACCGTCTTTAGAGATTTCATTTCCACATATAAAAACTACCCAGCAGAAAATGTGGATTTAGATTTGTTGCGAAACCGGACGGATTCGAATCTTACAGATTCCAGTACCCCGATTGGATATTTTCTTCGCAGGCTCGAAACTATCTCAATAGGGCTTCGAATCCATACGAAAGCTCTCCCAGAGCTTTCTCCTAAAATTTCATGAATGAAATTTTCTCCTGCGGAGCCGGATGGATTCGAACCATCGGTGCCTTATAAGGGGCACACCTCTTTAGCAAAGAGGCACGATAGACCACTCTGACACGGCTCCAATATTATCTGTAAAGAAATTTATCTGCACTATAATTCGCTATTATGTTCTCAACCCTCATTCAAAAAACCCTTCCAATTCAAAGACTCTAGCACAATCCTGTGATTTTTTCCATTCGCTTGTTATACTGTAGTCCGTAATGAAAGAAGAAAAAGACGAGCTCGCCAAACTGCGGGAAGAGAATGAGCAATTGAAGCGGATGAACCAAGTCAAGTCCGATTGGATTTCGATTGCCGCGCACCAGCTCCGCACAACGCTCTCGGCGGTGAAATGGATCTTGAAAATGCTCCTCGACCGCGATTTCGGCGAGATCACGCAGGAACAGAATGATTTCGTGAAAAAAGCGTTCGCCTCGACCGAGCGCATGGTGCTTCTCGTCAATGAAATGCTCTCGCTCAACCACACCGAAGACGCGACGCTCAATTTCATCTTCGAGCCGCACGACCTGACCGAGCTCGTCGAAGAGACGATCTTCGATTTCACCGGCGAATCGCACGGCAAGGGCATCGAGATCGTTTTCTTGAAGCCCGACGCGCTTCCGCCGGCGTTTCCTTTTGACAAAGAAAAGATCCGCGTCGTCCTCCAAAACATCATCGAGAATGCGCTCAAATATTCCGACCGCGGCGACAAGATATTCGTGGCGGAAAGGATTCAGGAAGGAAAGATCGAGGTCGTCGTGCGCGACACGGGCATCGGCATTCCGGACGGCGAACAGCAAAATATCTTCAGCAAATTCTTCCGCGCGACGAACGCCAAAGCCAAGGATGAGATCGGCTCCGGCTTGGGGCTCTATGTCACGAAATTCATCGTGGAGAAGCACGGCGGGACGATCGGATTTGAGAGCAAAGGGAGCGAAGGCACGACATTCACTTTCGCTCTGCCGACCAGCCGGACATAAGCTCAAGAATAAAGTATAGAGTATGAAGTATTTTGTATCGAGTATGAAATTCAAAAATTCCATACAAAATGCAAGATACTGAATACCGAATACAAAAATTTGTATGTCTTTTATAATGGATTTACAATAACTTGCAGACTTGGTACACTTTGATTATGAAAAAAATATTGATCGTCGAAGACGACGCGTTCCTGCAGGGCTTGTCCGCAAAAAAACTCTCGAAAGAGGGCTATTCCATAATCACCGCGTCCGACACGCCGGAAGGGCTGAAGGCGCTTGAAGAAAATCCCGACATCGTGCTTCTTGATCTCGTTCTGCCGGGCGGCGACGGCTACATGATTTTGGCGGCGCTCCGTGCAAAAGAATCGATGAAAGATACGCCCGTCATCATTTTCTCGAATCTCGCCGAAGACAAAGACATCAAGAAAGCCCGCGATTTGGGCGCGACGGATTTCATGATCAAATCCAATTTCACGCTCGACGAACTGGCGGAGAAAGTGAAGGAACTTATAGGATAATGCGAAAAAAGTATAAGGTATTGTGTATTTTGTATTGGGTATAAATCCATACAAGATACTAAATACGCTATACAAGAATATGAATAAAACAATTACATTTATTTTGCTTATAGTCCTCATCGCCGTCGGCGGGTTCATAATCTTCGGCAAGAAAACCGAAGCGCCAACGACGAACGCTCCTTCGACTGGAGCGGAAAATGCTCCTGTGCAGACTACGCCAAAAACTGAAACGGTTGTGCCGCCGGTTTCCGAGACAATCGCGCCGCAAACGCTGACCGTCACCTATTCCGACGCCGGCTACTCGCCGCGCACCATTACGATCAAGGTTGGCGATAGCGTTTCGTTCGTGAACAATAGCACGCACGGCATGTGGACGGCATCCAATCCGCATCCCCAGCACACGGATTTTTCCGCGTTCGACGCGAAGAGGGCGTATGTCGCCGGAGAATCGTACTCGTTCACTTTCGCAAAAGCCGGAACATTCAACTATCACAATCATGTCCGCTCGTTCGATCAGGGAACGGTCGTGGTGAAATAAAATAGCTTTCAGGTTTTTGCTGTTTGCTTCCAGCTTCTTAATTCTGATTAAAGCTAAAAGCAGGAAGCAAACAGCTGGAAGCTTTTTTGCGTTCCATGCTACTCGCAAGCTTTGCGCTTTGATTTCCGCTACAATACAGAGAATGTCCTGTAGTAGAAAATGGCATAGCGCGCGAGAATATTTGCTAGACTGTCATATGTGTGCAAACAGCTTATCACTATCAATCGATGGTAAAGTAGCATGGCGCAAGCCAATGCCATTTTTCACTACGGGATGAAATTATCCGACAGAATCGGCGACAATTTTCGCCTCGATGAAAAACAGAAAAAAGCCCTCGCAAAGCTCGGGCTCGCGACCGTCCGCGACCTCCTTTTTTATTTCCCCGCGCGCTACACGAATGTCTCGGAGATCAAGCTCATCCGCGATGCGGCCGTGGGCGAAACCGTCACGCTCTACGGCAAGATTTCCGGATTGAAGACGAAGAAGGGATTCCGTTCGAAGATTCCGATGGGCGAAGCGACGATCGAAGACTCGTCCGGCAAGATGAAAGTCATGTGGTTCCATCAGGCCTATATGGCGAAGATGGTGCACGACGGACAGACGGTCGAGATCACCGGCAAAGTCGCCGAGAGCAAGTACGGCATCTACCTTTCCAATCCGGAACTCAAAGAGACGGCGGCGCTCCCGATCGACACGCACGATTCGCTTTTCACGTCGGGCGCGATGAAAAATATCTACGGCTTCCCCGTCTACCGCGAGACGCGCGGCGTCACGAGCAAATGGATTTTTCACGCCGTCGATCGTGCGATCAAAGCGGGTGTGCTCCAAAATCTTCCCGACTATCTTCCGCGCGAGATCGTGGAAAAATATAAATTGCCGTCGCTTGCGACCGCGCTCGTTTGGATTCACATGCCGAAGAGTGAGAACGACGCCAAAGCCGCGCGCAAGCGATTCGCGTTCGAAGAAGTTTTTTTCATCCAGCTCGCGCGGCAGATCGATCGCAAGGAATACGAGACCAACAAATCCTACGCCGTCTACTCCGATCCGAAAGATATCGCGAGCTTCGTCGAGCGCTTCCCCTTCTCGCACACGAAAGCGCAAACGCACGCAATCGGCGCGATTTTGGCGGATATGGGCGAGTCCTCCCCGATGGCGCGGCTCCTCGAAGGCGATGTCGGTTCCGGCAAGACGGCCGTCGCCGCCACCGCCGCGTATGCGGTCATAAAAAATCGACCTGACGGCAAGAGTTTCGGAAATTTACAAACAGCCTATATGGCGCCCACGGAAATCCTCGCCACCCAGCATTTCGAGAACTTCATCCAGTATTTCAAACACACCGGCATCTCTGTCGGACTCATCACTGGCTCGGGTTGCAGAAAGTTTCCCACAAAAGTCGCTTCCGCGCAGGAACCGTGGACAAACATTTCAAGAGCACAGCTTTTGAAATGGGTGGCGAATGGCGAGATTCCGATACTCATCGGCACGCATGCGCTCATCCAGAAATCCGTGAAGTTCAAACATCTGGCGCTCGCCATCATCGACGAACAACACAGGTTTGGGACTGCACAACGCAGAAAACTGGTTACGAAAGAAGGCTTTGCACCGCATTTGCTCTCAATGACCGCCACTCCCATTCCCCGTACGCTCGCCCTCACCATCTACGGCGACCTTAATCTCACACTCCTCGACGAAATGCCGGCCGGCAGGAAACTTGTGGCAACAGAAATTGTTTTGCCGACCAAGCGCGATGAAGTCTACGAGAAAATCAAGAGCGAGCTTGCGGTCGGTCGGCAACTCTATGTCATCTGCCCGCGTATCAACGAACCCGATCCGGACAAAGAATTGGCTCTACAGACAAAATCAGTGACGGAAGAAGCCAAACGCCTGAAAAAAAGTGTTTTCCCCGAATACGGGATCGGCATTCTCCATTCCAAGATGTCGAAGGAAAAGAAAGAAGATGTCATGCAGGAGTTTTCGGAAAATAAGATACAAATCCTAGTCGCCACTTCAGTCGTCGAAGTTGGCGTGAACGTCCCGAACGCGACCATGATCATCATCGAAGGTGCCGAACGTTTCGGCCTCGCCCAGCTCCACCAGCTCCGCGGCCGCGTGCTCCGTTCCACGCATCAGGCCTACTGCTATCTTTTCGCGGAAACGAAATCAGAGAAAACTGCCGAGCGATTGAAGGCCATCAAGACTGCGAAAAATGGGTTTGAACTCTCCGAGCTCGACCTCGCGCTCCGCGGCGCAGGCGAACTCGCCGGAGTGAAGCAGTGGGGCATCACCGACCTCGGCATGGAAGCCATAAAGAATATCAAAATGGTCGAAGCCGCCCGCACCGAAGCCCAGAGCATAATCGCCGCCGATCCCGTCTTGAAAAAATACCCCCTCCTCTCCGCCACCATTTCTTCCCGCAAACTCGAAAACCTGCATTTTGAGTAAAATCCCGTAGTGAATTTTGACGATGCTCTTGATAGAGCGCGCTTCGCGCTTAGTCAAAATCTACT
>CALRFC010000026.1 GCA_943356395.1 Candidatus Nomurabacteria bacterium
AAAGCTTTCAGCTGTCTGCTTCTTGCTTTCAGCTTCTGATTCAAAAGCTAACAGCAGGAAGCAAGAAGCTGGAAGCTGATTCTAATTCGTATCATTCGCATCGCGTTATGCTTTTTCCAGCGGGTCAAAATGTTCCTTCTGCCACGGATGACATCTCCAAATTCGCTTTGCTCCAAGCACTATCCCTTTCACTGATCCGTATTTTTGTATCGCGGCAATCGCGTACTCCGAGCATGTCGGCTCGAACACGCAGACATTTTTTGTCAGTCCGAGCCAGAAGAGCGGCCCGTGATCAGGGGAGAGCGTGTTTTGGTAAATCCGTATTATGAAGACGAAAAAATTCCTCATGATCTTTGAAGAGATCTGAAAATATCCGCCAATTCTTTTTTCATCTCCGGAAACGGAAGCGCGGCCGGTGTCATGTTTTTTATCTGTATCGTGTATAGAGTTCCGTTGGTTTCTTTTTTCACATCCTTGAGCGCGGAATATATGCGGCGTCGCATTCTATTCCTTGTAACGGCGCTCTTGGAAACGGATTTCGGGACGACGACCGAATATCTGCTCTTGTTCGGGTTTTTTCTCATGAATAAGACGAAAAAACTCCCGTGAATGGTCTTAAAAGGCCTTTCTTTATAGTCTTTTGCCGTGAGGCGTTCTTTTTTGGGAAGCATATTGTAATACTACTCTCGTTGGTTGAAAAACAAAACCGCTTCATGTGGAGCGGTTTTAGAGAGCGAGCTTTTTCCTGCCCTTTCTGCGTCTTCGGACGATCATTTTCCTTCCGTTCTTCGTGCGAGACTTGATTAAAAAGCCGTGTTTTCTGGCTCTTTTGCGCTTTTTGGGCTGATAGGTGACTGACATGTGGATTAGTATACATGAATATAAAATATATTCAAGTAAAAGACCTGTTGGGTATATTTTTTTTGTTATCCACAGAATATCAACAGTGTTGTATACTTTTCCTTGCTTCTCTCTTCTTGTTCGAGCGACTATAATGTGGCTCATAGAAAACTAACAATCTCTATCCCGTATCTTTTATGTTTGACCAAAAGCAAATCTGGGAAAAATGCCTGCTGGATGTCGAGACTTCGGTTTCAAAGGCGAATTTCAGCACATGGTTCAAGAATACCCACATCAGTAAATATGAAGACGGTATTGTTTGCGTCGGCGTTCCGAATGAATTCGTGAAAGACTGGCTCGCGAACAAATATCATAAGCTGATCTTAAAGACCTTGATGACTCACGCGGAAGAAATCCGCTCTGTTGATTTTGTGATTTCTAAAAACGACCACCGCAACAAAGACGAGATTATGGAAATAAAGAAGAATCTGATAAACCGCGAACTTCCGCTCCACGATCTGTATATAAACAAGGAAGACAATCTGAATCCGCGCTATCTCTTCGATTCTTTTATCGTCGGGCCGTTCAACGAGCTCGCATACGCCGCCGCGCAGGCGATCGTGAACCGCCCGGGAACGAATTATAATCCTTTTTTCGTATATGGAGCGTCCGGTTTGGGAAAAACGCATCTTATTCAAGCGATCGGGAATGCGATCAAGTTGAAATTTCCGGAAAAGAAAGTGTATTACACGACGCTCGAGCGATTCTCGAACGACTATGTGAATTCCGTGCTTACGAACAAATCACAGCAGTTCAAGGACAAGTATCGGAAGTATGATGTCTTGATCATCGACGACATCCAATTCATTTCCACGAAAGAGGGGACGAAAGACGAATTCTTCCACCTCTTCAATTCTTTTTATGAGCAGAACAAACAACTCATATTCTCTTCCGACAAGCACCCGAATTATATTTCCGGACTCGAAGACCGCGTCAAATCGAGATTCTTGGCCGGTATGAGCGCCGATATCACGGAGCCGGATCTCGAATCGCGAATCGCGATCATAAAGCAGAAAATGAAGGATCAAGATTGTCCGTTCCCGCAGGAAATCGTCGATTATCTGGCATCTTCTTTGGAAGGGAGTATTCGCGAGCTCGAAGGGAGTTTGAATGCGATCATTTGCCAGACAAAGCTCAAAAACAGGGATTTATCGCTCAATGAAGTCAAAAATCTCGTCAGAAACAGCATAAAGCCGAAAAAGAATTTTTCCATAAAAGATATCGTGAAGTGTGTTGCGGATTATTACACGATCGACGAAGCGTCGGTGTATGAGAAAACGAGAAGGAAAGAAATTGTGAAGGCTCGGCAAATGGTCATGTATATCTTGCGGGAAGACTTCAGCGTCTCATATCCGTTGATCGGGCAGAAGCTCGGCGGAAAGGATCACACGACGGTCATACACTCGTTTATGAAGATAAAAGAAGATTTAAAAATAAATCCCACGCTTAATCATGAATTGGAACAGATCAGGACGCTCTTTAAATAAGTGTGGAAAAGGATGTGGAATATAGAGTGTGTTGATGTTGGATTTATGTTATTAAAAAATAATAATTTGTGAATAAAGTATAAAAATTTTTATTTAAGCAGAGTTGTTGTGATTAATCAGAGAGATATGAACTTTTATTATTCGAATAAAACATTTGGATATATGGATAAAAAACCAATCCACAGTATACAGGCGATATATACACTATCTTTATTTAAATTTAAAAAAATAAATATATGAAAATAGAATGTTCCAGTGAGAAAATAAAAAATATTTTGATCGGGCTCGATCGTATAACCGGAAAAAATTTGAGTCTGCCGGTGCTTAGATGCGTCCTTTGCGTCGCATCCGGAAAAAGCTTGAAATTCCGCGCGACAAATTTGAGCGTCGGCGTTGAGATTGAGATTCCCGCGGAAGTGGAGAAAGACGGAGTCACGGCTTTCAAAGGCGCGGTCTTGGCTCAAGCGCTATCGAGCATCACTAAAGACGAGAAAATAAAAATAAGTCTTTCAGGAGATGTTTTGAATGTTGTCACATCAAAAAGCGTTTTCAGTATAAAAACCGAGAATTATGAGGATTTTCCGACACTTCCGGTGATTTCCGGAGAAAAAATAACTATTCCGGTAAAAAAACTCATCGAAGGCATAAAATCGGTATTTTTCAGCGCATCGATTTCCGATATAAAGCCGGAAATCTCCAGTGTCTATATATATCCGGAAGAAGAAAATCTCATATTCGTCTCAACCGACTCGTTCCGCTTGGCCGAGAAGAAGATAAAAATGAAACAGAACGAAGAATTCAAGCCGACCATCATTCCAGTGAAGAATGTCATAGAAATAGTGAGGATTCTGGAAAATGAATCCGGCGATACTGTTGTTACATTCTCAAAAAATCAAATATCATTTGTTGCGGGAATGACATACATAACATCCCGCATCATCGACGGCGTCTTTCCGGATTATAAGCAAATCATACCGAAAGAAAAAAAAACGGAAGCGATAATCTTGAAGCAGGATTTCATAAATATCTTAAAAGGATTGAATATTTTTTCCGACAAATTCAATCAGATAATATTCCACATACATCCGGTAAAAAAACTGTTCGAGATTTTTTCAAAAAACAGCGATGTCGGCGAGAATAAATCCCATTTGGACGGCGCGCTCACGGGGGACGAGATAGAAGTGTCTTTCAATTACAAATACATCAACGACGCGTTTCCGTCGTTGAACACCGACAGCATAAGCGTTTCCTGCGTCGAAAAAAACAAGCCGGTCATACTAAGAAGCGTCGGCGACCAGTCGTTCATGTATCTCATCATGCCGATGAACAGATGATATGCCAAACAATATCTTGAGATTCTTGGAAGAATACAAGAAAAAATCTTTCAAGAAAGAATACGAGAAAGAATGCGCGATAGGAATCATAAAGAATAATTCAAGAATAGAAATCAGTCCGAAGAATATGAATATCCGGAACGGAAAAATCTCCTTCAAGAACATAAAGCCGATCCAAAAGATCGAGATAAAGAGGAAAGAGGTGGAAATACTGAAAGAGTTCGCGGAAAATGGATTACAAATACACTCGATCTTATTGTAGCCCGAAGGAGACACTCGCCTCGCTCTTATTGAAAACAGAATCGTAGACGACGGCACGAAGCGTGTTTTGCGCTTGCGGGTCGTTCGACGGTTTTAAAACATAATTGAACGGAGGATTCTTGATCGAAGAAAGAAAAACATCGTTTAAGAAAAGATCGACATGTTTTATCGAAAACGCGCCGCTTGCCCCGACAACGATCGGCAGTGGTTTTGTTTTGTCGTACACCGCACCATCCGAAGGATTGGTTATTGATACATACGGAGCGTTGGCTTGTGTGTGAATGTCGTCGTACGCCGTCGGCACTTGGCTTGCCGTCACTGTCTGGTACTGATTTTTGTGGGCGTTCCACCAATTCTGTACGGCCGTTTCCCAATTCTTATACTGCGAATCTTTGGATGGATTCGCGGGGGGAGCTCCGCGCGGATCGTCTTTGTCCACCCAGTGCAAGATTGAGTGCACATTCGTCACCACTAATCGCTTCTTCGTCTCTTCCGGCGTGAGCGCCGTCGCGAGTTTTCCGGAAATACCGTCGATCACATATCCTTCGCCGCCCTGCCATCCGCCGACAAGCACCGGCTTCAAAGAATCATAATCCGGATCTTTGACCGGATTCTCGAAATCCGCATTCGGTATTTTTGCGAACGCATAATTCATGAAATCATTCCACGCCGGTCCCGATATCGAAGAGCCCTTTTTCATCGGCTTGTTGTCGTTGTTGCCCGACCAAACGCCGACCACGATGTTTGGCGTGTAGCCGATGAGCCACGCATCTTTGTTGTTGTTCGTCGTTCCGGTTTTTGCCGCGACATCGTGTCCGGGGAAATACATGAACGAATGCGCGCCGAAAAGCGGCGTACGCGCGACATTGTCGGAGAGGATGTTGTTTATCTCGAGCGCGACATTCTTGTCGAGCGCGATACGCGAATCATTCCGGTACGATTCGAGGATTTTTCCGGACGCGTCTTCCACGGAAAGGATTCCGGTATACGGATTCCTATTGCCGTTCGCCGCAAAGACTCCGTACGCGGAAGTCATTTCAAGCAGAGAAACTTCGCCGCCTCCGAGCACCAGCGTGAGTCCGTATCGATTTTCGTCTTTAAGCGAAGAGATTCCCATGGCCTCCGCCGTGCGGATTGAATTTGCCACGCCGGCCAAATAGAGGAGTTGGACAGACGGGATATTGCGCGATTGTCCGAGAGCGTTTCTCAAGCTGATCGGCCCAACGAAAGCGTTGTCGTAATTGTCCGGATGGTAGCAATTCTCCTGTTTCGTTCCCGCGCGCGCATGCCCGTACGCGTCGCACCCGTCTTGGAATTCCGTCATCACATCGAAAAGCGTCGTTTCCGGCGTGTATCCTTCTTTGAACGCGGTCGCGTAGACGAACGGCTTGAACGACGAGCCCGGCTGGCGGAGCGCCGTCGCGATGTTGAAATTCCCGTCTATCGCTTTGTCGAAATAATCGCGCGAGCCGGCCATCGTGAGGATCTGTCCGGTCGACGGATCGATGGCGACGAGCGCCTGATTCGAAGCGTTCCATGCTGTTTCATTTTCTGCCGCGCGCTTTTTCACGATTTCTTCCGCTTTGGCTTCGAGATCATAATCGAGCGTCGTCGTTACTTTCAGCCCGCCGTTGTCGACGGCGTCTTCGCCGTATTTTTCCACCAGATATTCTTTGATGAACATCACGAAGTGCGGCGCTTTGATGCCGAGCGGCTCCTGCGGCTTCCATGATACGATTTCTTGTTTTGCGGAATTGAAATCCGCGTCGGAAATGAATCCGAGCTCGCGCATTTTCGAGAGAACGAGATTTTTTCTCGCCTCGAGCGCGTCCTTATGCTTTCCAAACGGAGAATAGTAGGTCGGCGCCTGCGGTATCGCCGCGAGATACGCGGATTCGGCGATCGAGAGATCAGCCGGAGCTTTTCCGAAATACAGGTTCGCGGCTTCCGCCACGCCGTAGACATTGCCGCCGTACGGGACTTCGTTGAGATAGATTCCCAAAATCTCGTCCTTGGTCATGACTTTTTCCAGTTTGAACGAGAGCACCCACTCCTTGAGCTTGCGCGTGATCGTCTTGTCTTTCGTCAGGAGCGTGTTTTTGACGACTTGCTGGGTGATGGTCGAGCCGCCCTGCGAGAAATTTCCGCTCGCGAGATTTGCGAGCGTGGCGCGGATGATCGAGGTGAAGCGCACGCCTTTGTGCTGGTAGAATTTTTCATCTTCGATCGCGACCGTCGCGTTCTTGATGGTCGCACCGATGTCCTGATAGGGAATGACCGTGCGCTTGATATTCTGATGCACATCGTAGAGCAGGATCTTTCCCGTGCGGTCGTATATCTTTGTTGAGCGCGCGACTTTCCGGTCTTCGAACGATTTGAAATCCGGAAGCTGCATGTTTCCGAGCCAGATGAAGATGAAAGCGCCGAAGATGAAGCCGACGCCCAAGACGACGAACAGCGTGTTCCTCAAGAAATGCCCTTTATATTTCGTCATAATACCAATAGTATCACAAAAAAGAGTCCCAAAAGACAAAAAAATCCCGTTGTGCTAAAGTGCATAGATGGAAGACAAGAACAAAATGATTGAAGACATTCTCACGCGGGGAGTCGAAGATATTTTCATAAAAGAACACTTGGAAGAAAGACTCCGCTCCGGAGATGTTTTGAGGATCAAGCTCGGCATAGATCCGACGAGCCCCTACATACACCTCGGACGGGCGATAACTTTGCGCAAATTGAAAGCTTTTCAAGAATTGGGACACCAGATCATCCTCATCATCGGCGATTTTACGGCAAAAATCGGAGATCCGTCCGATAAACTGGAAAAAAGGCCGTCGCTTACCGACGAGCAGATAAAAAACAATCTGGAGAGATATTTGGAGCAGATAGCTCTCATCTTGGACATGAAAAAAGTTGAAGTCAGATACAATTCCGAGTGGCTAGCGGGGATGAGTATACCGGAATTGGCGCGACTTTTAGAATGTTTTACCGTACAGCAAATGTCCAAGAGAAGGAATTTCAAAGATCGGCTGGACGCCGGCCAAGATGTTTTTATGGATGAATTTCTGTACCCCGCACTCCAAGGATACGACAGCGTTGTCGTAAAATCGGATGTTGAGATCGGAGGTTTTGACCAACTTTTCAATCTGAAAGCCGGCAGGACCGTCCAAAAAAGATACGGACAAAAAGAACAGGATATAATTACTCTTTCAATGCTCGAAGGAACTGATGGGCGGAAAATGTCTTCTTCTTGGGGCAACATCATTTCTATTATTGATGCGCCGGACGAAATGTTCGGCAAAATCATGTCGCTCAAGGATGATCTCATTGTGAAATATTTCTTACTCACAACCGGTTTGAGCATGGAAGAAATAGACAAAATAGATGCTTCTATAAAAAGCGGAGAAAATCCGATGACATCCAAAAAAAGATTGGCAAAAGAAATTATTTCCACTTACCATTCTTCCGAAGAAGCGGACAAAGCCGAAGAAGACTTTGCAAACAAATTTCAGAAAGGCCAGATCCCGACTGAAATCGAAACGATTTCGGTTGCAGAAAGCAAGAACATTCCGGACGCTCTGGTTTCCGGCAAAATCGTCTCTTCAAAAACCGACTTCCGCCGTCTCTTGGAAGCCGGCGCGATCACCAATCTCGACAAGGATCAGAAAATGAAAGAAATCGGAGATTTCGTCTCCGGATCATACCGCATCGGCGCGCATCGGTTCGTGAAATTGGAAATCAAGGACTGAATCAAAACCAACTGCATATTGTGTAATGCTATGTAATAATAACGCGCTATAGCGCGTTATTATTACATTTGATTATCTTTTGAACAAATTGAAAAAACCCGCTCTTGCGGGTTTTTTCAATCAATAATTATCATCTTCCTCTTCCATCGAAGGCGCGTCTTCGTCCTCGCCGAAGATCCCGCTGTCCACATCTTCCGCCGCAGGAGCGTCATCTTCCAAAAACGAATCATCCAAACTCTTCAAATCGCCGGCTTTTACATCTTCATCGTCTTGCATACGAATATTTTTCACCTATCCTAGTAATGTCGTAGTTGTAGCAAATGTAAAAAAATCACGCAAGACTCCAAAACGCAATGTGTGGAAAAACAAAAATCAGGTTCTAGTGACTAGTTTGATTCAGAAAAACGGTTACAAAATTTTCCTCCTGTTTTTTCTAGAACCTAGAAACTAGCCCCTAAAACCTTCTGCTTGCGAACGCCGTCAATCCTATCGCGATCGCGTCCACTTCGTCGTCGATCATCTTCCGATCCGGAAGCGTCACCAGTTTCGGCACGAAATCCATGACCGCGCGCTTGTCGGATTTTCCATAGCCCGTGACCGCGACCTTGATCTCAAGCGGCGTGTATTCCAAGATCGGGAGCTTGGCGCGCGATCCTTCGTAGACGATGACGCCGCGCGCCTCCGCCACATTCATGGCGGTCTTCGCGTTGGTCTCGAAGTACAATTTCTCGATCGCAAGCGCCTCCGGCTTCCATTTTTTTATGACCGCGCGGATTTCCTCGCCGATGAGATGCAATCTCTCCGATTGTTTGAGCTGGGGCGAAGTCTTGAAACACTCCGAAAAAAGCACGGATTCTTTCTTTCCGGCGCTTTTTTCAAGCACAGCAACACCGATTCTTTCGACTCCCGGGTCGATGCCGATGATTATCATAATAAATGACTAATAACTAATTTCTAATGACTAATATAAGGCGAATCTATTTTTTCTCGGCGCGAAGTGTTTATACTTGCTGAAAATATTTTTCGCAACCCAACACTCTCTTCTAAAAGATTCTCCAAGAGGTTTCTTTCCCCACATGTTTCAATAATCAAGCTTAGCCAGTACTCTGTTTCTTGAGCTTCTTTCTTACAGATACCAATTTTATGTTCAAAATCCTTTCTTGATTCTGCTCCATCTGCTTCAAAATAATTCGCACCAATACTGGTTCCAGAGCGTATGCATTGGCTAATACTGTTTTTATTAAAAGTCGTCATCCTTATTTTTCTAAGTGCAATTATCAGATTTATGCCAAATGATTTTGTTCTTTCCTTTAAATCATATTTATTTGTATTTTTATTAGACATTAGAAATTAGTCATTAGAAGATTTTTTAAAATCCTAGGTGTTCGTATGCTTTCTTCGTGGCAGTGCGGCCGCGAGAAGTCCGCTCCAAGAGCCCGCGCTGGATCAGGTACGGCTCCACGACCTCATCGATCGTCGCTTCTTCTTCGGAAGTCGCCGCGGCGATCGTCCCGAGCCCCACAGGCCCGCCGCCGAATTTTTCTATGATTACGGAAAGCACAGTGCGATCTATTTCCGACAATCCCGCCTCGTCGATGCCCAAGAGCGAGAGCGCGAGAAAGACCGTTTTTTTGTCCAAATCTTTTTTGTGCACTTGCGCGTAGTCGCGACAGCGTTTCAGGAAATAGTTCGCCGTGCGCGGCGTGAATCTGGAGCGCTTCGCGATTTCCGAAATCGCCTCGTCGGCGATCTCGATTCCGAGGATCTTCGCCGAGCGCCGGACAATCTCCCGTATCTCTTCTTCAGTGTAGAATTCGAGTCGGAATGTTCCGCCGGAAAATCTCGAGCGGAGCGGCGCGGAGATGAGCGCCATGCGCGTTGTCGCGGCGATCAAAGTGAACGCCGGCAGATCGAGCTGAATAGTGCGCGCCGACGGGCCTTTGCCGATGATGATGTCCAAAACTCCCGACTCCATGGCGGGGTAGAGGACTTCTTCGATCGCTTTGTTCAAGCGATGG
>CALRFC010000027.1 GCA_943356395.1 Candidatus Nomurabacteria bacterium
TTGTATGCCAAATTTGGAAAGAACAAGATCGAGATTCCGAAAATTCTCTTTCGCGAAAAAACTTTTCTTGCAAATGCCTTTCAATTTTTCTTCCGACGCTTTGAGTGCGACGCTGTCGACATCCAAGCCGACAATCGTGAGCGTCCCGCCGGATTCTTTACAGAGCGCCTCCGCGTGCGATCCGCCGCCCAAAGTGCCGTCGAGATACACATCGCCCGCCTTGATCGAAAGCGCTTCTATGATTTCCTTGGCAAGAACAGGAACATGCTTCATACCATTCAAAGAACTCCGACTTGTCCCAATCTCTCGGCCAGTTGATCCGCCTGCTGTTCGACCGAACTCTTGTACTTCGCCCACGCCTTTTCATCCCAGAGCTCTGCGCGATTTTCGACTCCGATAACGGCGATCTTGGTCTTGAGCCCGGCGCGATCCTTCAGGAAGTCGGGAATGAGGATCCGGCCGCCGGCATCGACATCCACTTCAACCGCTCCTCCGAACATGAAGCGATTGAAACTCCGGTTGTCCGCCGCGAGCATGCTCGACTCGGAAAGTTTCGACGCGATCTTTCCCCACTCGGAAACGGTAAACATGAAAATTGAGCGGTCGAGACCGGGAGCGAGCACGACTGTCTTGCCCATTTCCTTTCGGAACTTAACGGGCAGGGAAAGACGATTCTTCTCGTCGAGCGTGTGGATGTATTCGCCGATCAGCATGATTCTCGCGGGATACGAGGCGTGTGGCAGCAAGCACGCGCGTCTCTTATAATCGGCCACACATTTTGTTAAAAATGCACTGACCCCACTTATTCCCACTTAAGTGAAAGTATACTCCACTTCATCCCACTTTGCAAAAAGACAGTTATCCACAGCGCCACACATGCGGCAAAAGCCCCTTTACTTTATCGATAAGGCGTGATACATTTGAAAAAAATGTTTTATGGTAGAAGATTTACAAAAAAATAACACATCATGCAACACTATTGTCGTCTTGGTCGGTCCGGAAAAGATTCCTCATGAACTGCCCAAGATATCTAAAGGTGCACAAATAATTCTTGTGGACAATCCACTGAACCCGCAATTCCAAATACCGGTCTATGACGGATCTCCGGGTTCACAACTATCAACCGGATTCCCTATCGACATCACTTTTGTAAAAGAGGAACAAAAACAGAGATTCACCAATCTCCCGAAAAGATTCAATTAAAAAAATCCCGCGTCATCGCGGGTTTTCTTTTTTTGTAATTTATTTGTAATTTACCAATCTTACTCAAAGTGTCCGATCGGACAATTTGAGTAAAGAGAATCTTTGCATGTTTTATGATCCATGTTCCATGATTTATGATTCATGTTCTATGATTTATGTTCTATGTTTTATCTCACTTCCACGATCAGATATTCGATTTTTCCGCGCGGAGAATCCACGAAGCATGCGTCGCCTTTCTTTTTTCCGAGAATGGCGAGACCGAGCGGAGACGCGTCAGAAATTTTTCCCTTCGTCGTATCCACCTCTTCCGGACTCACGATCGTATACGCTCGCTCTCCGGACTCGCCTTTTTTCTGTAGAAGCACCGTCGAGCCAAACGCTGCGATCGCGCTCCCGCTCTTTTCCGACAGTTTGGAAGTCTTCAGTATGTGCGTGATTTTCGCAAGACGCTCCTCGAGCCGGCGCTGTTCTTCGCGCGCGGCATGATATTCCGCGTTTTCCGAAAGATCGCCGAGCGATTTCGCGTACTCGAGCTTCTTGATGATTTCCGGCCGGCGAACGGACTCGAGCTCCGCGCGCTCGCGCTCAAGCTCCGCCTTCATCTCTTTGGTAATCAGATGACTCATGACGGCAGTATAACACAACAGATTTTGGTGACTAGTTTCTAGGAAATGCAAAAAATTATCTCTTCCTAACCACTAGAACCTAGCACCTAAAACCTAATTCATGTATTCCGGCGCGTGAAGCATCATGTCATCGATCACGCTCCGCATGACATGCGCCGCGCCGGTCGTGTTCGTTTTCGGGCCGTGTTCGACCAAAACAGCAAAAGAATATCTCGGATTCTCGTACGGGAAAAATCCCGTGATCCACGAGTTCATGAATTCATTGTGCGCGCCGACCTGTGCCGTTCCGGATTTTGCCGCGATGCGGACGGCGGGAGTGTTGAGCGCGACGCCGGTTCCTTCCGTCACGACGAGCCGCATTCCCTCTTTGACGATGCGGAACGAATCCGAAGAAAGAGAAATTTTTTCCGTCGGCCGCGGCGAGGGATCATCGTGAAGAATCGTCGGGACGACGAGTTCTCCCTCGGTCGCAACACCGCCGACAGCGCGCGCCATTTCAAGCGGCGTGACTTGGAATCCGTATTGCCCGATCGCCGTGTTGTAGGTGTCGCCCACGCGCCACGGATCGTTCTTGAAATGAGCGGCTTTCCACTCCGGACTCGGAATATTCCCGCCTTGCTCGTTCGGCAGATTGATTCCGGTTTTCTGTCCGAGTCCGAAAAGCGATGTGTATTTTTTTATGTTCGCGATGCCCAATCCGCGCTGACTCTCGAATCCCCCGCCGATCTCGTAGAAATAGACATTTGAAGACACGGCGAGCGCGTGGCGCATGTCCACCCAGCCGTGCGCTTTGTTGTCCTTGAAGACGGTTTTCAATTTCGGGTCGTACGGATTCTGCACGCTGATCGATCCTGTACTCAATATCTGTTTCAACGGATCGATTACGCCTTCTTCGAGCGCACCGAGCGCTATATAGGGCTTCACGATCGAGCCCGGCGTGTACACGCCGCCCAAAGCGCGATTCAAGAACGGCTTGCTCGAAGCGGAGAGATAGCGCGCGATTTCGGCGCGATCGCTCCCTTCGGAGAGGACCGAAGAATCGTATTCCGGAAAACTCGACAATGCGATGAGCTCGCCCGTATGCACATCCATGATCACGCCCGCGCCTCCCTCGAATCCGAAATCATGCGCGAAATTCTCAAGCGCTCTGAAAAGTGATGTTTCGACTCGCGCATCGATCGAAAGCGTGATGTTCTCCCCGTCCACGGGACGATTGATGACATTTTCCGAATTCACATTGCCGCCGGCGTTTGTTTCGATGAGTTTGGCGCCGTTTTTTCCGCTCAAGACGGAATCGAATTCTTTCTCCACGCCGGATTTTCCGATCGTGTCTTTTTGCCAATACACGCCGCTCTTGTCTTTCGAAGGATAGCCCACATAGCCGAGCACATGCGAGAAGCCGGGCGCCTTCGGATAAACGCGCTTGGAAAAATCGCCGGACTCGCCACGCACGCTGTTTGAAACGAGGAGCGTTCCGTTCCGGTCGAAAATGATTCCTCGATCGGCGAAAAGCGGGATCTTGTCCAAACTGTTTTCGACGCTGATGCTCTCATAGTGCGCTCCGCGAACGACTCCGAGCGCGAATATGCGGCATGTGAAAATCGCGCCGATGATGATGAACGCGACGGAAAGCGCGGCGAGCGAGCGCTTGCCGATCGGCTCTTCGAGACGGCCTTCGAATTGCTGGGTGTCGAACTCCGGAATATTGCGCGCGTCGAGAAATATCTCGTCGGGCTCGATCTCGTAATTTGATTTTTTCGCCTTAGAAAAAAGGTTCATGGAATGAGTGTCGAATCTGCCGGCGAACGAGGGCGACGGCGCAAAAAATGATAAGTGCGGAGACGAAGAGGAACACGCTGTGCGAAAAAAAACCGTGCGAGGCGGGAAAGCCGTACAGCGAATCGAGCAAGAATGCGATGCCGACGCCCTCGGCGTAGAGCGGGAAAAAAATCATCGCCGAGAAGAGCGCCGCGGCAGTAAGCCAAAAAGGCGCGTAGAGCGCAAGGATGAGTATCAAGATCGTAGAAATATGCCGGCGCCACATGAAGCCATTATAGTTAAAAGCGGGAAAAAGGAAAATTTAAAAGTGTCTCCCTACAATTCTGACGGCCGTCAGAATTGTAGGTGATCCATATTCAAAAAAGACAGTCCTTTGCAAACAGAATGTGTCTGTTCTACTATCCGGCACAGCTGTGCCGGATAGTAGAACAGATTAAAAAAAAATCAGAGCGCGCTCGCGATCGCGTCTGGCAGAGTCTTGTCGAAGAGTTCCGGAAGAAGAGCGTCCATGGCCGGATCTTTTTTGTGCTTCGCGAGCGCTTCGGCCGCGCGGATGTAAAGCTCGGAATCGATTTTAAGATCGCGCTTTGCAAGAAGACCTTTGAAGAGCCCGGGGTACGCAAGCGCATTGTTTATCTGATTCGGAAAATCCGAGCGACCGGTCGCTACGATCGCCGCGCCGGCTTCGAGCGCGCGTTCGGGCATGATTTCCGGAATCGGATTGGCGAGCGCGAAGATGATCGGATTTTTCGCCATCATCCTTATATGATTGTCGGAAAGTATGTTGCCTTTGGAAACGCCAACAAAGACATCCGCCCCGAAAAGCGCGCTTTCCAAATCTCCTTCTCGCGATCCCTTGTTTATCTTTTCGGCGAGCGCGCGCTTGTGACTACTCTGATTCGTGCGCGACGGAGAAATGATTCCCTTGCTGTCGCAAACGATGACATCTTCCGCTCCGTACGAATGAAGGATCTCCGCGATTGCGTGGCCGGCGGCGCCGGAGCCGTTCACAACGATTTTCGCATTTCCAAATTTGCGTCCGGTCAGAGAAAACGCATTGATGAGCGCCGCCAAGACGACGATCGCCGTGCCGTGCTGATCATCGTGGACGACCGGAATATCCAGTCTGGCGCGAATCTTTTTTTCGATTTCGAAACAGCGCGGAGCGGAAATGTCTTCAAGATTTATCGCGCCGAAAACTGGCGCGATGCGGACGACCGTTTCCACGATCTCGTCCACATCCCTCGTGTCGAGGCATATCGGAAAAGCATCGATACCGGCGAATTCCTTGAAGATCGCGGCTTTGCCTTCCATGATCGGAATCGCCGCTTCGGGACCCAGATCGCCCAGCCCGAGCACGGCCGTGCCGTCGGAAATTATGGCGACCGTCCTGCCTTTCAGCGTGTAATCATAGACGCTCGCCGGATTCTCGGCGATGGCAAGCGCGACTTCCGCGACGCCCGGAGTGTACGCAAGCGAAAGCGCACCGCGGTCGGAAAGCGGCACGATGCTTCTCACTTCTATTTTGCCACGATGAGCGCGGTGAAAAGCGAGTGCGTCTATTTCTTGATCGTTGTTGTTCATAGTGTGTCTCTAATCACCTCTGTCGTCTCTTGGCGCGGCGGATTATTCTCTTCACGATAAAAATGACGAGCGCGATGATGATACCGTAAAACACGATGGGTGTTCCGATGATGAAAAGGGCGATATCGAGGAAAAATTTCTCAACCGACATGAGCGGACGGTCGAAAGCGTTCGTTTTTACTTTTGTTCCGGAAGGATTCTCATCGACGATGATGTGATTCTCTTCGAGTGTGGCTTTATTGAGCGCGTCTTTCACGCCGTCGCGCTTGTCTTTGACTCTGTCGGCGAATCCGCCGCGCTTCGCATCGATGCTGTCGAAAATCGCAATGGCTTTATCCATGATTCCCGCGCCGACCGCGCTGCCGATCACGCCTTTCGTCTCATCGACTTGTCCGAGCACTTCTTTGGCATTTTCCGGAAGCGCTTCTTTGACGAGGATGGTTTTCGGAACGACCGGCCGTATCGATGCGGTTTTGGAAACGGTCACGCTGATCGTTTCCGGAGACTTGTGCGGCAATGTGCGCGTGGCATTTTCTATCTCCGCATACAGATTGTGAGCGCCGGCGGTGACCGCCCAGATTATGGAAACATCAGAAACTCCGTTTGTCGCAACATGAAACTTTTTTTCGCCGAGGAGAAGCGAGCCGTCGTAGAATCCCATCGTGCCGTCGAGATCGCCGTCGTTCGCATTGTAGACGATGGTGTGGAGGGCGCCCGCTTCGCCTTCGACCAAAACCGCAGGGACGCTCCAGAGCGTCGCGGGCGGAAGTCCGGCGTTCTCGAGCTCAAGCGTCGCCGCGCGCGCGGAAAACGGCAGGGACGCGGACAAGAAAAGCGTCAGGAAAAACAGTGGGCGATTGAATGTCTTGTGCATCATATTCGGATTATATCACGAAAGAAAAAGGATGAGTCCGGAGATGACCGCGAAAAGAAAAACCACCGCGAGAAAGAAGTGATGACGCACCGCGCGGTGATGATGATGCTTGAAAGTCATCCGATGATGTAGTTAAAATTATATCCTTGAAAAGCCGCATTTTTCGCGCGCAATATTCATCTTTTCCTGCGCGATTTTCCGCGCGCGCGCGACGCCTTTTTCCAAGATCGCGAGAATGGATGCCTCGTCCGAGTCGAGCGCGCGCTTCCGCTCGCGGATCGGTGCGAGATAGTTGTTGATATTTTGGGCGAGGATTTCTTTCGATTCCTTGTAGGAAATTGTTCCGTCGCGATAGCGCTTTTCCAGATCCGGAAGCGAACTCTCGGAAAAGAGCTTGTGGAGCGCGAAGACATTGCAGGTGTCGGGATCCTTCGGCTCGTCGGCGCCGCGCGAATCCGTCACGATCGACATCGCTTTTTTCTTCGTCTCTTCTTCGCTGTCGAAAAGCCCGATGACATTATCGTAGCTCTTGCTCATCTTCCTGCCGTCGGTTCCGGGGACGGTCGCGACAGAGTCGTTGATGATTTCCTTCGGCTCGACGAATGTCTCGCCGAAAATTCGGTTGAAGTCGCGGGCGACTTCGCGCGCAATCTCGACATGCTGGCGCTGATCGCTCCCGACTGGCACGAAAGAAGAATCATAGAGCAAGATGTCCGCAGACATGAGAATCGGGTAGTCGAAGAGCCCGACATTCGCCGGCTTGCCTTTCGCGAGCGCGTCCTTGTACGCGTGCGCGAGCTCCAAGGTCGCCATCGGCGTAATCGTGTTGAAAATCCATGTGAGCTCGGCGTGCTCGGGAACATCCGACTGGCGAAAGAGCGTAACTTTTTCCGGATCAAGCCCGATCGCGAGATACGCTTTTGCGATTTCCAAGCTCAAGCGGCTCATCTCTTCCCTGTTTTGCACCTGATTGAGCGCGTGAAAATCCGCGACGAAGACGAATGTCTCGTGCGAATCTTGGAATTCCAGAAGCGGCTTCATCATGCCGAAATAATTCCCGACATGGATGTCGCCGGTCGGCTTGATGCCGGTGATGAGTCGTTTTTTGTCTGACATCATATCACTATACCCAAATTCCGAGCTTAAAACAAACACTTGTCGACTACCAAGTGAAGAACGGCCTCTTTTGGAATCAGAGCGAAATATATTCTCCCTCGCCCGCGACTTCGATTTTGCCGTCGGTTATCTTGAGCGCCATGTTGTCATCGAGCGCATAAACAGGAGAAGTGAATTTGTCTTTGATGGGTTCCAGAATTTCTTTCCTGACTTCCGGAAAATATTCCGAATTCAGGTGCGGGAAGAAAATGAGATTGTTGAACGAGAGCGGCGGATACAAGTCGCTGAATTCGTCGTTCGGGTAGACGATCTTGAGCGTGTCTTTCGAAAGAAAATTGCCCGTGACCATGCTGCCCGCGGAAATCCCGATATAGAGCCGGCTTTCAAGAAGCGCAGGCAACATTTCCGCGAGGCCGGATTCTTTGATCGTCTTCGCGAGATATTGCTCGTTGCCGCCGCCGAAACACAGGACATTTGCGGCTTCAAGGCGCGGAAGCCAGACATCTTTCGGCACGGCGGCGATATCGACGATGTCGATCGACGCATATCCTTCTTGTTTGAAATGAATGAGATCGTCGATCAGCCATCCCTTGTCTCCGGCTTCGACATTTGCCGCCGTCGGAACGAATGCGAGCCGGATTTCCTCGGGCTTCAGCCCCGACAAATCCAAAACCGCCCGACCAACGGCCTTGTTCGTGATGCCGGAAGAAGTGAGCAGGAATTTCATGTCGTGATTATAGCACGGCGAAATCCGGATGGTATGGATTGACAAAAATCTTTTTGCGAGTAGCATGAGAGAAAATCTAAACAACATGAATACAGAAACAAGGCCATTCAGCTTGGCTGGAACAGCAATCCGCTACGACGACTCCTACAAGGATCACGGCAACATCACATCCAAAGTGCGATTCGTCATTATGGAAAAATTTTTGAAGAAAGCCGTCGAAAAGATCGATTGGTTCTTCAGAAAAAAAGATTTCATCCCGCATGAAATAAAAATTTCTTTTTTCGCGGCAAACGACGGGTCCGGAGGCGAGACAGGCCTCAATTTCAAAAGACTGGATTCAGAAAATGCCAGTCCTATTCTTGGAAACATCGATGGCGCGCGAGTGCAATTTCATTTCGTACAGACGTATACGCCTGTGACAAACAACGCCGCTCAAAGAGAACGGTCGCGCAAATTCAAAGAATATTTCCCCGAACTCTCCGAGGCAATCGAAACGGCATTCCACGAAGTGAGCGAAGATTCGCTCTGAAAATTCGAGCAAAGAACCCCTATCCCCGCAGGAAAACCTGCGGGGATTTTTTCTGATTTAAGCGTCAAATATTTTTAGCTTTAACATGCTATAGCAGGTTAAAGCTAAAAATATAAAAAAGATTATTTAAATTCCAAAAGGATGTCGTTGAAATTTTTGATGCGATCGTTCTTGTTTGTAGAGCTTCAATCGCTCGGCGCGGCGAGCAGGAGTTACCCAGATATGCCCGTCGGCGTAGACGATACGGTGGAACGGAATACTTTTCACGCCTGAATCGTATGCCTTGCCTAAAATACTGGTGATACTCTGTGACGCCATCGGTCCGGCGCCGGCCGCTCGCGCGATCCTGCCATAGGTGGTGACTCTTCCCTTGGGAATTGAAAGTGCGATTTTTACGACTCTTTCGCTGAATGTTTGCATGATTAATTTGATTTTTAAGTTGAAATATCTAGCCAGCCGAAATAAAATCAGTTTTTAGTATTATTTTTTTGTTCTATGTCTTCTTTGTCTTTATCTGAAAGATAACCGCCATATTCCTCTGGTGCTTTTGTATATTCTATTGATACATTTTTATCCTTATCTTTATCCCAAGCATCCGGATGTGTTATATGGGTTCCCACAGAATAACCGAATTTGTCTCCAATTTTCCACACCGAGAGAATGTATGACTCATGTTTCGCTCCTAGAGAATCGGCTTTATTCCCGTGAGCGTTTTCATGAGCTAAAACACTGATTTGAGTTTCTTTATCCATTTTTGATTTTTCAAGAAGCATTTTCAATTCATAAAGCGTTTTAACAGTGACTGAACTCTTTGCCATTTTTTTCTTTAAATCCCATATCTCCGACAAAAAATTTGTTCTGTCTTTTTGAGATGTAAGAAATTCTAATCTTTTTCTAGTAGCCATGAATTCTTCAGAATCAAGAGCGTTTTCTTCCGCTCTTTTCATTAGTTCATCTAGCTCTATCGATTTTTCTTCGATATTTATTTTTTCCATTTTATTATTGGATTCCATAAATTACAATTTTCTGGCTGTGTCTCCTGAACAAAATCCGAACTTTTTTCCAAAACAATCCTGACCAAGACTAATCGCGCATCCGTTGCGC
>CALRFC010000028.1 GCA_943356395.1 Candidatus Nomurabacteria bacterium
CCACCATGGATGGCTCACAAGTCTTTCCGCGATACGGCACGGGCGCGGCAAACGGCGCATCGGTCTCGCACATGATATTTTCTAAGGGCGTATTTTGGATCACAGCATCATATCCGCGCGAAAAAGTTATCGGCCCGTCGAAAGACATCGTCCAGCCGTTCGCGACAATGCGCTTGGCAATGGCGAGATCGCCGACGAAGAAGTGGAAGTTGGCAGACAAGCTTCCAGCTGCCTGTTTTTTGCTTTCAGCTTCTAAAATTCCCAGAACATCTTCGTATGCGTCTTGGCTTCCCTTGCTCGGCCGAGCGTGGATCATGAGCGGTTTGCCGACTTCGATCGCGAGCTTTATATGTTCTTCAAAAAGTTCCTTCTGTTTATTTTTAGAAATTAGAAATTCGACATTAGAAATTGGGTTTCTGTGGTAGTCTAACCCCGTCTCTCCGATCGCGACGACTTTCGGATGCTTGGCGAGCTCAAGATATTTTTCATAATCAAAAATCTCCGAGGAATTATCCGTCGGATGGAGGCCGACTGTCGCGAAGCAAATATCAGGATTCTCATCGGCGATTTTGACGGCGAGCTTTGAAGTTTCGTAATCCGTGCCGACGGTTATCGTACCGATTTCCTTTTCCCGCATCCGCGTCAAAATCTCCGCGCGCAACTCAAAAAGCGGCGGCAAGTTCAGGTGCGAATGGATGTCGAAATAATTGAATTTCACTCCCCCACTCTACCAAGTTTCAGACAAAAGAAAAACCCGCAAATAAATGCGGGCATAGAACATGAATTGAATTTGATTTGTTAAACAGGAACTTCTGACATTTCTCCTACAACCAGGATAACACAATTTTCATCATGTGGTCTGGGAACAAACCAGAGCTCTGCGTTAATTTCGGGAATGAAAAATCTTTTCTCAAACAATTCTTCCACTCCGGAGAACTTCAGAACCAGATGACATTGGGATGCAGCCCTGGCATTAACAAATGCATTTTCGATGTTATCCATCAAGTGAGAGGAAACAATGTCTCGGATGAGGACACCTGTGATATTGGATCCGGATCGGCTCACTGTTTTTTGAATGAGGATCTCTTTCAGGGTCGGATTAGAAATTGTTTCCAAAATTTTATCGACAACCCAAGAAACCGCTTTTTTTCGAGCTTCGTTGAATTTAGCTTTTGATTCTTCAAGTTCTTTTGCGGATTCTAAAACTCCGTCAATTGGTCGGTTTGTTCTTAGAAAAATATCAGGATATTCTTCCGTTAAATTCTTTTTCATGGTACTAATTTTTTGTTTGTCCAGAGTATACAACTTTCCGGATTTGAGTCAATAGGCAAAAGAAAACCGCTCGTTTTTGGAGCGGTTTTTATGATTCATAATTTATGTTCTATGTTTTATGATCTATGATTCATGTTTTTTCTTCCTGTGATTATTTTTGCAGAGTTCGTCATGAATTTTCTTGTTGCGATATATCCGGAAGCCGATCTTGCTGTCGGCTTGGTAGATGGAAATGAAAAAATCATCAAGCGGAAAGCACATCCACATCTTCTTCTTATTTTTCCTCTCTGTGAATTTGAGTAGCGCGAAAAGCATTATGCTCCTCCAAAAAATCTTTTCTTCATCCTTCGGTTCAAATTCCACGAAAAGCATGGGGTTGAATGGTGTCTTTTCGCCGGTCATATTTTTTATCCTGCTTTTGCGGAGGACAAAGATTTTTGCTTTGTCGGAATACCATTTGAAGACATTTTCCTTCTTGTGATTCGAGAAAATATTTTCGCAGGCAAGCAGTCCTCCAAATTCAATCAAGGTGTTTCTTAAAGTGGGATCAATTTTATTTGAAAACTTTTTAAAGATATTTTGACTAACGAGGGGTATATACTTCTTTGCCATTCAATGAATGTTTGTTTGCAATAAGTGTACAGTTTTTGATTTTTTAGTCAATAATATTTGGAGCCTGGCTTCAAAATATGATTATGATCACTTAGGTGCCTTGCTTCTAAGTGAAAAAAGAAAAGCCGCCCGAGGTGCGGGCGGCGTAGTTTTCTATCAAGTTTTTAAATCATCGATTTTTGTCGTTATTGTCTCAAGATATTCCTTTGTTTCTTCGAGTTCCCTGTTTATTTTCTCCTCCTGATATTTCATGAGATTATCGAGAATGCTCATCCTTTCTGCAATAAACTTTTTTTCATTCTCGAGAAATTGTAAATATTCTTCTTTCGTCGGCTTCAGCCGCAAAAATTTTGGAATGAACGGATTGATATCGCTCAAGAATCCGGCTCCCCAAAGACTCAAAAACAGACAAATGGGGATTGAGAGCGATTCTTTGCCTGTCGGAGTATACTTTGAAGAAAGTAAAGAAAAAATGGTGATGAAGATGGCTGACAGGGAAAGAAAAAGGAGGAAATACATCGTAAACGAAATCCTTTTCCCTCTTTTTGAGAACAAGAGCGCTCTATGCTCTAAAGTGTATTTTGATTTCCAGACAAAACCGATAGTTACTCTGCGTTCGCTGACAATGGGATCATCATCGTTTTTCATGGTACTAATTTTTTGTTTGCTTCAAGTATACACGATTCCGGGCAAAAAAGGAAACCCGCGGAAATGCGGGTTTTGTAGAATGATTCCTAAATATTGATGTACCAATGCGCCAATGCCGCCCAATCCACCTCTCTGCGCCTGCGCGATTTTTCCTGTTCCTCCTTCACTCTTTTAAAGGACGCCCTGACTTTTGGGCTCCTCCAGTCGACATTTTTCAACTTAAAATTCTCGCCGTTTTTAAAGATTTGTTTCAGATCTACCTTAGCCATATAACTGTTTTTTCTCATTGTACCATAAAAAACCCTCAAGGGAGATCAAGGACGATGGGTTAGTTTTTGTATATATCATGATCGTCCACTGCCAAAAGCACTGCCTCCTTTTTGGAGGCATAATTAAAAACAATCCTTATCTTATAATTCACAGAAAAACTGTAGCAGTCTTTCAATCTGCCGTGCAGTTTATGGACTTGTAATGCCTTATGATTATTCTTGTCTTTAAAAAGTTCGATTTTCAGAACCACTTCTTCTTGCAGATCGTTTTCTAAAGAATTGTATTGCCGAATGAATGTCGGTTTGTACGAAACGACAATCATACGGATTACTTAAATTTTTTCGCAAGAGTTTTCAAGTCTCCTTTCAGCGTCGGCTCTTCTTGTGCGCGAAGAATGACCAGCACCGCTTCATCTTCGACAAGGCGAGTTATCGCCTTGCGCACGAAAGAGGCCTTGTTTTCTGCATAGCCATTTTTTATCAGATTGTTTATCGATTCATCCAGTTTGGCAGGAATCGGAACGGATAGCGTGGTCATATATGAATATATACTAGATAATAATATGATATTATCATATACTATCCCCCATCAAAACACAAGAGATCATTAAATCCTTAAAAACAAAGGTTTTTCCGGTTTTTTGTTTTGCTCGATAAGATCCAAAATGATCGCCGATGTTTTTGGCATAAATGGCTCAATGAGATTTGCGATATGGAGAAGTTCTAAAACTAGTTTTTTTATCATTTTTATTCCTTTTTCTCTATCTTGTTTTATCACTTTAAATGGCTCTTCTTTTTGTATTGATTCATCCATGTTGGAAATATATATCCAAACAATCTCCATTGCTAACTTAAAATCAAATCTATTTTCCATCACGTCTTTGAATGATGAATCCTTCTCTATATGAGCCAGCAAATTTTGTTGCTCGGATTGAACCAAGTAATCTTCAGCTAATTTCATAACTCTCGATACCAAATTACCCAATCCGTTCGCGAGTCCAGCATTGTAATATTCACGGATATTTTCCGCAGTCATACTGAAATCTTCGAAAGAATTGCTGTGGCGCAGGAGCGCATAGCGCAGGACATCGCTCGCCAAATCTCCAGCGCAGGATTCGTATTCTTTCAAAACATCCTCCGGCGTCACAACATTGCCGAGAGATTTTGACATTTTCACTCCGCCTTCCGCGTTCAAAAATCCGTTCACGACGATGTGGTCCGTCGTCGGCAACCCTGCGGCAAGCAATATCGCCTGCCACATCATGGACTGCGGCCGCGTATTGTCTTTCCCGCAGAATTGGATCTTCTCGCCGTTCACCCAGAATTTTTCGTAGAGCGACAAATCGTCGCTTCCCCATCCGAGCGTGGAGATATAATTCGTGAGCGCGTCGAACCACACATACATTACGTGCTCATCGTCGTCCGGCACCGGCACGCCCCACGACATCTTTGATTTCAGGCGGGAAATAGAAAAATCCGTCAGTCCGCGGGAGAGGAACGCTTTCATTTCATTGAAACGGAAATCCGGAATCACCAATTCGGGCTTGTCTCCGTATAATTTTTCTAGATGTGGAGCGATTTTCGAATATGCGAAAAAGTAATTTTCTTCATCCAGAAGCTCGATTTCCCTATTCGGGTGTATCGGGCATCGTCCGTTCTCATCCAATTCTGAATCGGTTTTTTCCAATTCACATCCGACGCAATATTTCGCCTGATAATTCTTTTTGTAAATATATCCGCGGTCGCGGCACAAGCGCCAAATCGCTTGTGCCGCGTGCTCATGATGCGCATCCGTCGTTCGTATGAAATGCACATCTTCCGATATATCGAGCGCGGAAACGGTTCTTTTGAATTTCTCAAAATACAGATCAGCGTATTCTTTGGGATTTTTCCCTTCTCTTTCCGCGGTTTCAAGAATCTTTTTCCCGTGCTCGTCGGTGCCGGTATTGAAAAAGACTTCGTGGCCGGTAATCTTTTTATAGCGTGCGAAAGCGTCCGCGCGCACGAACTCAAGCGCGTGCCCGATATGGAGCTCCGCATTCACATACGGCAGGGTGGTTGTTATATAAAACGGTTTGTTCATCGCAAAAATAAAAGCTTTATGAAATCACTTCTAGTGATACTGCCGCATCTCGCCCCGTAGCGAGCCGAGCGCGCATTCGGTGTGAGGGTCTGCTACTGGGGTTGTTATATAAAACGGTTTATTCATTACTCAATCTGTTTATCCGATCTTTTCTTTTTCCTGTTCCTGATCGGAAAAATATTCGAGAAGAAAGACTGCGACCGGCACTGCGAGCAGGATTCCCCAGAAGCCGGCGAGCTCGGCGCCGATCAAAATAGAGAGAATGACGACGAGCGGCGAAATGCCGGCAACACGCTTCGTGATCGCCGGAGAGAGGACATATGCTTCAAGATAATGCACCGCGGCATAGAATGCGGCGACGACTGTCATCAAAGCGATTCCGCCGTCAAGAAAAGCGAAGATGATTCCGGGCACGGCGGCGATGATGGAGCCGAATGGAATGAGCCCCAAGATCGCGGAGAACGCGCCGGCAAGGAGCGCATATTTCACGCCGACGATCGAAAGCCCGCCGAAGACGATGAGCCCCAAAATTATTCCGAGAAGGAGCTGGCCTTCCACCCAGTGCCCGATTTTCCGTTCGGCGCGATGCCAGAGATCGATTGCATATTCTTCTTTGTTCTTCGGCGCGATGATCTTGATGAAATTCTCGATTCCGGATTCCTGCATCGAGAGATAAAAAGAAATGATGAAGAGGAGAAGGACATTCACGATGCTCCCGAAAATCGAACTGACCGCGGAAACGAACCCGCCGGAGAGATTTTCCAAAAGCGCCTGTCCGCGCGAAATGACGGTCGGGAGCGATGCGTCGTTTGTGATGCTCGTGACAAAACGGCGCGCGTCGTTCACCGCTCCGTCGCCGATGAGCGCAGTCGCCTGCGGGAAATTCTTCGAGAGAAAAACAAGCGCGTCGGAGAGTTCGGAAATGAGGATCGGGACGAAGGTGTAGAAAATCGCGGCAAGCGCTGCGATGACGATGAGATATATGAAGATCACCGACACCACTCTGCCCATGCCGATCTTCTTGAATTTGCGCACGCCGGATTCGACGAAAGACGCGCTGCCGATCGAGGGGAGCAGCACGAGAAAAATGCTTTTCAGATAAAAGACCGCGGCGATGAGGATGGCGACGAGCGCGAGCCGGAGCCAGCTCTGTATTGAAATCGAAACGGGCATATTCTTATTGGGCTGCATATTTTCATCGTAGCATAAAAAAGCCGCCTCGCGAAGCGGGGCGGCGGCATCAAAGCACCAAGAGTTTTTTGAATTTTCTGACCGACCGGTGCGGGCCAATGACGGCGAGCGCCAGATTCTTCGTCGTGAAATATGTGTTTGCCAAGCGCATGATCTGCACCGGAGAAACATCGTTTACTTTTTTCTCAAACTCACTTCGGGATTCGATACTATTCGACAGAAGGAGATTCCTGCCGAAATATTCTGCCTTGTCGTAGGGGGTCTGCAAATCATTCCGGAATTCGCCGATGACCAATTTCTTGGCTTTGGATAATTCTTCGTACTTGACCTTTCTTTCGCGAAGACGCCTCAATTCCTCAACGATGATCGAGACCGAATCATGTGCTTTGTCATTGTCGGGATTCACGGAAATAGAAAGAAAACCGTGTTCTTGCGAGAGATCGCTCACACCGTCTATCTTATAGCACATGCCGTGCTTTTCCCTGACGGACATATAAATCCGCGAGCTCGTCCCTTCAGTCAGAATCGCGGAGAGCACTTCAAGCCCGTGCGCATCAGTGTCAAAAAGATTCGTCGTCCGGATGCCGAGCGCGATGTGCGTCTGCTTGGTCTGCGAATACGACAGCACGATCTGATTGCGCCTCGGCTTCGTGTTTACCGGTTTTTTCTTGGGCGGATTTTCCAATTTCTCGAGCGAAGAAAATCTTTTCCTGATCCGCTCAAGAACTTTTTCTTGATTGAATTTTCCGGAGACGACTACGAGCGCGTTTTCCGCGTGGTAATGGACATTCTTGAAACGAAGAAGGCTTTCGCATGAGAGCGACTGTATTATTTTCCTCGTACCCAAAATATCCCATCCTGCAGATTGATTCCCATAGAAAGCTGCACGCAAAAGATTATCTGCTCTGTCGGCAGGATCATCCTGATACTTTTTCATCTCATTCAGGATGACGCGCTTCTCGTTGGCAATCCGCTTTCTCGGAAAAGTCGGGCGGATTACGAGATCGGACAGGATATCGATCGACTTGAAAACGCTTCCGGGAAAATTATTGAGGATATAGAAACCGGTATACTCATATCCCGTGTATGCGTTCTGGTCGGAACCCTCATTTTCTATTGCTAGAGAGATTCCTCCGACTTCAGAAAAAGTGCTAGTAGACTGGTAGAGTGCGTGTTCAAGAAAATGCGCGTAGCCCTTTTCGGATGGCTTTTCATGTTCGGTTCCTACTTTCATCATAAGAACTGTTGCGGAGGTTTTTGCATTTGGGTCTTCGACAAGAAGCACTCGAACGCCGTTTGGCAATGTGTATTTTTTCATGGTGTGAGATTTTTGAATGAACTAGAGAATTGACTGACTATGGTAGAGAGTTTTATGTTTTTTGTCAAACACCATTCCAGTTTTAGAAGAAAAGTGGAAGAAATGAATGTTCTACTAACTGGAACAGCTGTTCCAGTTAGTAGAACATTAGAAAATGAAAAATGTCGCGTGCCGAAGGCGCGCGACATTTTTCTTCCTGTTTTAAGCTAAAAGCAGAAAGCTATAAGCTTATCTTCCCCTTTATATATTCAATCAGCTTATCCTTGTGAATCCTCTCCTGCTTTCCCGTGTCGCGGTCGCGGATTGTTACGGTATCTTTATGTTCCGGATTTTCTCCGAGCGTATCAAAATCGATGACGATGCACCATGGCGTGCCGATCTCATCCTGTCTCCGATAGCGCTTGCCGATGTTGCCGTTGTCATCCCACGCGACGCGGCCGAATTCCTTTTTGAGCATCGCAAACATTTCGCGGGCTTTCTCCACGAGCTCCGGCTTATTCTTCAGAAGCGGCGAAACGGCGCAAAGGACGGGCGCGATGTGGGGTTTTAATTTCAAATACGCGCGGACTTCGTCCCCCATCGTATCTTCCGTGTATGCTTCCATGAGCGTGAAGAGGACGGCGCGATCGACGCCGCCGGAACATTCTATGTCGAACGGAACGCACCGCTCTTTCGTCTCTTCATCGAAGTATCCCATATCGACGCCGGAAAATTCCGCATGGCGCTTCAAATCGTAATCGCCGCGGTGATGGATTCCCCACGCTTCTTTCCAACCGATATCGGGCATGTCGTATTCGATGTCCCAAGCGGCTTTCGCGTAGTGTGCGCGTTCGTCCGCCTCGTGCTCGCGCAAACGCAGGCTTTCTTTCTTGAAGCCGAGTCCGTAATACCATGCAAGCGCCATATTTTTCCATTCGTCAAAGATTTTCGCGGATTCTTTTTCATCCGGCTTCACATAATATTGGATTTCCATCTGCTCGAATTCGCGCTCTCGGAAAAGGAAATCGCGCGGCGTGATCTCGTTGCGGAACGCTTTTCCGATCTGTCCGATGCCGAACGGCAGTTTCGGATGCATCGAGTCCAAAATGTTCTTGAAATTCACCTGCGCGCCTTGGGTGATCTCGCCGCGCAGATACACCGGTGTCGCCGTCGCTTCGGTCGCGCCGAGCTTCGTTCCGACAAGCAGATTGAAAACGCGCGGCTCCGACCATTCGACTTTTTCTTTCGGATGTTTTTTCTCGTGATCCTCTATCGCTTCGCTCTGATCTGCGCGAACGCGCTCGTGGCAAATCTTGCATTCAACAAGCGGGTCGGTGAAAAGTTCCGTGTGGCCGGACGCCTGCCAGACGCGCTCGGGCATGAGAATCGCCGCGGAAATCGGATAGATGTCTTCGCGTCCGCTTATGAATTTCTGCCAGAAATATTGCTTGATATTGTGGCGAAGCTCGACGCCGAGCGGTCCGTAGTCGTATATGCCGGCGAGCCCGCCGTATATTTCCGAACCTTGGAAGATGAAACCGCGCCGCTTGCAGAGCGAAACAATCTTTTCCATCAGTGTATCTTTTTCCATATATTTTTCACTCTACCTTAAATCGATTAATTTGCAATTTTTTCATTAATTTTGCCTTTTGATATTTCAAATTTTAATTTCCTACCACTTTTCCGCTCAACGGATTCCCGCCGACTGTCGCGCGAAGCGGCGACTTCGTATCCGAAAGCGTGGCGTTCGTATAGGTATCCGCTCCGGAAAGGACGGTTTCGTTCGTCACATTCGGAATCGTATCGATCTGCGAGGTCGACGGCTTGAATCCGATCTGAAAAGATGCGTTGCGATCCGCTCCGGAGAGACCCGTGCCCGCGAGTACTCTGCCTGCACGCCATGTGACCGTGCGCGAAGAGGTATCGTAAGAAATATTTTCCGCTGACGGATATGTCTTGTTCAGGAAATTCACATAGGTCGGAAGGATGGTTTTGACTTCAACTTGATTGGCTTCGTTCGAGCTGTTCGTGAGCGACCAAGTGACAGTATAAGTCGTTTGCTGTTCGGCTTTCGGCGGAACGGGACCGGTGT
>CALRFC010000029.1:0-1469 GCA_943356395.1 Candidatus Nomurabacteria bacterium
ATTTAACCAAAAAAACAACACAAGAACTTAGACACGCGACCCCGGTCAATTGTCAAAGGTCAAATGTCAAAAGTAATTCTATGCTTACCAAAAACAAATCCGCATACACCGAGCTCATCCGCTCGCCGCGCATCACCGAAAAAGCCGCAAGCTTGGGCGTTTTGAACGCATACACATTCAATGTCGCGCCGCACGCAACGAAATCCGAGATCGCGAAAGCCGTGAAATCGCTCTACAAAGTCACGCCGAGAAAGATCGCGATCATCACGATCAAGATGAAGCGCGTCTTCGTTCGCGGAAAGAAAGGCACGAGATCGGGCGGCAAAAAAGCGGTCGTGTATTTGAAGAAAGGAGAAGCAATAAACATTTAACAATTGACATTTAACATTTAACCAAAAAAACAACACAAGAACTTAGACACGCGACCCCGGTCAATTGTCAAAGGTCAAATGTCAAAAGTAATAGTATGAAATCCTACAAACCCACATCTCCATCGCGCCGTCAGATGACCACTGTATCCTACAAGGGTGTCTTGACGACGGGCGTTCCACAAAAATCGCTCACGAAAGGCGGCAAGCGTTCGATGGGACGCAACAATGCCGGCCGCATCACGGTGCGCCACAAGGGCGGCGGCAACAAGCGCCTCTATCGCGATGTCGATTTCATGTACAACAAGAAAGATATTCCGGCGAAGATCGCTTCCGTGGAGTACGACCCGAATCGCGGCGGATTCATCTCGTTCGCCGTTTACGCCGACGGAGAGAAGCGCTATGTCCTTTCGCCGAAAAACACAAAAGTCGGAAGCTCGTTCATCGTTTCCGAAAAAGCTCCGCTTGATATCGGCAATCGCACAGTGCTCTCGAGGATCCCCGTTGGAACATTCGTATACAACATTGAATTGAAGCCGAACGGCGGAGCCAAGCTCGCGCGCGGCGCGGGGAATTTCGCCCAAGTCATCGCGAACGATTCCGGATACACGCATTTGAAGATGCCGTCGTCGGAAGTCCGCCGCGTTTCTGAAAAATGCTTCGCATCCATCGGCGAAGTCTCGAATGCAGAAAAACGGCTCGTGAATTTCGGAAAAGCCGGTCGTTCGCGCTGGCGCGGAATCCGCCCGACCGTTCGCGGTACGGCCATGAATCCGGTAGATCACCCATACGGCGGAGGTGAAGGACGCCAAGGCCGCGGCACGCGCCGACCGAAGACGATGTGGGGAAAGGTCACCGGCGGCCGCAAGACCCGCACGCCGAAGAAATACTCAAATCCGTTCATCGTCTCTCGAAGAAAGACAGGAAAAAATCGAAAATCACAAGGATAAAAAAGAAAAACTCGCGTGTGCGAGTTTTTCTTTTTTATGGACAGTTATCCATTTTTGATATAGAATCAGCAAAACTGAAAATCATGAGAACTATTAAAAAAGAAAAATAAAAAGAAATCACAAAAGAATGGTTGAATGCAATTGCTGGACT
>CALRFC010000029.1:1479-9098 GCA_943356395.1 Candidatus Nomurabacteria bacterium
GGACTCTCGTTGAAAAAAGATCAATTTATAGTGGAATATGACGGTTTTGCAAAACTCTTTGAGATCTTGAAAGTCATGTATTCTAACGCAACAAAATCTATCCATGTGTTGTGCGAAAGTCAAAATGATGTTTTTGTACATCCAAAATTGATCAAAGAGATTCCTGTTCTTGCCAAAGTAGAGAGCCAGAATCCTTATGTTAAAATTGAACCAGAGCTAAAACTTGATGTAAAAATCATAGTTCTTGAGCCGAGTGACGATTTTATCTATGACAACATAGAGAATACTTTGTTGTATGATTTTTTCCGCCTACCGGATAACAAAAAATCATTCTTCAAAGAGCGTCTCCGTGATATTGTAAATCCGGAAGAAAAGCTAACGAGGCTGAATTTCGCCGTTGTCGACGGAAGATGCGTTGTCGTCCATGCGCCGGAGAAAAAAACCGGCGAAACATATATCTGGTCGTTTGGTCGAGAAGAATTGGGAATAGTGCTTGAAAAATTTTTCAACGCACTGCTCGTTGATTGTGTGATCAAAATCTAATAACCCCCGCACTCGCGGGGTTTTCTTTTATATTTTTTTCGTCTTCCGTGTATTCCGCCGTCTTTCAGACTTCTCCTTGCGGGGAATCTTGCTTATGGTAGAATCACTGAAATTTTTCACACACAAAACCAGTTCTTTTATGAATAAAAAAAGCACACCGACCAAGAAAAAAAGCAAAAAACCGATTAAGAAGACAAATAAGACAAAGAACAAGCCGCAAGAAAAGAGAATGACAAGCGGTTTCAGCGATCCTCCGAAGTTTCCCGAAAACGCTCGGGTCGTTGAAGTAGGCAACGGAATGTATCGTTTCGGAGAACGAAAAATTCACGGCCTCGAAGAGAAATGGGAAAATATAAATCATCTGCCCGGGTTTGAGAATATCTACAAAGTATCAACATTCGCCGAGGTCAGACGAATCGATACGGACGCGCTGCTCAAGCCGAACAAAACCGGACAAGTGGAGTTATACCCGTTGGCAAGAGATAGAAAGAAAAATCCAGGAAAATTCGTGCGAGTCACTCGTTTGGTCGCCCGCTATTTTTTGGGTAAGCCAACGAAAAAGAAGCCCATTGTAATTGTCATCGACGGCGATCCGTTTGACCCGAACAACTGGCGCGCGGACAATCTCCGCTACGCCAACGAGAGCGAAAGTAGATTGCATTACAATAATAAAAGAAGAACCCGCTCCTGATGGAGCGGTTTTTTGCTGCGCTTCGCGCAACACGATGCGAATCTACGAATAATACGAATAGACAAAGGTGCAAACATGACACCAATACACGAATAAAATCTAATAACACGAATATTGGTCTTTTGGAGCTTCGCGGACCCGAGTTCCCTAAAGCGAGCCCATATCTGCCGAGGGACTAGCGAGACGCGACGGCGCGAGATCGAGGAATTTTTCAGCAGAAAAATATCCGTACCCTCGGCAGATATGGGCGAGCGCCATTTGACAATAAACTCAATTTTGCTAGTATGGTTCTACTGCTCGCGAAGAGCTGTTTTGATTTAGTGAATAGGCAAAAGCGCCAAGGGAACAGGGGCTGACCCAGTTCTTTTTCTCACTGTTCGCTCATCACTTTATACTCTTTACTTATTCCCATTACCCGATCGCTCAAAAAAGGCCCACCCCAAACCAAAGACTTGGTCCGGATGCGCCCAAGTCTTGGTACGGGGCGAGAAGTGGTTAGGAAAGTTTGTTTTGCAGATTAAACCAATCAGTTATATGACGAGATCACTAAAAAAAGGCCCCTATATCGACCCTCGACTCATCAAGAAGATCGAAGGCAAAGATCCGCTCAAGACGGGCGTGATTAAGACATGGGCGCGCGCCTGCCAGATCTCTCCGGAAATGATCGGATTCCTTTTTGGCGTGCACAACGGCAAGACTCATGTTGAAGTCTTGGTGACGGAAGACATGGTCGGACACCGCTTGGGCGAATTCTCGCCGACGCGCAAATTCACCAAGCACGGCGGAAAGATGCAGAAAGAACTCGAAGCCAAGAAGAAAGAAGCCGAGATCGCCGCCGCCCAATCAGCCAAAACGGCAACGGCAGAGAAAAAATAACATTTAACAATTGACATTTAACATTTAACCAAAAACACAACACAAGAACTTAGACACGCGACTCCGGTCAATTGTCAAAGGTCAAATGTCAAAAGTAATATGAAGGCTATCCTCAAAAACTACAGACAGTCTCCGCGCAAGGTGCGCGTCGTCGCGGACACGATCCGCGGCAAGGATGTTTCTGTTGCCGAATTGAATCTCTCTTTTCTTCCGAAGCGTGCTTCAGATCCTATACTCGGGCTTCTGCGCTCCGCCGTTGCGAATGCGCTCGCAAACAATCAGGCCAATCCGGAGGGGCTTTTCGTCAAAGACATCCGCGTTGAGAAAGGACTCGTTCTGAAGCGCTTCATGCCGGCCGCCCGCGGTTCGGCGCATCCCGTGAAGAAGCGCGCAAGCCATGTGATAATCGAGCTAGGACAGAAGGAAACTAATACTAAGATTAAAGGTAAGAAGAAAACAAAAAAATAACATTTAACAATTGACATTTAACATTTAACCAAAAAAACAACACAAGAACTTAGACACGCGACTCCGGTCAATTGTCAAAGGTCAAATGTCAAAAGTAATACTATGTCCAAAATCGTCCATCCATACGCCCATCGCCTCGTCATCCTCCGTGATTGGAAATCGCGCTGGTTCGCTGATCCGAAAAAGTTCAAGGGCTTTTTGGAAGCGGATGTCGTTTTGCGTGAATTTTTGGAGAAGCGCTTGCGCGGCTCATACATTTCTTCCATCGAAGTCGAGCGCAGTCAGAAGAGCTATCGCATCATCATCCGCACATCGCGTCCGGGTATGGTCATCGGCCGCCAAGGCGAAGGATCGATCAAGCTCAAGGCCGACATTCTCCGCGAGATGAAGAAGCGCGGCATAGCGCTTCCGGCGGAAGTGAAGCTCGACATCCTCGAAGTCGAATCTCCCGAAGCCGATGCGGCGATCGTGGGCTACATGGTTGCCGAAGCGCTCGAAAAGCGTATGACATTCCGACGCGTGCTCAAGATGACGATCGAAAAGACGATGGCCGTGCGCGGCGTTTCCGGTGCGCGCATCGTCCTCTCCGGCCGTTTGGGCGGAGCCGAAATCGCGCGCACGGAAGAGATCAAGCGCGGCTCGATCCCGCTCCAGACATTCCGCGCCGATGTGGATTTTGCCCGCGAGAAAGCGCATCTGCCGTACGGCGATGTCGGCATCAAGGTCTGGATCTATAGAGGACAAGTGTTTGATAAGAAAGATAAGAAATAAAATTTAGTATAAAGCGCACAGCGAAAAGGGAACAGTGAAATACAAATTTCAAACTCCCTGTCCGCTTCTCGCTTTTCACTTCACACTATTATGCTATTCCCCAAAAAAGTTAAACATCGCAAGTGGCACAAGATGCGGAAATCTCCCGCCAAGATGGCGCGCCCCGACACGCGCGGCATTTCGATTTCGTTCGGCGCCTACGGCTTGAAGTCGGAAGAAGGCGGCCGTTTGAAATCCAATCAGCTCGAAGCCGCTCGCAAGGCGATGTCGCGTGCGCTCGGCAAGACAGGCAGATATTGGTTCCGCGTCTTTCCCGACCGACCGGTCACGGCGAAGCCGGCGGAAGTCGGCATGGGCGGCGGAAAGGGCGACTTGCAGGCATATTCCGTCGAAGTCCGTCCGGGACGCGTCATTTTTGAGGTTGACGGCGTGACGCAGGCGATCGCGAAGGAAGCGCTCCGCAAGGCCGGCACGAAGCTTCCGGTCAAGACCAAAGTCGTGTCCAGAGAAATCGCATAAATTATTCCGCTTTACTTAGCACTAAAAATCTGTATAGTACAATGACCGCAGTAAAAACGACAAACGAAGAAATCGCACGACAGATCGCGGATTGCCGCGACACGCTTCGCGCGTATCGCCTCAACAAAGCCGGCGGCAAGGTCAAAAATGTCAAAGAAGGCATGAATGCAAAGAGAGCGATTGCGAGATTGATGACGAAAGCGAGGAAAGTATAAAGCGCACAGCGCACAGCGAAAAGGGAACAGTGAAATACAAATTTCAAACTCCCTGTCCGCTTCTCGCTTTTCACTTCACACTAATTTATGAAATCCCAAACGAAAACTACAGGAGAGAAGACCAACGCCAAGACCTTGAGCGGCGTTGTCGTTTCCGACAAGATGGACAAGACGATCGTGGTTTCGGTCACGCGGTTCGTCAAGCATCCGAAGTATCAGAAATATTACAAGAAGACCAAGAAATACAAAGTCCACGATCCGGAAAACGCTTCGAAAGTCGGAGACAAAGTCACCATCCGCGAATGCCGGCCGATATCGAAGGATAAACATTTTAAACTAGTATAAAGCGCACAGCGAAAAGGGAACAGCGGAAATACGAACCCAATCCCTGTCCGCTTCTCGCTACTCACTTTTCACTAATCTTATGTTACAACCTCGCTCCATCGTAAAGATCACAGACAACGCCGGCGGAAAAGTCGGACAGGTTTTCAAAGTGCTCGGCGGCTCGCGCCGACGCTATGCCCGCATCGGCGATGTCGTCGTGATTTCCGTCCGCGTCGCCGAGCCGCGCAAGGGCGTGAAGAAGAAAGATGTCTTGCACGCCGTTGTCGTCCGCACAACCGATCCGTACCGTCGCCGCGACGGCTCCTACATCCGCTTCGACGACAACGCCGTAGTGATCATCGGAAAAGCCAAGCAGCGTTTGGAGCCCATCGCCGGCCGCGTCTTCGGACCGATTCCGCGCGAGATCGGCGAGCGCGGGTATCAGAAAATCATTTCATTGGCGCAGGAAGTTATTTAAACTAGTAAAAAGTACAAAGCGCACAGCGGAAATACGAACCCAATCCCTGTCCGCTTCTCGCTTTTCACTTCACACTAATCATGATTAAAAAAGACGACAAAGTAACAGTCATCAAAGGATCCGACAAAGGAAAGTCGGGTACTGTGACGCGCGCGTTCCCGAAGACGAATCAAGTCATCATCGAAGGCGTGAACATGAAAAAGAAGCACCAGAAGCCGCGCCGCTCGGGCGAGAAAGGCCAGATGGTTTCCTTCGCCGCGCCGATGAATGCATCAAATGTAAAAAAAGTATAAAGCGCACAGCGAAAAGGGTGGAGCGAAATACAAATTTCAAACTCCCTGTCCGCTTCTCGCTTTTCACTTCACACTAATTTATGAAATCTATCAAACAAAAAACAGCAGACGCGTACAAAGCCATGAAGGCGGATTTCGGCTACAAGAATCCGATGCAAGCTCCGCATATCGTGAAAGTCGTAGTTTCTTCCGGCACGGGAAGCGGACAGAAGAAGGACAAGAACAGGAACGACTTGGTCCTCGATCGCATTTCAAAGATCACCGGACAGAAGCCGTCGCTCCGATCTTCGAAGAAATCCGTCGCGAGCTTCAAGCTCCGCCAAGGCGAGACGATCGGCGTCGCCGTCACGCTCCGCGGCGCGCGCATGTACGCGTTTCTCGACAAGCTTTTCAATATCTCCATCCCGCGCACGAAAGATTTCCGCGGCATCGATTCGAAAATCATTGACGGCATGGGCAACATGACGCTCCCGATAAAAGAGCATGTGATTTTTCCCGAGACCGGTGACGAAGAGCTGAAAGATATTTTCGGGCTTGCCGTCACGATCGTGACTACCGCAAAAACAAAACCCGAAGCGCTCTCGTTCTTCACGCACCTCGGAGTTCCGTTTAAGAAATAGGTTCTAGTTTTTAGGTGCTAGGTTCTAGAAAATACAAAATACATGATAAAAAGCCCCGAATTTTCGGGGCTTTGCGCTAATAGAAATATTTTCCTCTTCTTTCATCCGGCTTTATCGGGATGTTTCTCATTTGGTAATACTTTCTCAACATTTCTCGCCATGGAGCGAATGGAGTTTTTGCGAAGTGATAGAGCGCGTCGACTATATTCGTTGTTACCACTTCCGGTTCTCCGTTAAAGATCGCAATCTTGCAATTCTGTCCCTCGGAAATCATCGGGAAGATGAACGGATGCCATAGAGGAGCGACACCTGAAACATCTTTGCCCATGAATCCGGGCATATCGCGCTCATTCTTTACTTCATGGAATCCGCTGAAACCGAGGCATGTGTTTGCGAAAAGAAGGACTGGGCGAGTTGATGTTATATACGTGCCTTGCATGTAGAAAAAATCTTCTCCCTCGTCCAATGCCGGACAAAGCAACGATACCTGATTCTTTGAGCCGAGATAAACGAATTCTCCATGCTTCAAGTCGGGAAGTCGTTTCCAGAGCCAATTTGCGCACATGAATTGGTTTCCCGGATGTTTTTTCCACGAAGGAGCGACAAGTCCGGTCGGTTTTTCTAACAGGAATGGAATGATGACTTGCTTCACATAGAGCGGCGAAATGCGCTCGGATAATTTTTCAATGATCTCGTTCTTGTTCGTGAAGAATTGCGGGAGATTTTTGTTTTCCGAAACCACCCCATCCTTTTTCATTGCGATATCAGCGACATATCGGGAATCGGTCGACGAAGGAATGTATGTCTGGTACATCTCATTCCATCTGCATTCGATCAGGTGCGACGCTTCTGTAGAAATGACAAGCCGTTCGTCCGGAGTACGAGCCCTGTATTCCATCTCTCTTTCTCTGGCTTCCTCGAGCTTTTTTTCGATTTGCAATTTGTCGTTTTTGTCCCCGTTACGTTCGGCTTCAAATCTTTGCATTTGAAGAAAAAAAGTTTCAGGAAAGCAAAGGACTTTCGCTCTCCCTATGTACACATCCCCTCTTTCCAAAATGTCATAATTGAAAGATTTCAGTCGGATGAGCGTGAGAATCTTGTCTTCCACAAAAAGGATCGGTTCGCCTCTTTTTACATTAAGCAGTCGCTCGGTCCATTCGCCGCTGAACACTTTTTCGGCAAGCGGTCCATTTTCTCCATTGAAGAATTTTTCGATTTTCCACATAAGCGAGTTCGAAACTCCTTCGAGTGATTTCGTAATTGTATTCATTTTGTAAATTTTCCTCTTTATATTCCTTTTACAGCTTTAAGTCAATCGAATCTCGCACGAATCTTTTTTCTATAGTTCTACTATCCGGCACAGCTGTGCAAGTTGGTAGAACAGGTATTGAATAATTACGATGTCTTGACAAGACATATTCAATAGTTTAAAATCAGAAAAATTTTAAAACCGAATAAAAATGAAAAATCTATTCACTTTCCGCTTTCCAAAACTAGTGTTTTGGAACAGAGAAGCAAAAAAGATCAATTTCGCGAATCCGGAAGATTTCTGGATAGACGAACTTTTGGGCGGGCTCGGAATCCGTCCGATAACCAAAGAAAATCCCGGAGGCAATGAACTGATTTCAAGTCTCGGCTCCGCCGATCGCACTGAAGTCGTTCGTCGGCAGAAAATCGTCAAGATTCTCGCCGGCAATCCGGAACTTCGGAAACTCCTCAAAACAGGATTGAAAACCGGCTTGCCGCAAGACGGCAAAGATTTCTTGAGGGAATTTTCCACCAAGGAATTTTCCAATTTCGCCGAGGATCTGAAAAAACTCA
>CALRFC010000030.1 GCA_943356395.1 Candidatus Nomurabacteria bacterium
ACGATGCCGGCAACCGGCGCGAGCGCGTCGACCAGAAGCCAGCGCATGGCGCGCTCTTTCGTCTGCCCGCCCTTGATGATCGCGGAAACGGTGTTGATGCCGTCGGAAAAATCATGAGCGAGAACCGCAATGGCGACGACCAACCCGACCGCAACCGAAACATGGAAAGAAAGTCCGATGCCGACGCCGTCGAGAAAACTGTGCAAAGAAAGACTGCTTGCGCGAAAAACTCCGCGATTCTTGTGTTCGTGCGCGTGATCATGATGATGGTCGTGGTGTCCGTGCGAATGGAGAGAAAAGAATCTGTCGATCAGAAGATACAGCACGAATCCGAACGCGATGAAGCACGCGACAAAAGAAGCGTCGAAGAATTTATTCGTGAGATCGAGCGCTTCGGGCAGAAGATCGAAGAACGCGACGCCGATGACGGCGCCGGCGGAAAAACCGATGATGAGATGCAGTTTGTCTCGGAAGCGGAGCGCGAACATGCCGCCCAAAAAAGTGGCGAGAAAGGCGGCAAGCGCGATTGAGATAATAATTCCCATGCATATAGTATAGCAGACCGGTCAAGTCTGATCATTCTATAATTCTAAAGAATAATAGAATGGTATTTGTTGTGTTTTGAAAAACGATGGGCGCGTGGTACAAAAGAAAGATGCGCCAATACATCAGAAACAGCATCGATCGCTACGGATATTATTTTATTTTTGCTTTTTCTTTTCTCTCGTTTGCCGGCAGTCTGGCATTCAGCGAGCTCGCGGGATTCGCGCCATGCTTGCTTTGCTGGTGGCAGCGAATATTCATGTATCCGATACTTTTCATATCTCTTGTCGGCATAATCCGGAAAGATCATGACTTCCCTTTTTATGTCGCACCTCTTTCAATAATCGGAGGATTGGTTGCTTTGTATCAGAATCTGCTTATCTGGAAAATAATACCGGAAAAATTGGCGCCGTGTACTACAGGAATATCTTGCATCGACCAGCAATTCGCTCTTTTCGGCTTCATCACCATTCCTCTTTTGTCTTTCATCGCATTCGCGGCAATAGCGACAATCATTATTCATATAATCATCCGCAAAACTTATGAAACAAGAAATTAAAGTCATCATCGGCATCGTACTCGCAACGATCATTATCATCGGCGGCGCGACATATCTCGCCGGAAAAAATGCCGCGCGCGAAAATATGCCGGCAGACCAAGAAAAACTCGTCCGCGCGGATTCTCCAACAACAAAAGCGCTTCCGGTAAAAGTCGTGGTCGTGGAATTCGGCGATTTCCAATGTCCGGCATGCGGCGCGGCATTCCCGACTGTCGAAAAAGTAATGGATCATTACAAGAATGATGCGGATGTGAGTTTCATCTTCAGGAATTTTCCGCTCTCGCAGCACAAGAACGCAAAACCTTCCGCGTATGCAGCGCTGTCTGCAAAAAATCAAGGGAAGTTTTGGGAGATGGTGAAAGAATTATACGAAAATCAGAGCGAGTGGTCGGAAGAGGGCGACGCTCAAATATTCTTTGACGCATACGCGAAAAAACTCGGTTTGGACAAAAATAAATTTGATCAAGACATGGCGGGAGAAAATATTCGCGATTTTGTCGAACGCGATCTAGGTGACGCAGTGTCTTTGAAAATCGATCAGACGCCAACTTTTTTTGTAAATGGCATCAAAGTAAAGAATTTTCCTTCATACGAAGGGTGGATATCTTTGATCGAAGACCAAAAGACCACTGCTGGAAAACAGCTTGCGGAATAAGGATTTTTTGAGTCTTGGTCTCCTGTGGCTAAAGTTTTCCACAGGAGAATTCGTGCTTTGTCCAGACAGTGGTACAATGGATCCAGAACCAAATACAACGCTCTCTGAAACTTCGTCGTTTAGACATTATTTTTTGCAGAGAGAAATGTCATATCGAAACAGCACCTTATGAGCGCTTGTCCCATCATTAATGACAAGCCGAGAATATGAAGCGAAAGCTTCGCAAAGGGCCTCACGCATGTTGCCGAGAAATCGGCGCCATACGCGAGGCCCTTTTTTGTTTTTCTTTTTCTTGCGACTTACAGCGAAGAAATCAGTATCCTTTCGAGCTCGATCTCAAAATCAAGCGTTCCTTGCCGCGCGCGATGATATGAATGCACAAAATCCTTCGAGAGCTCGCTCAATTCCTCTTCGGAGAAATGCTTCTGATTGCGCTTGAGCTTCCCGTATACGAACGGATGAATGCCGGCCTCCTCCGCGCTCCCGACGGAAAAAAGGAGGCGCATGTTCTTGACCGCGCTCGCGAGCACGCCGTGAATCAGATTCGAATCGATCCCGCGGTCGATCGCTTCGCGAAAAAGGATCCATGTCTTCATGCGATCGCGCGCCGTGAACGCGTCGGAAAGAGCGAAAATGTTGAACGATTCTTTTTTCTCCTTCGTTTCAAAGATTTCGCTCGTGGCGCCCGCTCTGGAAAAAAGCCGCTCCTCTTCTTTTAGGATCCGAGGGACGACGAAAATAAATTGCGTGGCGCTCTCTCCGAATACTCCGGCGTTTTCCGAAAGGGAGCTCAAGAATTCCTTGTCCTCGGTATGGACGACGACCGGCAAAAGGTCGCCGAAGAGCGGAGTGTCCTTCGCGCGGGAAATGAGCATGGAGAGATCCGTTTCTCCGTCGGCATATGAATGATGTTCGCGGCCGCCGATGATTTCGGAAATCCGCTTATATTTTTTTTCCGAATCTTTTCCGGAGATGACGGTGAGCATGTTAGAGGAAGATTAGAAACGCACGATTTTTTTGTAATCGCGATATGCGTTGCCGTAGCGCGCAAGGAGAATCGCTTCCTCTTCGCGGACATATTTGAAATGCGTGACGAGGAACGCGATGAGCGCCGCAGAGGCGATGACGGCGGAATTTGCCATGAGCCCGACGCCAAACGACAAGAAGAAGAGTCCGATATGCGTCGGGGAGCGAAAAAAGACATACGGGCCTTGGCGGAAATCTTTGGCGGTTATCTCGGAAATATTTTTTCGCAACGATGCCGTGCGGCCGGATGTGTGCTGTGCCCAGTAGATCAGAAAGCTCGCAAATACCATGAAGACGAAGCCGAGCGACATGAAAAAGCTCGAGAAAATCCGGAACGGAAAGAAGCTGTCGGCGATGAAGCCGGCGATGATGGCGACGAAATAAACGGTATATGAGTGTCCCAAGACCTCATGAATCCGCCCGGGGGAAGAGGTGATCATCTGGTCATTATAGATCATAAATCATAAAACATAAACCACGCAGATGTAATCTATTATCCTATGATTCGTGTTCTATGTTCTATGTTCTATGTTTTATGGTCTATGATTCGTGTTCTATGTTCTGTTATTTCAGCTCTTGCCAATTCTGCCCCACCGACACATGCACTTCGAGCGGGACGGGCTTTTTGTTCTTCAAGAAATCGCGCGGCAGGACATTCTTCATCGTGTTCTCGACCAAGACGGAGACTTTCTCGACAGCGTCGTCGTCCACCTCATAGACGAGCTCGTCGTGCACTTGGAGGATGAGCTTGGCGTGTTCGGCAAGCCGTTCGTTCGAAAGCGCACGGTCGGCGTCGCGGATGGCGATCTTGATGCAGTCGGCGGCCGTGCCTTGCAGGGGCGCGTTGATGGCCATGCGCTCGGCGGAAGCGCGGATGAACGGCAGCTTCGATTTCAATCCGGGGAAATAGCGGCGGCGGCCGAAGAGCGTTTCCGTGTAGCCGGTTTTTTTGGCGAAGTCTTTCACGCTCTCGAGATACCCTTCGATCGCCGGAAACTGCAGGAAATAATTGTCATAAAATTCCTGCGCGACTTTCCGATCAGTGCCGAGATTCTGTTGGAGCGCAGTCACGCCCATGCCGTAGAGAATGCCGAAGTTGATGACTTTCGCGCGACGGCGCATTTCATGGGTGACTTCTTTCTCGGGAACGCCGAAGACTTTCGATGCGACCGCGGCGTGAATGTCTTTGCCGTCTTCGAAAACCTTGATCATGAAATCGTCTTCCGACATGAGTGCGGCGACGCGGAGCTCGATCTGCGAGTAGTCGAAGGAAATCAATTTCTTGTGAGCGGGCGCAACGAACGCTCGGCGAATATTCTTGCCGAGCTCGGTCTTGATCGGGATGTTCTGGATGTTCGGGTCTTTGGACGAAAAGCGTCCGGTCGTCGTGCCGGCCTGATTGAGCTTGGCGTGCAAGCGTCCGTCGGAGCCGACCAAGGACGGAATGACATCGATGTAGGTCGAGAGGAGCTTCTGGAGCTCGCGATGCTTGAAAATCTGATCGACGATCGGATGGAGCCCGCGCAGTTTTTCAAGCTCGCTCTCGCGCGTACTGCGCGCGCCGCCCGCGGTCTTTTTCATGCGGAGTCCCGCGCCTTCGCCCACTTTCATCTCGTCGAAAATGATTTCGCCCAATTGTTTCGGCGAATTGATGTTGAATTCCCGCCCTGCCATCTTCCAGATATTCTTTTCGAGCGCCGAGAGCTCTTTGTGGTAGTCGGCGGAAAGTTTTTTGAGGTATGCCGTGTCGATCTTGATTCCGGTCTTTTCCATCGCATCGACGATGGGCATGATGGCAAGCTCGATGTCCTCGTACACATATGGGAGTCCGCGCTCCTTGATGTCCGCCAAGATCTTTTCTTTGCCGTAATTCTCTATGTCTTCCTGCGTCGGATTCGTGAGATCAGAATTCAAAAGCCATAAGGCGATGAAAAGCTTTTTGGATTCGTCGCTCGCAGGCGCGGAGCTAGCTTCTTGCTGTTTGCTTTCTGCTTCCAGCTTTTCTTCGGAAGAAAATAATTTTCTGGCGCGCTCGGTGAGCGAGCGGAATTCGAGCTCGCGAAAGAGCGCGGTGATCTTTTCCATGTCTACCGTTTCCAAAAACGGCTTTTCCGGCAATCTAAAATCGATCGGCGCGTCGCGGCGGATGGTCGCAAGCGTCTTTGAAAAGAGCGCTTCTTCTTCATTGTCAATCAACAAAGAAATTATTCTTTCTGTTATTCCTATTTTCTTTAATTCATCTTTATTTTTCGGTTTTAAGATTAAAGATTTAAGATTTAAGTAAATATTTTCTATTGTTCCGTATTTAACTATTAAGCTTGTGGCAGTTTTTTCTCCGATGCCTTTCACGCCGACGATGTTGTCGGACGGATCGCCGCGGAGACCCTTGTAGTCCGGCAGAAGTTCCGGCCCGAAGCCGAAACGCTCCCTGACCGCCTTTTCGTCGTAGAGAATCGTGTCGTTCAAACCTTTTTTCAAAGTGAAAACTTTCACCCGTTCGCCGTCCACCAATTGCATCGTATCCATGTCACCGGAGGCGATGATGACATCACATTTGACCTTTGACATTTGACTTTTGACTTTCTCCACGACTGTCCCGATGATGTCGTCGGCTTCGAATCCGGGCGCGTCGTAGATCGGGATGGAAAACGCGTCGAAAATCTTCCGCGAGCTCTTGAGCTGGTCGACGAGCGCCGAGTCGGCTTTTACCCGTCCCGCTTTGTAGGCGTCGTATGCTTCGTGGCGGAAGGTCTTCCCGGGAAGATCATAGGCGGCGACGATGTAATCGGGCTTCAAGTCCGCAATGATCTTCATGAGCATGGTCGAAAGCCCGTAGAGCGCGCCCGTCGGCTCGCCCTTGGAATTGGCGAACTCCGGCAACGCGTGATACGCGCGGTGAATGATCGCGTGCGAGTCCAAAACGATCAATTTTTTCGCACCGGATTTGTCGGCCTTTTTTACCATGCCTCAATCATAGCTTTTTTGAGTTAAATAAAAAACCCGCATAAAACGGGTTTTTAAAGTGTGAAAAATTCAAGGAATGAGTTTGTGTTTCTTGCAAAAAGCTCTTGCTTCCTGAATTTCTTTGTATCCTGCGGTCTGCTCGAATTCCTTTCTGTAATATTTTTTGGCCTTTTTTATGTCCATTGCCATTTTTCTCGTTTGTGTGTATCCGCGACCGCTCCATTTGAGCCATGATCTTTTGTGTTGAATGAATTCACAAAATTGATATTCTTCTCGGTCATCCAAGCGCTCTTTGGCTGTTTCTCCAAAAAGAGCAAGGTATTCCAAATCAAATCTTCTTAAATCTTCATAAAAATAAAACAGTTGAGAAAAAATGTAGTAACCAGAACCTTCCGCGATATTTTTTGATTTTATAGTCTTTTTTATTGTTCTTCTGGGAGCAAGCGCTTTAGTTGTCATAGAAAATATTTTCTTCACTATAGCAAAAATTGCGAAAAAGAAAAGGAGTGTTTTTTAATTTGCTACTTGGGTGCCTTGCTCCCAAGTTGATAGTTTTGCTATAATTCAATGATGTCTGACAGAAAACATACATTTGAAGTTGGAGAATACTATCATGTATACAATCGTGGGGTTGATAAAAAAGAGATTGTTTGTGACGAAAAAGATCTTTCTCGTTTTATTCAAAGTATTATAGAATTTAATTCCGAAAAAAATATTGGCAGTATTTTTGAAAATACATTTAGGAAAAATAGTAAAACATTACTTGGGAGCAAGGCACCCAAGTTGGTAAGCATTGTCGCCTATTGTGTTAACCCAAATCATTTTCATCTAATTTTATCTCCTTTAGTGGAAGGTGGGATTGAGAAATTCATGCAAAAGATAGGTGGGTATCCAAAATATTTTAATGAAAAATACAAGAGAAGTGGCGCATTGTTTCAAGGAAAATTTAAATCGAAGCATGTTTCCGACAACACATACCTCCTTCATTTAAGTACCTATGTAAACATGAACAATCGCGATAAATATGGAAAACAGGCATTTGAATTTAGTATGTCCAGTTTAGAGGAATATACTCAAAAAATTGGCGGTATTTGTGATACGAGTATCGTTCTCGAACAATTTAGTGGTAATAACGCATACAAAAAATTTGCGATTGAGTCGTGGGAAGATACTTTAGCAAGAAAAGAATATCTTGAAATATAAGGGGTGTTTGCTACTTGGGTGCCTTGCTCCCAAGTGGGTTTATTTTTCAATTTCAATACATCTTGTATCGTCGCCCTCGTGAGAGAGATTGATGCAGATGGCTGTTTCCGGAATTATTTTTTGCACGCGCTCCGGCCATTCGATGAGGACGAGATTCTCTGGATCGGAAATTATTTCTTGCCAGCCGAGACGGAGAAGCTCGGCGTCTTTTTCCAAGCGGTAGGCATCAACATGAATTAAAAACTTGTAGCTTTTAGTTTGTAGCTTGTAGCTTTTCATAATCACGAATGTCGGAGAGATTATTTTTTCCCGCACGCCGAGCTCCCGCGCGATGGCTTGCGTGAGAGTGGTTTTTCCAGCGCCCAAATCGCCGGAAAACGCCAAAATGCAAGCTGTTTGCTTTTTGCTTTTGCCCGCCCGGATGAATCCGTTCGGACGGGCTGTTAGCTTTTTTAAAATCGCTTTCGCGATTTTGGGAATTTCTTTTTTGGAGAATTTTTTGTTCATATATCCGTTCATATATCTGAAATTACTACATGCGAGGAAAAAAGAGAAGCCCCGCTCCGTAAATACGGAGCGGGGCTTCCGCGGCAACACTCTTTAAAAAAGAAGGTTCTTGCTTTTAGCTTTCTGCTGTTAGCTTGAATTTGAATTAAAAGCTGGAAGCTAGTTTTCTAGGCGCTTGTGGTGGTCGTTTTGGATGATGTCGTCTTTGTCGTGTTGCGCGTGTCGTACATTCTGCGCGAGAGATAGATGATGGCGAGAATGATGAGGAGGAGCAAGAGCCAGCCGCCGAGAGATTTCGGGAAGAATCCCGCTCCGAAGAGCGCGAGTCCGAGAAGTGAGTTGTTGTTGCCCTGCGCGCTCACATTGTTCAATTCATACGCGGTCGCATCGTCCTGCGCGCCGTTCGTATCGGTGTAGACGAGATTCGCCGTCGTGACGAGCGTGCCTTTGGATTCAGCGCCTTTGCCGACGACCGCTTCTATAAAGTAGGTCGCTGTTTGTGCCGGAACGATCGTGCCGAGCGGGATCGTGAGCGCGTTGTCGGAATTTGAATACGAGCCGACGGTCGCGTTCTTGAAATTTATTTCCGCCGGAAAGATCACGCGGAGGACGCCGTTTGAAAGCGTTTTCTTGCTGATGTTCTTGTAGATGACGGTGTACTCGAGCGTGTCGCCGGAAGAAACGGTTTCAAAGCGCGTGTCGATGGAGAGCTCTATGTCTTTCGAACCTGATCCGCCGCCCGTGCCGGAAACGATATAGACCGTTTTCGTCGGAACGCTGTACGAGAGCGTTTTGAAAGAAAGGATGTCGCCGTAGTGCGTCGCGCCCTCTCCGTCTTTGATCGCCGCGCGGAAGAAATAGAAAGTGTCGGGCGAGAGCGGTGTTGCCGTGTCGAAGAAATTCGTCGTGCTTGCCGAACCGATCGACTGCGAATTGGTGATGTGTCCGAGAGAAACGGTTGTTCCCCATTCGAACCACCCTGTCGCGGAGCCGCCGGTGTTGTTGGTCATAAGACCATTAACGCGAGCGCTTGTCTGCGTAATCGATGTCGCCGCGACGGTTACGACCTGTGTCTGCGAAATCGGAGTCGGGGTCGGACCGGTCGTGAAATTGTATATCGAGCCGCACTGGATGCCGCTGCCGTTGTCGGCGCAGGCTTCGAAATAGTAGGTGGTGTTGGAAGAGAGGCTGGAGAGCGTCTGCGAAAACGATCCGCTGTAGCTCTGTCCGCCGGAGAGTGAAAGAGTGTTGTAGAGATTGCCGGACGATGTCCCCCACTTGAAGGAACGCGTCGCGTAGACGCCGGACGGATCGAGCCAGCCGTTCAAGGTTGCGTAGGTGTCGCTCGTGTTTGTCGCGCTTTGCGTCTGTACGGAAAGAGTATTGTTGTGGCTGTTGTAGAGATTTTCGGAATCGGAATAGCTCGTGCAATCCGGATCGCTCGGATAATCGATGTAGCCGTCGTTGTCGTTGTCGATATGATCGGAACAAGTGTAGATCGC
>CALRFC010000031.1:0-2903 GCA_943356395.1 Candidatus Nomurabacteria bacterium
ACAAGGAAACGAAAAAATGGAACGCCGTCTTCATAGACGAAAAAGGAAATGAAAAAATCCGACCGGTCGAAAAAGTCGATATGTCCATCAAAGCCGGAAATCTGATCAAGGGAGAGAAAGAAAATAACAGGGCCGCGATCGAAAAGCGCGCGGAGGAAAACGAAGCCAAAAAGAGTAAGTCGGCGGCAAAGACGGAACCGGCGAAGAAAAAATCTGCCGTTGAAATCCTCTCGGGCACGCTCACACCGGAGATGCGCGAATATGCGAAGAAATTGCGCGAAGGCGGAGCGTTCGATAAGGAAGAATTCGACAAGCACGCCGGAGCGTTCATCGGCAAAGGCGAATTGAAGATCGGCAAACAAGACGCGCTCGTCGAAAAATTCCTGATGCTTGTCGACGCGGCGGAAACGCGCGCGACTCCTCCGCTCGAAGAAATAAACAGAAATGTCTCGCAGGAAATCGGACCATGGGTCTCGACTTCGACCGGGGGCAGAATAGAAACGAAAGAAGAGCCGGCGATCATCGTGAAGAGATTCTCCGACACGAAGACCGGAAAATTCCCGCCGGAAGAATTGTTCGAAGGAAAAGATTTTGCGAAAGAGACCGCGGAAGCTGGAGCGGCGCTCGAAGCCGCGCGCGCCGAATACATCGCGCGTTGGAATGGATTCCAGAGCGCCCGCAAGAAAAAGCGCGGATTCTTCGCGCGCGCGGCGGTTTTCATCGCCGGCGGAAAAGTCGATTATACGAAAGGACCGGAAGCGGAGTCCGAAGCGCTTAAGATCGCCGACGAGAACTATCTCGAAGCCCGCACGCGCTACATCGCGGCGAAAAAAGCGGAAGCGGAAGACGCGCTCAAAAAGAAATATCCGAAATTTGAAAGCGATGAAAAGAAGAAATTCGAAGACGGCATGGCGGCGATGAAGATGGGGCTCTTCAAGGATTTCTTCATTCCGGAAAAAGAAAAATTGGATATGGCGAAAGTCGAAGCGATGCCGTTTGCCGAGCGAGGAATGCTGAAAAAAGCGTTCGACTGGTATGTGAAGCTTCCGAAGGCCGCAAGAATCGCTATAGGGACGACCGTCTCCGCCGCCGCGCTTCTCGGAATTTTCACGGCGACGAGCGGAACGGCCGCGGGTGCCGCATTCTTGGGAAAGACATTCACCGGCTGGGGACTGGCGCGCAAGGGCGCGGGCATGGGACTCTCCTACGCAGGGCTCTCGGCGATCCCCGGACAGCTTCTCGTGGGACTCAAGAATAAATTTGCAAAAGGCAAAGACGGAAGGACGAAATCTGAAAGAATGACTGCCAACAAAAAAGTCTGGCTCGAATCCGACATGGCAAAAATGGATCTGACGAAAGAAAATATCTCGCAGATAGAAGAGAGGTACAGGGAAATGTTGAGAGCGGAAAAGAGAGGGAAAATGAAGAAAGCCATCGGCGACGCGGCAATCCGCATGGGTGCCGGCATGGCGTTCGGCTACGGACTCTCCGCCGGAATCGGACACTTGAGCGGAGTCGAATCCATTCCTCACGACACGCACACGAGCCATGGCGGCGTCTGGAGCGACATGGAAGAAAAGATGCGAGGAAAGATCGGGGGCGGACAAGAAATTGTCGGAAGGATTCACGAAGAATCCGTCACCGCGGTGAAAGGCGACGGCTTCATCAAGATGTTTGAGAAACTGAAGAGCGAATATGCGGCGCACCATCCGGGAGAGCCGATTCCCGCCTACTTGGAGGATCCGGAAAAGCTTGCCATTCAAACGCGCGCATATGTTCCTGAATCATCGGCTGAAAGCGGAAATATGTATGAGGGCGACAAGATCACGCTTCGCTCCGACGGCCATCTCATCTACACCAGAGAAAGCGACGGTGGAGCGGTTGACCTCATGCAGAAAGGCGATCTGCCCGACGGCTACGGCGACACGGATCATTCCGACATCGGACGCGCGCATTCCGTTGAGACTCCTCGCGCAAACACGAACACGGGAGGCGACGAAGCGCATCGTTTCGATCGTCCGACAGGCGATGACAAATCGCCAACAAATGTCGACGACGGAAACGCAGAAAATAATCCTGATCAGACGCCGGATAATGCAGGAGACCAGTCTCCGGATAATTCTCAAAATCAAGCGCCCGAAAACTTGAATCAAGACGCGAATGCGGGAGAGGATCAGGCACAAAATACTGTCGAAGCGACGCGCGGCGGAAATCCGAATACTGCCGGAAGAGCGGGGCAGAACACTGTCGCGGAAGGAAAGCAGCCGGCCGTTTCGGGAAATGAAAACGCAGGGAATCAAAATCCGGAAAATGCCGCGCCTGCCGCAGGCAATGCTCCCGACGCGAATATTCCTAATATCCTCACGCCGGACGAAATCAACAATCTGACGGAGATGAACACGACAAAATTCATCGATCACTATTTCGGCGCGAAAGACATTCTGGGAAATGACATTTACGGAAGCGGCGCGCTCTCGGCTGATTGGCATCAGATCGAAAACAACAGCGCGGCGTTGTGGCTGAAACAAGAGCTTGATCTCGAGAAATATCCTGACAATAAATTCTACGAACCGTTCTGGGAAAGTCTCCATAAACTTCACACAGAGAGCGGATTCGAGCCGTATTCCAGCATGACCTTGAGCGAATACATCAAGAAAGCGGAAGAAGTTCTCGTAGCAGCCGGCGAGAAATCCACCGAGTAAGATGGACGCGAATAAGTATTAATACTACAATCAACATATGAACACAGAAGAACTGCGGAACATGCTCGTCGAGACCTACAAGCTAGGGTCGCTTCCGAAAGACGAGCAGGATGAAATGATCGCGAAAATCGGCGGCATGATCTATCAGGCCGTTTTGATTCGTGCACTGCCGACGATTTCCGAAGAGAAGCAGGGCGAATT
>CALRFC010000031.1:2913-8814 GCA_943356395.1 Candidatus Nomurabacteria bacterium
ATTGCTCGATATCTACTCTCAGCTGGAAGAGCTCATGAGCTATCTCAACAAAGAAGTCCCGACATTCCCGACGATCGTCCAAGAAGAAGCCGAAAAATTCTACAAGGAAGCGATGGAGGTGCTGGGGTAGAACATGGGAAATAAAACATAGAACATGAATCATAGACCATAGAAAAAATCCGCCGTAGGCGGTTTTTTCATGATTTATGTTCTATGATTCATGATCTATATTTCGTGTTTCATACTCCATGCTATAGTTACTTCGTGAATTATCTCGACACATTAAATCCTGCACAAAAAGAAGCGGTGCTTCACACCGACGGGCCGCTCATGATCGTCGCGGGCGCGGGCGCGGGCAAGACGAAGACGCTCACGCACCGGATCGCGCATTTGGTCGCAGGGGGCGTGCATCCGCAATCGATTCTTGCAATCACTTTCACAAACAAAGCCGCGCGGGAAATGCGCGAGCGCGTCGTGCACCTCCTCTCTTCGCGGCGCGCGGAAGAGATGCCGTTCGTCGCGACCTTCCACGGATTCGGCGCATATCTCATCCGCGAGAATGCGCGCGAAGCGGGGTTGAACAGGAATTTCAGCATCTTGGACGAGAGCGATACGGCTTCGATCATAAAAGAGATACTCATCGGGCGCGGCATCGATCCGAAACAGCAGGAGCCGAAAAAATTCCGCGCCATCATCTCGCGCGCGAAAGGCGATTTCATCTCGCAGGAAGAATACGCGCGCGAAGCGCGCAATGCGTTCGAAGACACTGTGGCTTCGGTCTGGAGAGAATACGAGAAGCGCCTCGAAAAAGAGAATGCTGTCGATTTCGACGATCTCCTCATAAAATCCGTCCTGCTCCTCGAGAAAGATGGGATCAGGAAAAAATATCAGGATCGCTTCCGCTATATCCACATCGACGAGTATCAGGATACGAACGATGTGCAGTATGAGCTTTCGAAGCTCTTGGTCGGGGAAGAGAGGAATATCTGCGTCGTTGGTGACGCCGATCAGAACATCTACAGCTGGCGCGGCGCCAACATGAAGAATATGCTCCATTTCGAACGCGATTATCCGAACGCGAAGATCGTCTTCCTCGAACAGAATTATCGCTCGACGAAAAAGATTCTCGAGGCGGCGAACGCCGTCATCGCGAAGAACACCGTCCGCGTGCCGAAAATCCTTTTCACCGACAACGGGGACGGAAAAGACATCGGGCTCTTCAGCGCCTACGACGAGCGCGAAGAAGCCGAATTCGTAGCGGGAAACGCATACGCGCTCATCGGCGAAGGCGTCGACCCCGACGAGATCGCCGTCCTCTATCGGGCCAATTTCCAATCGCGCATCATCGAAGAATCGTGCATCGGGTGCGATGTGCCGTACCAAGTCCTCGGCACGAAATTCTTCGAGCGCAAAGAAGTCAAAGATGTGCTCGCGTATATCCGCGCGGCGCGCAATCGCAACAATCTCGCCGACATCAGGCGGACGATAAATTCGCCCGCGCGCGGGATCGGAAAAGTCACGCTCTTGAAGATGTTTGCTGGCGAAGAAGGAAGCTTGCCCTATACTACGCAGGCAAAAATACTGTCGTATTACAAAATACTCGATGCGATCCTCGAAGCCACCGAAGAGCGCTCGGTTTCGGAGGCCGTCAGATTCGCGATTCAAGCTTCGGGCATGGAAAACGCGCTCAAGAACGGGAGCGAGGAAGAGAAAGAGCGGTTCGAGAATGTGCAAGAATTGGTTTCGCTCGCGAAAAAATATGATTCGTATCCGCCGTCCGAAGGAATCGAGCTACTGCTCACCGACGCGGCGCTCGCGAGCGATCAGGATTCGCTCGACAAGCCGGTCAAAGGCATCCGCTTGATGACCGTGCACGCCGCAAAAGGGCTCGAATTCAGATATGTTTTTGTCGTCGGACTCGAAGACGGGCTCTTCCCGCATGAAAAAGATTTTTCCGCGAGCACCGAAGAGCAGGAGGAAGAGCGGCGGCTCTTTTATGTGGCGGTCACGCGGGCGAGAGAGAAATTGTTCCTTTGTTATGCGAACATGCGGACGATTTTCGGCATGCGCCAGACGAACATTCCGTCGCCCTTCATTTTCGACATTCCGGAGCGGCTGATAGAAGTCATCGAAAGGAAGAACGACGGAGATAATGAAATGGTTTTGAATTTTTAGAAATAAATAAACGAATCAAGCTTTTTGCTTTCAGCTTCTGTATTAAAAAGCTAAAAGCAATCAGCAAAAAGCTGGAAGCTTGTCCTTATCCTTATTCTTATTCTGTTATACTTATCCAATGAATCCCAAGTCCAGTGTTCCGTTCCCCGCGTTCGCCTTCGTCTTTGCGGTCATGATGGATATCTTGTCGATCGCGCTCGATGACCTTTTCGGCTTCGGCGTCATCACATCGTTCATCGCATGGCCCGTGCTTTTTCTCTGGGCACTCACGAAATATCAGGCGTTCAAGCAGAGTCTCAAGGGCAACAAGAACGGAGACATCGAGAAGAAATTTTTCTCGCGCATGATGCGGCGCCTCGGATTAAACGCGCTCATTGAAATCATTCCATTTTTGAATATCGCGCCCGGCTACATCATGTTCGTATGGGGCATCTGGAATAAGGAAAAGAAATTGAAGGAAGAGAGCGACAAGAAATACGCGGCGGAACAGAAAGCGAAGCAGGCGGCGGCGCGAGCGCAGGTCGAAACAGGAATCGCACAAGCACAGCAAGAAGAACAGGGTGCGGAAGAGAGAGAAGACGAGGAAAATCTGATCGCGGAAGAAGAGGCGGAGAAAGAGGACGAGAGCGTCTTTTCGCTCTATGAAAGGGCCAAGATGGAAACCGGAAACCAAATTCCTAACAGCAAGACGAGCCCGACGCTCGATCTCCGCGATGCGAAAAAGCGCAATGAATAATATGGCTTTTGCAAAAAAATCCCTCGGGCTAAAAAACTGGCAAGTTTCCGCCCGAGCCAAAAAGGCTTTAGGCCAGCATTTTTTGAAGTCGGAGCGCGCGCTCAAAGACATCGTTTCCGCCGGAGAAATAAAAAAGGGAGAAACAGTTCTCGAGATCGGGCCCGGGCAGGGCGCGCTCACGGAAAAATTGCTCGAAGCCGGAGCGCGCGTCGTAGCCGTCGAAAAAGATCGCGCGCTCATGCCCGTGCTTGAAGAAAAATTTGCAAAAGAAATCAAATCCGGAAAGCTCGAATTGATCGAGGACGACATATTAAAATTTGAAATTTCAAAAAGCTGGAAGCAAAAAGCTGGAAGCTGGAAGCTAATTGCAAACATTCCATACAACATCACTGGCGCGATATTCAAGAAATTCCTCTCCGGAGAAAACCAGCCGGAAAAAATCGTCGTCCTCATCCAAAAAGAAGTCGCGGAGAGGATCATCGCTCGCGACAAGAAAGAGAGTGTCCTTTCGCTTTCAGTGAAGGCGTACGGAAATCCGAAAATAATTTCCCATGTCCCGCGCGGAGCGTTCGTGCCCGCGCCAAATGTTGATTCAGCTATTCTGGAAATTGACAATATAAATCGAAATAATTTCAAAAATAAAAAAGAAGAAGATTTATTTTTCCGAATTATTCATGCGGGATTCAAGAGCAAGCGCAAGAAGCTCATCCGGAATCTGGAATCGGAAATCAAGCCGGAAATCCTGAAAAAGGTTTTTGAAAAGCTCTCGCTTTCGGAAAATGCTCGTGCCGAGGATCTCCCGCTCCAAACATGGCTCGCACTCGCGCGCGAGCGCATCTGAATTTTCTTCCATTTTCTCCCTACAATTCTGACGGCCGTCAGAATTGTAGGTAATGAAGGTTTGGTGTCTTGGGTTCTTATGATTTTCGTTATGCGTTCCATGCTATGTGTTATGTGATAAAAAATTTTCCGCATGTTATAATTTTTTCATGATAAGAACTTCTGGCATTGTTTTTCCGCGTTTCTCGCTATGCGTTATGCGCTTCGTGTTATGCGTTTTGGTTCTTATCCTTTACCCTTATTCTTTTCTCCATGCTTCCGGTCTCCCGTTCGGCGGGATCGTGACAACCGTCCCGCAATCGACGACGCCGTCCGCCACCTGCACCGGCACATCTTTTTCCATCAATCCGACGAACGGCGCGCCGGCAGGCCCGTACTATATTTCCGTGCCGTTGAGCGGACCACCGTCGCCTGCGGGCGGAATCTTGGGAACATACGCGCCGTCCGTCGGACCGTGCTGTATCCCAAGCAGTGCCGGATGCACGCCGGTTACGACATATTTGGTACAGACATACGGGGTCGGCGGGGGAGGCGGCAATTACAATAGCGATTCCACTTCTTCTGTTTTGGGCGGCGACACCGGCGGCGGAGGCGACAGCACGAGTCAGCCGTCGCAAAGAACGAGCGGCGGCGGAAATTCCGGATCAGCGACCGGAAGCGATAATATTCGGCGGGGATCTTCCGGAGAGAGCGTGCGCCAACTCCAAAAGTCGCTTAACACGGCGCTCAAAACAAATCTCGCGGAAGACGGCATCTTCGGCGAAAAAACGCTCCGCGCCGTCATCGATTTCCAAAAATCCCGCGGACTGTCTCCGGACGGAATCGCCGGCCCAAAAACAAAAGCGGAGCTCTTGTTATCTATGTAAAAACACTGCACTCCGATGCGAATAATGAACATACCTCGATGCCAATATACGAATCGTACTAATGATACCAATGAGACTCAAAGCACCAAATAACAAATCTCAAATGACAAACGGAACATAGATCATGGATCATAGACCATTTTTTTGATTGTTTTTCATGGTTTATGATTCACGGTTTATGTTCAATGTTATGCGCTATGTGTTTTGTGTTCCATTGGTATATTTGCATCGGGGTTTTTGTTGTGCGTTGTATGTTATACTTTCTTCCGTAATGTCATCTTTTCTCGAAAAGAATAAGCGGACACTCGCCATGATCCTTTTGGGCGGGGGACTGATCGCGATCGCGTTTTTTACCACGCACACATGGAGAATCCCGAATCCTTCGGTCAAAGAGCGGGACGCCGCGCTCTCTTCGAAAATCGGCGATCTTGTTGAGACCGACACGAACGGAAACGGCATTCCCGACTGGCAAGAATCGCTCTGGGGGCTCGACCCGTCAAAAAATGGCGCGGAAAACAAGAAATTCATAGACGACAAAAAAGCCTCGCTCGGCATCGTGGCGTCTTCATCCGCCGAGGCGCCGCTCTCCGACACCGAACGCTTCTCGCGCGAATTCTTTTCCGTCATCCTCTCGCTCCGCGAGTCTGGCACGCTCGATGAAAAATCTCTTGGTGCGGTCGCAGAGAATATCACGAAAAGCTTGTCCGCATCCGCAAAAGAAAAGTATGCGGGGCGCTACACTATCGATTCCATAAAAATAAGCGACGACAACAGCGCGGCGAATCTGAAAAAATATCAATCGTCCTTGGTCGCATTGATAAAGACATACACCGACGAGGGCGTCGGCACGGAAATGAAAAGCGTGTCGGACGCGCTCGCGTATTCCGACCCGCGACCGCTCGAAGGGCTCTCGCTCATCCAAAAATCATACGCGGATTTCGCCAAAGGGCTTCTGGCGATACGGGCGCCGCGATCGCTTTCCGCCACGCACTTGTCTCTCGTAAACAGCGCGGATATCATCGCGCGCACGATCGAGCCCCTGACCCATCTTCTCGAGGATCCGCTCACGGCTCTTCCTGCGCTCGTCGCGTATCAGAGAGAAATCGACACTTTCCTAAACACGATAAATCGCCTGAACGCCTTTTACCGGAAGTCGTGATATAATTCGCTCATCATTGATCGTATGAGACGCTTTCTTATCCCATCTCTCATCATCTTCTCGCTCGCATTCGGCGGGACGATTTTGGCGTTGCCGAAAAAAGCGGAAGCGATCGCTCCGGTCTC
>CALRFC010000032.1:0-2895 GCA_943356395.1 Candidatus Nomurabacteria bacterium
TTCTACGCATTATCAAGACAACCGTCAATATTCTTGACGCGCTATTCCATGAGTTTGCCAATCGGGCGAAGAGCGAAATACCAGAGCACGACAATGACTACGACAAAGTTGACCGCCTGCGCGATGATGAGATGCCAGTCGATGTGGAATGTGGAGATCAGTGCTTCCATGTGGAGATTTGTATTTTGAAACAATAATTGACTTAAGTGATGGTATCAGGCACTAGGCTTTAGGCGCTAGGCAGCTAGCTTTCGGATTTAATCCTGCTAGAGCCTAGTGCCTAGTGGCCTAGAGCCTCATTTAATCGAAAACGCGATAACGAGGGCGTAAATGGCGATAGCTTCGGCGAATGCTGATGCGATAAGCATCGGTACAAGCACTTTGTTGGCGGCCTCGGGATTGCGGCCGATGGCTTCGACTGCTTTGCCGCCGATGATGCCGACGCCGATGCCCGGGCCGATGGCACCGAGACCGATGGCGAGACCTTTGGCGAGCGGGGCAAGATTGACTATTGCGTTTGCTACTGTGTTTTCCATATTAATTACATTTGACCTTTGACATGTGACAATTGACCGAAATTCGATAACTGTGACTAGTCTCTGGCGTTATTAATTACTAATTTTCTAATAAATTTATTGACCTTTAAAATTTGCATTCAACCAGCGGTCAAATGTCAAATGTTACATGTCAATTGTTTAATGCTCGTGTTCTTCATGATCCTGCGCAGCGATGGTGAAGTAGACCAGAATGAGGACGGCAAATATGAATGCCTGAATGACGCCGACGAAGACTTCGAGAAAGAGAAACGGTATCGGCAATCCGTATGCCAAGATGGCAGCCATTGAGGCAAGCAAGACTTCTCCGGCAAAGATGTTGCCGAAGAGACGGAACGAGAGAGACGCTACCTTGGCGAACTCTCCTACGAGCTCGAGAATGCTTACGAAGAACGTGATCGGCGCAACCATGAGCACCGATTTGTCGTGTTTGATCGCCTTTCGGATCTTCCTGAACGCATTGAGATTAACATATTTATTGAACATTTTCCAGATACCGATGGCGAGGATTCCGAAGATGTTCGAGCCAATAACGCCAATGACGGCAAGCATGAGCGTTGTGTTGATATCGGCCGTGCCGGAACGAAGAAATGGGACGAAGAAATTCCCTTCGGCAGTATGTTGTACTACACCGAATCCGCCGAGCGGCAGAATGCCAAGCCAGTTGTTTACGAGTACGAAAAAGAATACAGAGATGGCGAGCGGAAAGACTTTCTTCGTCGTCTTCCTGCTACCCGTGATCTGGTCGGCCATGTCCATGCCACCGTCATACACGAATTCGAAAAAGTGCTGGAGTTTTGACGGGACCTTTTTTAATTTTGTACGAAGCACGACAGACAAAAGCACGATGATGAATACCGCTACCCAGCTTGTCAGAAGCGAGTTCGTAACAGGCCACGCGCCGACATGGGTTATCGGCTCGGCGAAAATCGTATTTTCGTGGATGATTTCAGTTCCCTCCTGCATTGTCTTTCTTGTCGATAGCTTTTAAATATTTTTTTGTTTCGCAGATGATGCCGAAGATCGAGATTGCGAACGATACTGCGGTTGCGATGATGAACAAAAGATTGCCGGTCCCGTATTTCCGATCGAGCCACTTGCCGACAAAGAGCGCGACCACGATGGGCGCGATTACCCAGCCCGACATGCGGCCAAAGACGATGAGCGGCTCTCGCCAGATTGATTTTTTTGTTTCGGGAGGCATATAAATGAAAAATTGGTCAAATCATATTTGGCCAACGACGAAAAATAGTGTAACACGAATTTGTTAATATAAAAAATATTTGCTATAGTATCGCCATTCTAAATATTAATGAGCGTGTAGTTCAGCCCCGACGCAATTTGGTCGGGGAGCCGACTGAAGCGTCGGCTTGGTAGAACGAGTCCCTGATATGGGTACATATAAACGGTTCATTCGGAAATAATGTATGTTGTGTGGGCGTATAGTTCAGTGGTAGAACGCTGTCCTGATAAGACAGAGGTCGTAAGTTCGATTCTTACTACGCCCACACAGCACACATTTTTCCTCACTGCCGTTTATAAGACAGAGGTCGAAGGTGAAAAGCGAATACTTGGAGCTTTGCAAGGCCGGAGCGCGACGGCGCGAGGCGGGGTCGCGAGTTTCGCTAGCAAGCGAAAACTTGTGTCCGATTCCTTCCACGCTCACAATAATAATACAGAAAAACACCCGAAAGGGTGTTTTTCTGATACTAATTATTTTTCTAGTCCCTAGAACCTAGCAACTAAAACCTGTTCTTAGTATCCGCCGCGGCTGCCGTAGCCACCGCCGTTCTGGCGAGGCGGGCGATCTTCCATAGGACGAGCTTCGTTGACCGTAAGATTGCGGCCGCCGAAATCCTGTCCGTGGAAAGAAGAGATCGCTTTGTCAGCGTCTGCATCGTTTTCCATCTCGACGAACCCAAAACCTTTTGAGCGTCCGGACATTTTGTCCATGATAATGGTCGCTGAAATTACAGGACCTGCTTGCTCAAAATGCGCCTTGAGCTCGGCGTCAGTGGTGCTGTAAGGCAAACCACCGACATACAACTTCTTTGCCATAATGACAATGTGCACTGTGATGAATACGAAATCGTACCTATCACAATAAAACTATCTGATAAATGTAATCGCCTCGTGGGTTACATTTCTATTTGCACGCTCGAGATTGCGCCCGATGATGTGAAAACGAAACAAACTTAGGGAAACTACTGGAAGAGAGCATACCATAGTTGCATAAAAAAAGCAAGCAGGTGGGGAAAACTGGGTTTAAGGTTCCCCGTCCGTACCGAACGGTACGTTCGGGCGGGTAGTTGCTAGGGACTAGGGAACTAGTGAATCAAAC
>CALRFC010000032.1:2905-8654 GCA_943356395.1 Candidatus Nomurabacteria bacterium
GCCTTGGGCCGCGCTCCTGTGTTTGATATTCTCTTATTCTTATTCTTATAATAACAAACGAGGGTTAATGAAAGTGTAATCATTTTCATTCAATCCGAGTGCAGTTATTATATCGTACTCGATATTCTCATTCTTCTTCCTCGCTTCCAATCGTCCCCGTTTGGAGCGCTTCAACGATCTTTCCTATGTCCCCCGCCATGATTTTCGGCAAATTGGACCACGATTGCTTGATGCGATGATCGGTCACGCGATCCTGCGGAAAATTGTAGGTGCGGATCTTTTCGCTCCGATCGCCGGTGCCGATCTGGTTCTTGCGGTCGGCGGAATATTTCTTCGCCTCTTCTTCGTCTTTCAATTGCTGAAGCTTCGCCGTCAAAATCATCATGGCTTTTTCGCGATTCGCAAGCTGGGAGCGCTCGCTCGTGCATCGCACATCGATGCCGGTCGGCTTGTGGATGAGACGCACCGCAGTCTCAACCTTGTTCACATTTTGTCCGCCCGCCCCGCCGGAGCGCGAATATTCCATTTCCAATTCTGTCGGATTGATGACGATCTTCGTGCGCTTGAAAATCGGCAAGATCGCGACGGACGCAGTCGATGTGTGTATGCGGCCGTTCTTTTCCGTCGCCGGCACGCGCTGAACGCGATGAACGCCGGTCTCGTAACGGAGCGATGTGAACGCGTCTTTGCCTTTGAATTCGATGGCGACTTCCTTGTATCCGTCGAGATCCGATTTCGATTCGTGGATTATTTTTGAAGTCCACCCGCGCGTTTCCCCGAATCTCATGTACATTTCCGCGAGTTGCCACGCAAAGAGCGCCGCTTCTTCCCCGCCGGCTCCGGCGCGGATTTCAAGAATTATTTCCAACGGTGTCTCCTCCTCTTCCTTTTCTGATTCGATAATCGATTTGAGTTGCGCTACAACAGACGCTTTTTGTGTTTCCAAATTTTTCAATTCTTCGGCAACGAGCGGCGCCATCGACTGGTCGGTCGCCAAAAGAGCGCGGGCATTCTCTTCGTCCGTCTCAATCTTTTCCAGCTGTTCGACCAAAAATCGCGTGCTGTGATTCTTGCGCAACTCTTCTCTTTTTTCGGCGTCAAATTCCATAGATTGATTATACAGCACAAAATCGCCCGCGAGGGCGATTTTGTGCTGTATGGACAGCTACTTCTTTTTCGCGGCGGCTTGGCGCTTCTTGAATTTGTCCACGCGGCCGGCGGTGTCGAGGACTTTTTCCGTGCCGGTGTAGAACGGATGGCACTGGCTGCAGATTTCAACGCGAATGTCTTCCTTGGTCGATCCAACTTCAAAAACTGCCCCGCACGCGCAGGTCGCCTTGGCTTTTATGAAGTATTTCGGATGAATGTCCGTTTTCATGGAAGATATCCTAGCACGCTTTATTTTTAAAATCAAGCTTCTTGAAAAGAATGTTATTCCATGGTATGTTTGTGAAAAAGAGAATATGGAACAAAAGACACTTGATGCTTTTCAGGAAGTTCTTGATAAGCTCGTCGCGAATAAAGTATTGGACGGTTGGAGATATCTCGGCGGAAGCCCGAAGAAGTGGGAATACGAGATAATCGTCCTCGAACGCAGGAGCATAGTTTCTATTTTTACAGGAGGGAATGTTCCGGAGGACGCGTTGTATCTGGACGAGCATAGAGCGGTTCCCAGAGAAAAAACGATGGGTTATTTTGAGAAGTTTGTCAGAAAAAATGCGGAATCTCTGCGCCGCGGGCTCCAGTCGGAATCCAATTTCGAAGTGATGAAAGACAAGCTGGCGAACAAGCTTTTCTTCTGGCTCAAGAACGACGAACATATGAACGCTTCGCTCGGATTCGTCACAAGTGTTTTTATCCGAAAATCTGAAATATACGAAGACACGAGACTGAAAACGGATTTCTTCTTGTACATCCAATCTCGCTCGCACTGCCACGATGTGCGGCTCAATACGAAAACTAAAGAACGGTGGGCAACAGCAGAAACGCCGGAACTTCTCGAGAAATACGGAGTATATCCGCTTGCTACAGGAAATGGAGTTACGCAAGACAGGATATACGATTTCTTGAAATCAATCTTGAGGCACTATATTTCAAACATAGGCAGAAAAATTGAAACGAGAACAAGAGCGAGAGCGCGCACATGATGCGCGCTTTTTTGATTTTTTATGCGTTTCCTATTCACTTAGTACTCCGAGTACTAAGTGAATAGCTAATTCCCGAGCGGATCGATCATCGTCTCTTGGATTTTCTTTGCGAGCGCCATGACGCTGTTGCCGTAAGACGCATTTTTCACGCCCGGCGCCGAACAGCCGCGACCGGAATAATATTTGCAAGCCGCATCGCGCTCCGATGTGTATGTCTGCGCGCCGGCGCCGAGTTGGGACAAGAAGATCGAAGAAGCCATGAACGCGTCCATCGGCACCCACGGATCGGGATTGTTTTTCGAGAGTGCGGCGATAAGCGGCGTACGGAGCGAAGAGCTCATCCATGTCGAAGGAATGAACTGCGCCGGCCCCATCGCCCCGCCATAGCCATAACCGCCGATCGGACACGAAACGCGCGTCTTGTACGGGTCGCGTCCGAGCGCTTGGGTGATCGTAAGGAACGGATCGGTGTCGCGTCCGGGCTTCATCACATTATTCACCAGAGATCCGCTCCGCACGCCGATACCCGCGCCGGTCGCAATGTCCGTCAGATAACAACTGCCCTCGTCGGTCCCGAGATTCGATTCTTGCGTGATGATGGCGAGCAGGAACGCCGGACGCACGCCGGTCTTCGCTTCAGCCAATTTCGCATACTGGAGCGCGTCGCCGAATTTGATCGCGCCGGTGTCGCGGAGCGCGAAGAGCGCGGAGAGGATTTTTGCGCGTGCGGCTTGCTGTGCGGCGATGACTTTCTGATATTCGCTCTCCTTGTTCTTGCTGATGGAAAGAAGCGTCTGTTTTTGAGATTCGGAGACTTCGACCTGATGCTTGGCATTTTCAAGAGCGACTTTGGCGTCGATTTCCGCATTCTGTTTCTGCTCAAGCTGTTTCTTCTGTCCTTCCGTCTCTTTTTTTGTCGCGGTGATATCTTCGACTTTCTGCTTGATCGAAGATTTGATCGAAGAAAAAGATTCGACGTCGGCATAAAAATCCGAAACCGAGCGAGCACCCAGTATCACATGGACGATATTCGCGTCGTCGAGCTCGTTCGTTTTCTTCAATAGCTCGGCGAGGGATTCTTTCGTGCGATCCATCTTGTTCGTGAGCGAGACGATCGTATTGCTCTTGTTCTTTATCTCGCCGGAAAGCTTGGTGATGGTCAGATTCTTCGCCTGAATATCGAGTTTCGCTTTGGTAATTTGCGTGGTGATGATGCCGATATCTCGCGAGAGCGATGCCGACTGGCCTTTCTGGTTCGAAAGCTCATTCTGTTTTTGCGCGATTTCCTTTTCCAATTCGGCAAGCTGGGCCTCAAGCGCCGCGCGCTGTGCCTGCGCGTCTTGCAATTCTGTAGCGTGAACGATTGTCGGAGAAAAAACGGCTGAAACAGCCGGAAACGCGAAACTTGTGATCAGGAAAAATAAAATGATAACGCCGGAAAAACGCATACGATAATTATAGCATTAAATGAAAAAGCCCCGCGCCTATGGCGCGGGGCTCTATTCGTATTATTCGTAGACCTGTCCCGTAGTGAGCTTTGCTCTACTACTGGGATTCGTATTATTCGCCCGTCCGAACGACTGAATTATTTTCGTTCAGTCGGGCGGGTAGATTAGGATGAATTAGTAGATTAGGATCGCGTTTTGATATTATTTCGCTTCTTCCGTTTTTTCCGCCGGAGCGGCTTCGCCTTCCTCCTCCTTCTTGCCCTTCTTCTCGACTTCGACCGCCGTTGCGAGATCAACCGGCGCTACTTCTTCTTTCTCTTCTTTGATTGCGGAAATGGACGCGACAACTTCATCGCCTTCTGTTATGAAGAGGACATCAGTCGGAGCTTTTATATCGGAGACATGGATCTGCGAATCAAGCTCGGTGAGAGTTGAGATATCGACGACAATCGTGTGCGGAAGATCCGACGGCAACGCTTCGACTTCGATTTCGTGCAACGTCTTTGCAAGCGTACCCAAACCATTTTTGACAGCGGGCGCTTCGCCGGAAAATTCGATCGGCACATGCACGCGCGTCTTCTTCTTCATGTCGATGACGATGAAATCGATGTGTGACGGCGTGTGTGCGACCGGATCGAGAACCATTTCATGGATGAGCGTATTGATTTTTTCGCCGTCGAAATCGAGCGCGACGAGCGTCGATTCGCCGGCTTCTTTCCAGACTTTCTTGAAATCGATGAGAGAAACGGAAATCGGCGTTGATTCTTTGCCAGCACCGTAAAAAACAGCCGGAATCTTTCCGCCTTTTCGAAGCACATCAAGTCCTTTTCCAGACTTGCGTTTTTCTGCAGTGAGAGTAAGCATGAAAATTAGGTTATAGGTATTAGGTTATAGGTTTTATTGAAATGCGAAATGCCCAGATACTATAGCGTATATTTAATAAAATGCAAAGACTTGACAATAACCATCTTTAGAGTAATATGAACGAAACTTTAAAAAATGGACTTATACGAATTGTTCAAATCCCACCGAAACGCGAAAATCGGCGGCGGTTACGACCCGAAAAGAATACTTTTCCATCAGTTGAATATCCTGATGCGAAATGATTTGATCACCGAAAAAGATGGAGAGGAAATCGATGACTGGTTTGGAAGCCATCCTGAATTCAAAGAAAATATCTATTGTAAGGAAAATGTAAGAGGAAGAATTCCTTTTATCATCTGCCCCAATCCAGCGAATTACACGACTTACGAAGCTCTTGTAAAAGCCGTCGATCTGGGAGATCAGAAACGAAACACTTTGTTTCTGGACAGCAAAAAAATTACCGATACTTGCTCTCCCAAGAAAAATAACTTCACCGCATCAATAGTTTGCGGAATCGAAACGGGAATCATGGCCAAAAATGACTTGCTTAAAGGAAAGACACTGGCGAAAGCAGATGATTTCTTCTTGAAAGGAATCGAAACGACCGGAAGCCAGCAAAAATCCGAGCGCATCTTTTTTTACGAAGCGCTCATGCTCTTGATTTACTATCCTGAAATTCTGGATGTATGGGACGGCATCCAAGCCGCCGGTTCATATTATGAATCCGACAACAAGAGGCAGTCGCTTCGTTTGTACTGGCTGAACGATCGTCCATGGCGATTCTTAAAAATCGCAAAAGAAGAATCGCCGATTTTTGACAAAAGATTCGTCGCGCCAAAAGTCGGCGAACGATTTACTTTTTAATTTTCAGCAAACTTACCTCACCCCGCATAGTCGCGGGGTTTTTATATGCATGCAAACTCTGACATATGTCAGAGTTTGCATGTTAGGTCATTTTCAAAATGTATACTATAAACACACGGTCGTGTGTTTATAGTATACATTTTGAAAAATTGAAAACCTGCAGATTTTATATTCTTCACCTACTAATTCGAGCATATGCTCGAATTAGTAGGTGAAGAGAATTGCCGTAATTTTTTCAAAAATTATTCCTTAAAATCCCCTCTTGATAGATATTTCTCAATGTCGGCTTTTGTCACGCCGACTTTTTTGTGCGGATTGAAGATTTTCTCCGGATCGAAAATGTCTTTGACTTTTGCAAAGAGTCCGACGATTTCGGGCCCGTATTGTTTGAGCAAAAAAGGCGATCGGATGATGCCGTCGTTGTGC
>CALRFC010000033.1 GCA_943356395.1 Candidatus Nomurabacteria bacterium
AAACTCAAAAAACAAAGCCGCTCCAAAAGGAGCGGCTATTTTTTGTTCAATTTCACTCGAGTTTAACTTTTGTTGAAGTCAAGCATGCAAGATGCGGGATATTGCAGACTTGCCCTGTCCGATAATTCAAATACCGTTTCTGCTCGCCATCGGAAACAGTGGCAAATCCGAATTCCGGATCGATCGAAATATCACAGGCGTTCATCATCGGAACTTTTACCCAAACGCTGTCCGTGGTCTTGAGATACAGGCAATCGTCGCAAGCCCCTTTCCATTTCACCAAAAGTCCTTCTGTGAAATGATCGCTCCCCGCCATCCGAAACTCGAAGAGTTTTTCCGGCTCATTCCCTCCGCACGGCGAATCAAATGCGCCTTCCGGAAATGTTTCCTGCGCCGCACAATGGCCCATTAAAATGACGAATGTGAGGAAAAGCACCATCAAAGTGAATTCCTTGGCATCGAATCTTTTATTTTTCATAACGAATGTTTTTCTTCCGGCATTGTATTCCTTTTCAGAAAAAAATCAAAAGCGCCCCGACCTTCGGTCGGGGCGCTTTTTTATTGTCCTTTCCCATCCAACCGTTTCGCTTCCGCCCATGCGAGCTCGTGGGTTTTTCAGTTTTTTACTAAAGTCGGATTTCTTTTTCAAGCCAATCGATCTTTTCATTCTTCCTTTTCCAAAAAATATCCTCCCAGATATAGTGAACGGCGAGCATCGAGTATTCTCCGTATCGTGCATGGATGTCGTCACGAATCTTTTTTGCAGGGACAAGTTTCTTGCCATAGAAAAGTCTGGAATAAATCTTCTGTTGCCATGGCGCGATATGGTCAAAATCATCGTATGTATGACAAACCGTTCCAAGGATTATTCGGGCGGTTTCCGGACCGACGCCGTAGAGCTTCATCAGTTCCTTTTTTGCGGCTTCTTTATCCATTCCCCGAAGTTCATATTCGTTGACTTTCTTTTCGGCAAAATCTTTTGACAATCGCTGTATGAATTTCGCTCTGTAACCGATTTTCAAATCTCGCAATTCCTGTTCTGAAACGCCGTTCAAATCTTCCGGCAACCAGATGGAAAAGATTTCTCTTCCGTCAAAAACCAACTTTGTGCCGTATTCCTTGAGCAGAGCGTCCGTCATCTGCACAGTCCTTCTGACTGTCGCGTTTTGCAAAACGATAGAGACAATTAAAAGTTCATAGAGATTTTGAGCGCTCGAATTGCGCATGCCCGTCCACTTTTTAAATACCGGAGAGAACCGCTTGTCCTTCTTTGCCAGTGCGTTGAATTTCTTCAGGTCGGCATCGAGATCAAATCGCCAGATAATCTCTTGTTGTATGATCTCTAGGTCGGTATCGGAAATTTTCTTGTTTGAGAAAACTGAAATTCGTATCTTCGGCTTTTGTTTCTCTCCCCTGTCTTCGATTTTTATCCCGAACAATTTTTTCCCTATGCGAATCGCCTGCCAGTATTTTCCAGATTTCCAATAATTCAGTTTGGTAGGAAAATGAGATGGTTTATGGAATGTTCCGTCGAAGTGAAAAGGTGCTGTCGGCGTAATAGTGAATACGGATCTGTTTTTCAACACTTTTCTCATAGGGCTTTGATTTTTTTGAAATCAACCTGATATTCCGGTATGCCGATACTAATTCCATATTCTCGCGCACTCGCCAATTCCTTGCCGTTTTGGCCGTCGAACTCGAATATCTTATTAGGAAAAATTATAAAAACTGTCTTACCGTCATTGTAATCCGCATACCATGCGTGCTCGTGCTTACTGTCAATAGATCTGCTGATTTGTTTCGCGAGATCGCGAGCATTTTTGAGACCGCATACTTCAACCTTGTGCTTTGTCCACTGGCTGACCCAAGGAGTTTTGTGTCGTTCCGTAACTTTTGATATTTCAGTTGAAAGTATGGTGCAGTTTTTCAAGACATTCAGGTTTTCTAAACTTTCTTGGATTATCGTTCCGCGAAAAGTTTCTTTCTTTGAATCCCCGATTTCGGCAATGGAGTTTTTGTTGGTTGCACATGAAAATGACACTTCTTTTGTTCTTAAGAATTCACGGAGATACCCGTTGATTATTGAACCCAAAGGTATACCAAGTTGCTGGGCGACCTTTTGCGCCTTGTCTTTTATATCGGAATCCACTTTTACTGTCAGCAATTTTTTCACGAGAATCAGTATATACCAAGTATATACCTAAGTCAATTCTTTTCCACTAGCTAAGAATAGCTAGTGGACTATTGACATATATGATTTCTATATGATACAATGCAAGAAACTTAAAAAATGAAAAAAGTAATAAATCCGTCGGAATATTTTTCCAATACCGTAACCAAACTTACTGCAATGCAAAAGGAGTTAGACCTAATGAAAGAAGAAGGTGTGGTTCTTTTTGAAGAAGAAATGGATTTCCCTTCTATACTTCAGGTGGGATACTCTAAAAAAACTGAAGATTTTGAGTGTAAAATCATTTTTTTAAGGATTCATTTTTCTCCACGAACGCCCCTTGGTGTAAGTGGTCCCTTATATGACATCCACTTTCGTTTTGGTATTGATTTCAAAGGAAAAGAAAAAGAAGCACAAAAGAGTGAGGGCTATATAAGTTTAATTCAATCCGAGGAATCAAAATTGAATCTGGTTGCACACAGTGCGACTATTCAATTCAATGATGACGAAAAAATAATTGACTGTGGTGGAAGTAGTAAATTGGCGATAAAGGAGAAAACGGATTTCGATGCCATCAAACAGCGAGCTATTTATTTTTTCGAACAGTTGGGCATAAAAAAGAATTTTGGTTATATAAAAAGAGATTTTTCAATAGGAACAGCTGCCTAAAAAACAGCGAAGCCGGTTCAAATGAACCGGCTTTTTTATTTTTACTTTTTCACTCCGTGTTTTTTGTGAAGTTTCGCGACTTCTTCTTCTTCAAGTTCTCCTTTTTTATCTTTCGCTTGTTCTCCTAACAACTTCAAACTCTCATCTGACAACTCATCGAGCTCCCCTACTCGGCGGTCGAGATAGTCGCGCGTGTTTTTGGTCGGATCGTCGAGGACTTCTTCGAGCAAGGCGTGGAGCATCCATCCCATGCGCGGGCCGGCTTTGATATTGAGTTCGTTCATCAGGATAGTGCCGTCCACTTTGAGCTGGGAGACGGAAATCGGGTCGCGCAGGCACTCTTCTATCATGGCGTGATATTTGCGGAGGCGGTACGGCGCTTCTTTCTTGGCCATGCCGACGCGGTCGCATTCGCGGATGTTCATGAGTGTCCAGATATTTTCTTTTCCGACTTTTGCGATGACGCGGCGGACGGCAGAGAGTGTGATCGTCTCGGTGTCGGAGAAAAACATGTGCTGTCGGACGAGGGAAACGACGAGGTCGGAGACTTTTTTCGGGAATTTCAGGCGCTCCATGATTTTTGCCACCATGCGCGCGCCGATGACTTCATGACCGTAAAAAGTAAACTTTTTAACATTTGACTTTTGACCTTTGACCTTTGACCAAGCCGGATTCACGCGACGAGAACGCGGCTTGCCGATGTCGTGGAAGAGGGCGGCGAGGCGGACTTCAAGCGGCCAATCTTTGTCGGCGGCGTGCTGGAGAGCCATGAGAAGATGCTCGTAGACATCATACAGATGTGCTCCCCCTTGCTCACAGCCGATCCCCTCTTCGAGCTCGGGAATGATGTGTTTGAGCAAACCGAATTTCTGTAGCATACCGACGCCGACGGCCGGCTCGGAAGACATGATGATTTTCTCGAACTCATCGCGGATGCGCTCGGACGAGATGTTTTTGATAAGTGTTCCACATGAAACTATCCCCTCTGTTGTCTCGTTAGAGATTGTAAAGCCGAGCTGGACGGCAAAGCGCACGGCGCGCATCATACGCAAGGCATCTTCGGAAAAACGCTCCACAGGCGATCCTACGGTCTTTAAGGACATGTCCTTTATGTCTTCTTGTCCTTTATAAGGGTCATAAAGGACATCCTTGGAAATACTATACGCCATGGCATTTACGGTGAAATCTCGCCGTTTCAGATCGTCTTCGAGCTTATCACTGAATTTGACCTCATCCGGATGGCGATTGTCGGAGTATTTTGATTCGAGACGGTAAGGAGTAACCTCGATAATACAGGTTCTAGGTTCTAGGTTATAGGTTATAGGTGAATCCAAAGAAGTTTCATATGAAACTATATTTTCTGTTTCACGTGATACATTTTCTTCTGTTTCATATGAAACTTTTCCTTCTTTCTCTTCCCCCTCACCTTGGCACTCGGCGCTTTCAAAAACCACTGCAACTGTGCCGAACTTGTTCTCATAGACCGTTTTCGGGAAAAGAGCGATTATCTCTTCCGGTGTAGCATTTGTGGTTACATCCCAATCCTTCGGTTCTCGGCCCATAAGGAGATCACGGACGCAACCACCTACGATAAAAGCCTCGAAGCCTGCATTTTCGAGTGTTTCCGTTACACGTGTAACATACCTAGGAATTAAACTAGCTTGTAGGTTATAGCTTATAAGTTGTAGGTTTTGTTTCATATGAAACAAATTTGTGCGGCTACCGGGAATCGAACCCGAATCTCATCCTTGGCAAGGACGTGTTCTACCACTAAACCATAGCCGCGCTAGATAATTGTTAAAATTACAAAAGCATTATATATTTTAAAATATATTTTTGCAATTTTTCTTAAATAGAGCTTTAAATAAAGGCTATTTTGTCCTATATCGAATATGAGCTATAATTCATAAATTGCGTCCGTGGTGAAATGGATATCATTACTGTCTTCGGAACAGTCGTTCCAGGTTCGAGTCCTGGCGGACGCACAAAAGCCCCCGCTTTTTGTGCGTCCGAACGATCGGCCTGCGCCGATCGTGTGGCGGACGCACTATTAGGAAGTGCTGTTAAATATAAGAATTTTTGTGGATAACCATGTGCACATTGTTTATAAAGGACATTAATTAGTAAGTAGAAAGTAGTTAGTAGAAAGTAGGAAAATTCAAATAAAAGTCTTGGTATGTAATGCTTTTTTATGAAAGACAGCATTAAATAATAGATTCCTTGTCCTATAAATAGATAAGATGTGCCACGTGAAACACTTTTCTTAAAATGCCAAGAATTTTTACATCAAAGCATCAAAAAATAGGGGAGATCGGCGAGCATATTGCCGAAAAATATTTGAAATCAAAAGGATTTAAGATCATAGAAAGGAATTATACGCGCCAGTCCGGCGAGATTGATATCATCGCGCAGAAAGGAGAAATCTTGCATTTTGTTGAAGTCAAAACAGTCACAAGCGAAACGGGAATTTCTCCGGAAGAGAATATGCATGAGTGGAAAATTAAGAGACTCTTGGCGACGATACACATATATCTGTCTCATTGCTCGCTGTCCTATAAAGATTGGCAGCTTGATCTCGTGTCTGTTTTTCTCGACGATAAAAAGAAAAAGGCGAAAGTGAGGATGTTGGAAGAGATAGCGTAGGGTGGAACACAAAACATGGAACATAAACCATGAATCATGGAACAAAAAAGCTTTTAGCTGTCTGCTTCTTGCCCGCCCGGATGAATCCGTTCGGACGGGCTTCCAGCTTCTGCTTCAAAAGCTAACAGCAGGAAGCAAAAAGCAGAAAGCTGATTCCTATTCGTAGACCTGTCCCGTAGTGAGCTTTGCTCTACTACTGGGATTCGTATCAATTCGCCCGCCCGTACCGAATGGTACATTCGGGCGGGTATATTCGCATCGTGTGCGCGAAGCGCAACAAAAAAACCCGCGCTCGATGAGCTGCGGGTTTGTGAGTCGGTGTCCTCCTCAGTAACCGATCACTGAAAACTTTCCGATCTTCGGAACATGTCCGTCCGTTTCAAAGCGGTAGAAATATATTCCGGAGGGGAGATCAAGTTTCGCCTTTCCGATCCTTTCTTCGCTAACGAGAGCTCCATTTGAATTGTAGACGGAGAGCATTCCTTCCGCTTGCGCAGAGAATGTTGCGATACGTCCGTCGCAAAACATTTGAAAGTCTTGCGAAGACAATTCGAGGATGCCGGTCGGGATCGTGTAATTGAATACGAATGATCCGACTGCGCCATTAACCGATTCGCCATCGTCGCACCATCCGAATAATTTTGCGTAGTATGTCGCGCCATTCGAGAGTCCGGTGTAATCAATTACAACCGTTCCGGACCCGCCGTAATCGAGCATGGGCCCGAGAACGATGTAGGGATTGAACGAAGCGTTGTTCGCAAATTCATCGGAAAGATGCGCAGTGAACCCTGTTGGTACGGAGTAGTGATAAATCACGCGCGCCGTAGATAGGCCGATCGCATACGCAGTGTCGACATAGGTTTCAAATTCTACATCGGTCGTTGCGTACACGGTGTTCGTGCAATTTCCGCCGAGCGAATTCGTCGCGCAGACATACACTCCGTACATCGTGAGCTCTGTGCCGGCAAGCGCAAAAACGACCGTGTCGAATCCTTGGCTCTGCACATTCGGCGCTACAATCGAATCATTCACTCCGGTTGCGGAATAATGCAAGACCGGCGTCGTTGCCAAATTGAAGCTGGTGATGAGCGCCGACACAAAAATCGTGTCGTGGCTCACATGAATGAAATTGAGTGCTGCGTGCGCGGGCAGGGAATCGGGACTCGTCATCGCGATCGTCGTGTCCGATTGCGTCGAATCGACAAAATTTTGGATTTCCGTCCAAGTGCTGAAATGCACATTTGATCCCAAGAACGGCGATGTGACTGTGAGCGATCCGATTCCAGAAACTGAAACTGGCGTCACGGCCTGCGTGTACGCTCCGATCTTTATCATAAGCACGACATTCGCCGGAACATTTCCGCAGTCGAAATTGTACGTCTGATTGAAGAGCACCTGCGTCGTGTTGCAGCCGCTCGCGGAATGAATGGACGGCGCGTACGGATGCGGACCCGGAGTTTGAATCCAAGGCATCGACCATACGGTGTCGCCGGTAATCCTGTTCACGAGCATTTCTTCGAAATAAAGTGCAAGAAGCGGCAAGTGACGGAGTGTGTCGCTGAAATTTCCGTTTCCTGTTACACTATCGATAAAGATAGTGGGAGTAAATCCGGTTCCGAAAGGGAACTGGCTCCACAGGATGTAGTGATCGGCATATCCCGTATCAACGAGATACGAGCCGTCGACTACGACCGTCGAGTCATAAAGACTCTGCGGCAAGGAGGGGACAATAATGGTGTCCGAAACATACGCTTTTGCGCCGATTGCGGAGCAAAAGGAAATTGCGAGGAGAAACAGTAATTTTTTCATGTAAAGAATGTTTTTTGATTCTAGGAAAGAATAGCATAATCTTATTTAAAAGTCAATATTGTATTGACAATTACAAATAATTTGATAGAATATGCACATATGAATACACGATATATCAAGAATTCCATAGTGATTTTCGCTTTCGCCCTTGTTTTTCAAGGTCATTTGGCTTTCGCCGCACTCGCTCCCGCGATCCAGACCGATCCGGCAACCGGCATTTCCGCCACGGGCGCGACCTTGAACGGCTTTTTCAATACGAACGGGGACACGACGGGTGTTTGGTTCGATTACGGCATCAACACTCCCGCCTACGGGCAAACGACGACTCAACAGACGAAAACTGCCGGCACTTCGGGCGCTTTTTCAGCGGCGATTTCCTATCCGGCCTGCACGACGCCGGTCACGATCTACTACCGCGCATACGGCATCAACAGCCACGGCGCGGGAACCGACTCTGGCTCGTCTTTTTCAGTCCCGTGCCCGAATGCGATAACGACGCAGACGAATCCGGCGACGAACATCACGACCTCGGGCGCAACCTTGAACGGCTTTTTCAATCTGAACGGCAATTCGCAATCGGCTTCGACGATTTATTTCGAGTACAGCGCGAATACGCAATCTTTTTCGCAATCAACCGCGCCGACATCTCCCTCGAGCACATTTGGTTCGTACGCACGGACGATTTCCGGACTTTCTTCAAACACGCTCTACTGGTTCCGCTTGGTCACGATAAACGCGGCCGGACTCCACACGAACGGCTCCGCAGTTTCTTTCACGACCGGCGGCGCGACGCCTCCGCCGCCTTCGACATACGAATGCAATGACGGAATCGACAACGATGGCGACGGTTATATCGACTATCCGGCAGATCCGGGTTGTACGGGCGCGACCGACAACACCGAATATCCGAATCCGGCTCCCGCTCCGACATACGAATGTTCCGATCACCTCGACAACGACGGCGACGGCTTCATCGATTATCCGAACGATCCAGACTGTACTTCGTATTCTGATCTTGAAAATGTCTACAACGGCGGCGGGGGCGGCGGATATTACAGCGCGCCTCTCGTCACCACGAACAACGCTTCGAACACCGGCTCTTCATCGGCGATTTTGAACGGCTATGTCGATCCGTACGGCGCGAACGCGACAAGATGGTTTGAGTGGGGAAATTCGTACGGAAATCTCTACTACAGCTTGTATGTTTCCGGCAGTCAGTCATACGCAGGCAACTTCTCGCAATCCATTTCCGGACTCTCTTCCGGCGCGACATATTATTTCCGCGCGTGCGCTCAGACGAGCTACGGGCAGAATTGCGGACCGACATATTCAATAACGACTACATGCGGACCCTAGTACGC
>CALRFC010000034.1 GCA_943356395.1 Candidatus Nomurabacteria bacterium
TGACTTCCGGCTTCCAGAAATTCCACTTACCGAGCGCTTTGCCGATGAAATAGCGGAGCATGGCTTCCGTCACGCGATAGTCCGCGATGACGCCGTCTTTCATCGGGCGATACGCGACGATCGATTCCGGCGTGCGCCCGATCATCTCTTTCGCGTCGTTGCCGATGGCGAGAATGCGATTGTCGATTTCAGAGACGGCGACGACGGACGGTTCGTTCAAGACAACGCCCTTGCCCGGCACATACACGAGCGTATTGGCGGTGCCCAAGTCGATGCCCAATTTTTTGGAGAAAAATGACATAGATTCTCTATCTTAAACCAGATTTCTCTTAATAGCAAAACGGCGCGTTATGCACAAACACGGAGCTCTCGTATCATGCTATATTGAAAAACATGCCGAAAAAGAAAAAAATTGAAGTATCTCTTCTGGAGCCGAAGACGCCTTCGGAAAATACCGCGAATGACGATTTCGAAGTCGTCGGCGGAAGGAAGCTCAAAGGCACGATCCGGACAAACACATCGAAGAACGGCGCGCTCGGGCTCTTTTGCGCATCCATATTGAATTCTGCCCCGACGATCTTGCACGGCATTCCGCGCATCGAAGAATTGAATCGCATGATCGAAATTTTCGAGAGTATCGGCATTGAGATATCGTGGATCGGCGAGCACTCCGTAAAAATAACTCCGCCAAAAAAATTGAAATTGGACGGGCTCAATCTCGCGAGCGCCGGAAGAATCCGCTCCATCCTGATGCTGATCGGCGCGCTCGTGCATCGCGAAGGGAAATTTTCTCTGCCGCACGCGGGCGGATGCAAGATGGGCGACCGCACGATCGCCGCGCACCGCTTTGGGCTCATGTCGCTCGGCATAAGCATAAAGACAACCGAACATGAATACGAGATTTCTGTGGAGAAATTGCATCCGGCCGACATCACGCTCTATGAAGCGAGCGACACGGCGGCGGAAAATCTCCTGATCGCTTCCGCACTCATTCCGGGCACAACGACGCTCCGTTTCGCCCCGCCGAATTATCAAGTGCAGGAAGTCTGTTTCTTTCTGGAGCGCCTTGGCGTAAAAATCGAAGGCATCGGCACAACGACGCTCGTCGTCCACGGCGTGAAAAAGATCCATAAAAAAATCGAATATCAAAACAGCGAAGACCCGACCGAATCCATGATGCTCATCACCGCCGCGATCATGACGGAATCGAAATTGAAGATCACGCGCTGTCCGATCGATTTCTTGCGCGTCGAATTGGAAAAATTGAAGCGCATGGGGCAAAAATATGAATGCTCGCCATTGTACAGGAGCGCGAACGGACGGACGAATCTCGCGGACATCACGATATTCCCGTCGAAGCTCCGCGCGCTCCACGACAAGATTCATGCACTGCCGTACCCGGGAATCAACACCGACAATCTGCCTTTTTTCGTCCCGATCGCCACTCTTGCGGAAGGCACGACGCTCATCCACGATTTCATGTGGGAAAATCGCGCGATATACTTCACGGAATTGAATCGCTTGGGCGCGAACATCACGCTCGCCGACCCGCACCGCGTCATCGTCCAAGGCAAGACGGCTCTCAAAGCCGCGCAGATCATCTGCCCGCCCGCGCTCCGGCCGTCGACGATGATTCTGATCGCGATGCTCGGCTCGAAAGGAAAATCGGTTCTCCGAAATGTCTACGCCATCAACCGCGGCTACGAAAAGATTGCCGAACGCTTAAACGCCGCCGGCGCGTCGATAAAGATAATCAGGAATTCGTGAGGAGAAGGTTCTAGGTTCTAGGTGCTAGTAAAAATCAAACTCGATACCACTGAAATTTCTTTAAAGAAATTTGTATAATATAAACACACGATCGTGTGTTTATATTATACAAATGGAAAAGTAGTAAAAAACCCGAAGCGCAGAGCGTTCGGGTTTTGAATTGATTCCTTTGATTTCGTTTCTCTGATTATGTTTCGTTTTCCTTTTTCTTCCTTTCTTCCGCATGCGCTTTTGCGATTTGTATAGCGATCATTATCGGTTTGAACAATAAGATTCCGAAAACAAGTATCGCTCCGAGGATATTGAACACTATGGCAAAACCAGCCGCCGGATCTTTGTCTGAAGTGGTCGATGTTTCAGCGTTTACATTTACAAATATAAAAAGTGCAAGAAGAAAAACAGCGAGTATTGTTATTTTTTTCATAAAATTCTTTTTCCAATTTATATAAAATAAATCAATTTTTGTCAATTCAGGATTTTACAAATCATTGCAACCGTGAGCGGCCGCTCACGGTTGCAATGATTTGATCATGCAAAAATCGTAAAAAAGAAAAACCCGCGGATTCGCGGGTTTGGAGATTAGAAAATCAGAATTCAAAAATATGTACGGAGCCGTTCGGCGGAGGCGTTTCAAAAATCTCTCCCTTCTCATGCTTGTAAAGTACGCGGATGACTCCGGCATGAGTTACCACGAGGACATCCGTACCGAGATATTTTTCTTTCAGGTCACGGATGAATTCATACAATCTTTTCTTCACTTCTTCGTATGAATCTCCGTGGTACTCTCCGAAATCATAATCCTGATCGCGGTATTTTTCTTCCAGATTTTCATTCGGATGAAGTTTCGCTATTTCGTCCCACGATTTTCCCGTGAGCTTGCCGAAATCAACTTCGCGCAGGCGAGAATCGTATTGGATCAAATCATGAAGTTCCGGCAAAGAAAGCCCCGGGGAGAAAGTTTTTATGATATTTATCGCGGTCTCTTCCGCTCTTTTTATGGGCGAAGAGAATGTCCCGATAATCCTTCCGAAAGATGCGAGCTTGATTTCTTTGCCGGCATCTTTGGCTTGAGCGACTCCTTTTTCGTTGAGCGGTTCATCGGCGGTGTTTTCGCCGCCGGGCAATTTGCCTTTCGTGTTGCGATTGGTTTCTCCGTGTCGTACGAAATAGAATTTCTTAGTCTTGTCGGCCATGATTAAACTTTTTATTTTTAAAATTTGAGATTATATTAACAAAGAACATCATGTGTTGTCAATAGCAACCAACAAAAAATCCTGAATTCTCCCCTCTCCGGTTTTTGTGGTACGCTCGAAAGATGCATATCGTCACCGTCCTACCGCTTGCCAAAAATACAGGCATGGAATTCCTCACCTACTTCACGACGCAAACGGTGTCGCGAGGAATGATCGTTTCCGTGCCGCTCCGCAAAAAGACGATCGACGCGCTCGTTGTCGATGTGCGCGACGCCTCGGAAGAAAAGAACGCCGTCAAAGGCGCGAGTTTTTCGCTCAAAAAAATAATCAAGGTCAAAGGCCCGTCGTTCATTCCGATTGCCTTCATGGAATCGTGCGAAAAGCTCAAGGATTATTACGCAACGACGACCGGCGCGATCATCTCGACTGCGATTTCCGATATCTGCTTCAAAGAATACGCAAAAATCGGATACAAGGAAGAAATTGCGGGTGACGGGGCGCAGGGCATCGTCCCCGACCGTCTCGCGTATCAAGCGCCGCGCGAAGACCGGATAGCATACTACAAGACATACATCCGCGAAGCGTTCGCGCGCAAGGCATCCGTCATGATCATGCTCCCGACGCTCCACGACATTTCGATATGGAAAGAAATGCTTTCCAAAGGGATCGAGAAGTATACGATTACTCTCCACAACGAAAAAACGAAAAAAGAATTGCTCGCGGACATGAATCGCGCGATAACCGAAACGCATCCGGTCGTCATCCTCGCGACCCCTTCTTTTATTTTCATCCCGCGCACAGACCTCGACACCTTCATCATCGAAATGGAATCGCGCGAAGCGTATAAGACGCCGGCGCGGCCGTATCTTGATTTCCGGATCCTCGCCGAGCTCTACAGCTACAAGAGCGGATGGAAATGCATCATCGGCGACACTTTGCTCCGGCCTGAAACATCCATGCGTCTCGCCCGCCGCGACATCATCGCGCTCTATCCGCCGTCATTCCGCCTCTCGCCAAAAGCATCTCTCCGTATCATCGACATGAAAGCCGTGAACACGATGGGTATTGAAAAAAGTTTCCGCATCATCGACGACGAAGTCTTGGAAGTCTTGAAAAAGAATATCGCGTCCGGCCGGCGTTCGTTCATCTTTTCATTGCGCAAGGGACTCGCTCCGACGACCGTCTGCGGAGACTGCGGAGAAACCGTCCTCTGTCCCTCGTGCGAAAGCCCGCTCGTCCTCTACCAGAAAGCCGGCGTTTTGAAGAATCAGGGAAGGATTTTTATCTGCAATCATTGCCGCGGAAGGTTCGGATCGGACATCGTGTGCAAAAAATGCGAGAGCTGGAATCTCGTCCCGCTCGGCATCGGCACCGAGCGCGTGAAAGAATATCTGGAAGAACAGTTCGTCGATGCGCCGATATTTATTCTCGATCGCGAGAGCGCGAGCACGCACGCGCAGGCGAAAAAAATAGTTGAAAGATATTATGCTACGGAAGGAGCGATATTGGTCGGTACGGAAATGGCGCTCTACTATCTTTCGGAGCCGGTCGATACGGCGATCATCGCGTCCTTTGACGCGCTCTTCTCTATTCCCTCCTACCGCGGAATCGAGAAGATTCTTCATCTCATGCTCGACATGGAAGAAATCACGGAACGGAAATTCATCATTCAAACGCGCACGATCGATCACGACATCATTTCCGCTATCAAAAAAGAATCATTGCTCGCGCTCGCGCGCGAAGAAGAGAACGACAGAAAGGCATTCGGCTATCCGCCTTTCATGACGCTCATAAAGGTGGTGGAAGAAGGAAAAGAAAATGGTGTGTTGAAGACGCAGGCGTTCCTTTCGAATGCGCTTCCGAAATTTCCATTCGAGAAAACTATTTCGCTCTCGCGCCGCGGTGCAAAAGAATTCCGTCTTTCGTGCCTCATCAAGATTCCCGCTAAAGAATGGTCATTGCCCTTTTTCGAGCCGGAAGGAAGTATAAATATGGACTTCCTTTCCGTCCTTCGCGCACTTCCGCCATCGTGCGCGATACACATCAATCCGGAGAATGTGTTGTGAGTGAGTGGGTGGGTGGGAAGTAAGAAGAGAGAAGCGAACAGGGCATGGCACATAACACTGAACATAAAACATAAATCATAGAACATAGATCACAATTAAAAAACCACAGGCATTCGTCTGACCACTAGCTAGGACTGTCCTAGCTAGTGGTCATAACGCGCAACACATAACATAGAGCATAAAAAAGCGAATCTCAAAAGATTCGCTTGTTAGAATTTTCTAAAAAACCTTCCAATAATTTTTCGAAACGTGTGTGAATCGTGCTTTTATTTTCTAAATTCAAGACCAAAATTCTAATGTCCTGATGTTTTTTTAAATGCCTTTCTGCGGATCCTTCACTTCCGGTAATCTGCACAGGAACAACTGCCTCGCGATACTCTGGGTGATAAATTGTTACTTTTCTGTCAATTCCCATGCTCATATCTTCGGTTTGAGTTGCGTGTTCTATTTTTCTCACACGAATTAATTTGTATCGTATTCCAACTACAACCAAAGTATCAAATAATTTTTCCATTTGATACCCGAAAATTCGACTTTTTATTTCTGGTATAATTTCCTTTCTAACTTCTTCAAGAGTACATTGATTTCTAACCGTAATTGTTAAATCACGAGCGAAACTTCTTGCTATCTCAATATGCGCGCCTCCTCTTGTTTTTTCAATAAAAGTTACTGAAAGACTGTGAAGCGGATTTTGATCATAAAATATTTGGTAGTTAAGAGTTCCTAATTCGGTCAACTTGCCATTGAATTTTATAATCAATCTTTCGTTTCCAAATTTAAGTCTTTTGAAAACTTCGTGAATGTTAGATTCAAATACCTTCGATATAAAACATTTTTCAACTTTTCTTCCCATTTTTAATTTTTTTATACATTACAACATCTCGGATATTAAATCAAATGCATATGCTTGATACTTCATACGCAATACTTTATACTTCTCTTAAGCAATTGCGCGATCTTTTAGCAATAAACTGGGCCGGAGAAATAAGCGTGCGAGATGCAACGCTTGAGGTGTGCTCGGAAACGGGCGGAGCTATCGCTCCAGTAGGTTGGCACCATTTGGCGCCACCCATAATTTTATCAATCTTTTGAAAAACGATTGACGATCAAAAGTCGCAAAGCTATTTTCCATTTTGCGCGTTTCTCCGGCCCAGCATGATCGAAAATTTATACCTTTCCATACACAAAGAGCCGATTGGCTCTTTTTTTGTTTGATTAATGGTGTTATTTGTGGTATAAGAAAGCAAATCATAAACAATGGGAAGTACACAACTTAGTCTATTTTCTTTCTTTGAAACAAACTACTCACAGGTATTGAAACGCGAGTACAAAGGAAATTCCGTAAAGAAACGGGCATACTTTTCCCAGTCGAAAATTGCCAAGGGTATTTTGGAGGATCTGCTTCTTTCACTGGTTCGGGAATTAAAATTGGAACGAAACGAACTGGAGGAGCTCATGCAGAAATCACCGCTCCAAAACATAGCGAAACATATCCGCATGGAGCTTGGCAAAAAATCCCTGTTCCCCCGTTATTTCGTCGTCATCGACATAAAGAAGGCGTACGAAAACACTTCTTTCAAGATGATTTCGGATTTTCTGCGGAAAAAAGGAGTAACGGATGAATTGATTGAAAAATTGCGGGAAATGTCGTTTACTCCGGACAAACGCATCATTACCGGAGCGACAAGTTCGCCGTTTCTCTTCAATTATTACTGCGAGAAAACAATCGACGAAAAATTGGAAAGATATATGCACGGGAAAAATATCGTCTACACGCGATTCTTCGATGATTTGATATTTTCTTCACAAGAACCGATCGGTCTTCGGAAGCGCAAGCGATTCCTTGAAATAATCCGCGGCGCAGGATATGAATCGAATAGCGGGAAAATGCGCGTACTCGACCTGGCACACGGCCCGATACTTTTGAACGGCTTCTTCATTTCTTATGACAAGAAAAAAGGAAGTTGTGACATAACGCTCGACCGGAAGCAAATGCGGAAAATCGAGAGCGTTTTGCAAAATGCGATCGCTAAGCCGAAAAAATACAAGCGAGAGTTCGTTGATGGAACCGTGGGGACGCTCAAGCATCTGTGCCGCAGAAAAGGATTCGCTACAGTGCGTGAACAGAAGCTTTTGGATCTTTATCTGTCCTACAGCATTTCTGCGCCGCCTTCAAAACTCAAAAAGAGACAACTCGAAAGGTGGTATGAGCCCTTCTGATCTTCGGAAGGGTTTTTTATATGGAAAATTTGCGCGAATGAGGCGGTTGTGGTATTCTCATCCCATGTCACAAGCAAATGTAGAAATCAAAAAGAGCGGGAGCGAGAACAACGCGAGCGTGTTGCGCCGTTTTATGAGGAAAATGCAGGAATCAAATGTCATCCGGACGGTCAAAGGCAAACGCTACAGCGAACGCAAGAAGTCGAAGCTCACCCAGAAAAAGTCGGCCCTGAAGCGCATCGGGCGCCGCAAAGAGATCGAGAAGCTCAAAAAAATGGGCAAGTTCGTCGAAACGAAGACGAGAGGACGGAGGTAAAAATTCGACACATAACACATAGCATGGAACGCATAGCGCAGTAACATGGAATACAAAACATGGAGCATAGAACATAAATCATCAAAAAATAATGGTCTATGATTCATGATCTATGTTTTATTTGTCATTCGGTGATTTGAGTCTAGTTGGTATCATTAGTACAATTTGTATATTGGCATCGTAACGATTGCATGCTCAATACAGAAAACTTTTCCATAACATATCTCTCAAAGAAAAGCAGGCTTCCGCGCCTGCCTTTTTTGGCGATGAAAGAGAAAATCCTCGGGAAATCCTACGAGCTCTCCGTCGTAGTTGCGACGCCCGCACTCTCAAAAAAGCTCAACCGCGAGCGCCGCGGGAAAAACAAGCCGACGAATATCCTTTCGTTCGAGCTCGCGAAAGATTCCGGCGAGATCGTGCTCGAGCTCGGATGCATCCGCCGCGACGCGCCGAAATTTTCCATGAAGTACGGGGAGTTCGTCCGCTTCCTGTTTATCCACGGACTTTTGCATTTGAAAGGACACGCGCATGGTAGTACAATGGAGAAGCAAGAAAAAAAGTGGATGAAGTTTTTTAGCGAATAGTGAATCATTTGGGGCGCGTGATACATGAGGTTCTAGGTTCTAGTTGCTAGGTTCTAGAAAATACAAGACTCTGAATATCAGGCAAGCCAAATGCGATGCGTTTCTTTTTCCTAAAAAAATTCTTCGTGCTTTCACTAGTCCCTAGAACCTAGCCGCTAAAACCTGCTCCCCCATGGCTCCACGCACCATCATCGGAATAGATGTCGGAACCCAAACCACGCGCGTGGTGG
>CALRFC010000035.1 GCA_943356395.1 Candidatus Nomurabacteria bacterium
GAGACACAGCTTTGAATGCAAAACCCTGTCGTCATCCCATTCTATAAATTCATCAAGCTTTCCGATCCCGATCGGCTGGCTTTGGCGCACAAGGAAAAAGCGAAGGAGTTGGGATTGCTCGGGCGAATGATAATCGCTGAAGAAGGCGTAAACGCCACATTCGAAGGCGAGCGGGAAAAGATAGAGGAATATGTGAGATTCTTGCACTGCGACGCGCGATTCGCCGATGTCGTGGTGAAAGAGTCCGCCGGCAACGGCAAAGCGTTTACCAAGCTCTCGGTAAAAGTGCGCGACGAAGTGGTGACGCTCGGCGTGAAAGATTTTGATGTCAAGAAAGAGACGGCGACGGAATTGCCGGCGAGCGATCTCCAAAGCTGGTACGAAAAAGGCGAAGACTTCGTCGTACTCGATCTCCGCAACGACTACGAAATCGCCAGCGGTAAATTTGATAGAACTATTGATTTAGGTTTGCAAAACTTTCGTGAGCTTCCAGAAAAGTTGGAGCAGTTGAATGCTTTGAAAACTGAAAATTCTAAATTGAAAATTGTCACAGTGTGCACCGGTGGAATCCGCTGTGAAAAAGCCACTTGCCTCCTGAAACGCGAGGGATTTTCGAATCTGTATCAGCTCAAAGACGGCATTCACACCTACATGAAAGAATATCCGGGCCAAAATTGGAAAGGCACGCTTTTCGTTTTTGACAACAGGATGACAACCGATGTCGTGCCCACTCCGAACAAAGAAATCATCGGCCGATGCGTGTTCTGCGAATCACCGACCGAAGCATATTATTCCGACGATTCTCTCCGCCCGTCTAAAAAAATCCTCTGCTGTGATTCGTGTTATGCTCTAAACAGCACTCGCTTGAGAGAAGCTAACCAAAGATGACAAAAGAAATTCTTCTGCAAAAATTGCGCGAGATGGGAATCGTCAGGCGCGGAGAAATCACGCTCCGCTCCGGAGCGACTTCCGACATCTATTGCGATGTCCGCATGATTTTCGGCGTCCCTCTAATTCTGAACGCCGTCGCGGATGAAATCGGAAAAATGATTCCGGAAAATGCCACTTGTGTCGCCGCTTCCGGCTACGGCGGGCTCCCGCTCGCATCCGTCGTCGCTTCGCGCAAGAATCTGAAAATGATCGGCGTTCGCGACAGCGCAAAGGCGCACGGCAAAAGCGGCCGCATCGCCGGATATGTGCCTAGAGAGGAAGATTCCGTTATGATCATCGACGATGTTCTCTCGACCGGAAGCAGTATCAGAGAAACGCTTCTGGGACTCCAAGAATCGAACGCGAAAGTCTTGGGCGCGGTTGTCGCAGTCTCGCGTACAAAAGCCGATCTGCCGATTCCCTGCGCGTCGCTCTATTCGATCGAAGAACTTTTGTGAAATATTTCACTTACATATTAAAATGCGCCGATGGAACTTTTTACGCGGGCGCGACGAACAATCTGGAGAAACGCTTGCACGACCACAACCACTCCAAATCTGGCGCCCACTACACCAAAATCCGCCGTCCCGTAAAGCTTAAGTATTTTGAAACATTTAAAACTCTAAGTAAGTCTCTAAAAAGAGAGGCGGAAATCAAGAAATTGACCAGACGGCAGAAATTGGAGCTAATTGAGAAATAGCTCGATTTTTGTTATCATTTTTAATATGAAAAATATACTCATAACCGACTCGCTTTTTATTTTCCCTGAACACGAGAAAATGCTAAAAGATGCGGGTTTTAATATCGAACGTCTAGACAAACCACAAGCTACGGAAGATGAACTTATTGAAGCCCTGAAAGATAAACACGGATATATTTTAGGTGGAATTGAAAAAGTCACCGATAAAGTTATTGCTTCGACTGACACTTTGGAAGCGATTTGTTTTACCGGTTCTGATTATCGATATTTTATTCCTGGGTACAAACTTGCTCAAGAAAAAGGAATTTCGATTACGAATTGTCCAGGGGTTAATTCCGGCGCAGTTGCTGATTACACATTTACTTTAATGTTTGCAATGATGCGCGACATTTTTGATTTGGGTAGAACTGGTAGCGCAACTTTTAGAACTACCCCATCACTCTCAGACTCAACTGTTGGAATTATTGGTATGGGTCATATCGGACAAAAAGTTGCCCGAATGCTCAAAGCTCTTGGAGTAAAAAATATAAATTATTCTAATAGAACCAGAAATGAAGGCTTAGAAAAAGAATTGGGAATAAATTACCTGCCTATTGAGAAGTTGTTGTTGAAATCTGACATAGTTACGATTCATGTTTCAAAAGAAGCGGGAGAGAAATATTTTAATACTGAATACATAAAACTTCTCAAAGATAACTCTATTCTCATCAATTGCGCATTCGAGTCGATTGTCGACGAAGAAGCATTGTATGTAGAATTGTTAAGCGGAAGAATCAGGTGCGCTCAAGATGGTCCAGCTCACGACCCAAGATATAAGGACCTCCCGCTTCATATTTGGTTCAATTCAAACGCGGGGACCGGATTCAATACGCACGAGGCGAATAAAGCCGCGAGCGACATGTCAACGAAATCAATCATAAATTTACTAACCACCGGAACAGACGGATATAAAATTAAATAATGAGTTATTCTAGAAAAACTCGCGGGTTGTTTTTCATTTTTATTTCAGCGATCATGTTCGGAAGCTATGGGATTTGGTCTCGCCTGATCGGTGTCGGGGAAGGGATATTTTATCCGAGCTGGACACGAGGGCTACTGATAGCTCTCGCTCTTCTGCCGATACTGCTATACAAAAAGCAAATTGTTCCGATAAAAAGAAGCGACTGGAAATGGATGTCTGTGTATCTTTTAGCGACATCATTGACACAAGCGCCACTATTTTATGCTTTTAATCACATGAATATCGGAACCGCAACATTGCTCTTTTTCGTGACAATGCTTTTGACGATGTATGCTGTAGGTGTATTTTTTCTAGGAGAAAAACTGACAAAAATAAAAACAATTTCTTTCGCCTTGGCTTTCCTCGGCTTGTATATAACCTTCTCTTTTTCAATTCTGGTTTTCAGTATTTTCGCGGCATTGATGGCGATTTTGAATGGAATGGCGAGCGGAACGGAAGTTGCGAGCTCAAAAAAGCTCACGCATAATTATTCTTCTTTGTATGTTGTCTGGCTTAGCTGGATCCTTATTGCTATTTCAAATTTTATTATTTCCATCGCCATCGGCGAAAGACAATTTTCTCCGGCACTCAATATGTTTTCTCTGTATCAAGTCGGCTATGCGGTTGCGGGAATCTTAGGTTTTTGGCTGGTCATTGAGGGAGTCAAACATGTTGAAGCAAGCATCGGAGGACTGCTCGGGTTGCTTGAAGTCGTATTCGGCATTTTATTCGGAATGTTATTTTTTCATGAAATTTTGACTGCTAAAATTTTCATTGGCGCCGTATGTATCATTTTTGCAGCAGCGTTGCCTCATGTTTTTGAACTTTATAAAAATAGTTTGGTAGAGACTAAACCCTTTACAAAAATTTGATTATGCGCTATAGTGGAAGCATAACTACATATCTCATTGGTTTTTGTTAGGATTGTGTACTCTACAGCAAAGCAGCGCTTTGCTCCCTTATCTAAAAACTCGCGAGACCGGCTGATCGATTTTTTAGTATGACGATCAGAAGTTATAGAGGGCGCGAACCCTTTTAGATTCATCCACTGCGCATACGTACGCGGCGGACAATTATTACAATGTATAAAAAAAGTTTTCAAAAAGGAGGAGCGTCTTCTCCTCGCCCGCAAAGGGCATTTGGGCGATCCCGCCCGCCTTCAGCATTCGGGCAGGCCCGCCCATCCTCGACATTCGGGCAGGCCCCGCGCGGAGGAAAGCCATTCGGGCACGGAAGTCGTCCGCCTTTTCGCGGCGGACGCGGAGGATCGTTCGGCAAGCCGCAAAGAGGCCGCAGTCAGCATATCGATGTCTCCAAATTCATCAATAAGGCCGTCATCACGGAGGAAGTCGAGCATTTCAAGCCCGAACATGTGTTCGCCGATTTCAAGATAGAAGCGGCGCTCAAGAATGCCGTTATAAAAAAAGGGTACGACCTTCCGACGCCGATTCAAGATCGGGCGATCCCGCATGTTCTCCGTGGCGAAGACTTGGTGGGCATCGCCAACACCGGCACCGGCAAGACGGCGGCGTTTCTTATTCCGCTCATCAATAAAGTCTTGCTGAAAAGGAGCGAGCAGATCATGATCATCGTGCCGACGCGCGAACTCGCGCTTCAGATCGATCAGGAGCTCAAGGGATTCACCGCCGGACTGCCGGCAATGAATCCGCGCGAAAAAATCTTTTCTGTGTGCTGTGTCGGCGGCGTGGGTATCACTCCGCAGATCAAACAGCTCCGCTACCAGTACAATTTCGTCATCGGCACGCCGGGACGCTTGAAAGACCTGATCGACCGCAAAATGATCACGCTTTCCGAATTCAATACCATCGTTCTCGACGAAGCCGACCGCATGCTTGATATGGGATTCGTGGCGGACATGCGCGCCATCATGACGGCGATGCCCAAAGAGCGCCATACGCTCTTCTTCTCGGCAACGCTCTCTCCCGACATCGAAAAATTGATCAAGGAATTCCTGCGCGAGCCGATCCGCATTTCCGTGAAGACCCGAGACACATCGAAGAATGTCGATCAGGATGTCGTGCGGGTGAAAGCGGGCGGCGACAAGCTCGACACGCTCCACGATCTCTTGAATCAGAAAGAATTCAGCAAAGTGCTCATTTTCGGGCGCACGAAGCACGGCGTGGAAAAGCTCTCGAAGATGCTCGGCGAACGCGGCTTCAAAGTCGAATCCATACACGGCAACAAGAACCATGGCGGACGCCAGCGGGCACTCGGCGCGTTTAAGGACAACAGGGTGCAAGTGCTCGTGGCAACCGATGTGGCGGCGCGCGGCTTGGATATCGCCGATGTCTCGCATGTGATCAATTACGACATTCCGGAAACCTACGACGACTATGTCCACCGCATCGGCCGGACAGGCCGCGGCAACAAGAAAGGCAAAGCGCTGACATTCGTGGAATCGAGGTGAAAATTAGGTTTTAGGTTCTAGGTTCTAGGGAATAGGGACTAGATTAGAAAATCAAATACAAAAACTCTTGAGATCTTGCCTCAAGAGTTTTTTGTTTTTGAAACAACTATAATTTAGCTTTAATTTGCTATAGCAAATTAAAGCTAAATATGGAAACAAAAAACCCAACTCTGTGGGTGGGTTCGGACTTGCTTTTATTTCATTTGTTTTCTTTCCAATCTTTTATGACTATCTCTTTTTGTTCCTCCAGATCAGAATCTGTGATGGGACATGAAGATATTTTTTTCTCAATCTTCGGCTCAATATCGTTCCATTCGAAGCCGGGCCATATCCAGACAAAGATGCTTGTTGTTTTTACCGTAATCTTTATGACTCCCTCCGTCTCGAGAAGATCCGTAAAAAACTTTTTCTGCGTTTCGCTCAAGAGAGATTCTGTGATGATTTTCCTGTGCCGCTGCTTGTGATCATGTATGAACTCAAACTCATGATCCTGTAACGATATTTGACGACTCAATTCATATATTCTCAAGGGATATTTTTCAAAAGGAACTCGTGTGTTCATTGATTGCAATTTCTTTCAGTCTAAGGTTATTAGACAAATTGTCAATTCGTACAAAAAACGACTTAGCTTTATTGCTTCTTCTTTTTTACTGCGGCTTTGATGAATGCGGTGAAGAGCGGATGCGGGGAAAGCGGGCGGGCGAGGAATTCGGGATGGAATTGCGTGCCCAAGAAGAACGGGTGCTCGCGCGCCGGAAGCTCGGCGATCTCGGCGAGCATTCCGTCGGGCGATTTTCCGGAAAACACCAAGCCGGCGCGCTCGAGCGCGGGAATGTAAGCATTGTTCACTTCATATCGGTGACGGTGGCGCTCGAAGATGCGGCGCGCGCTCCGCGGAGCTTTGCTATCCAAACTCGCATAGGCGCGCGCCGCCACGCTTCCCTCCTTGAGTACGTCCGGAAACGCGCCGAGGCGCATCGTGTTTCCCATCTGCTTCTTCGCGATGCGCTCTTTCTGGTTTTCCATGACATCGATGATGATATTTTTCGCGTTCGGATTCACTTCACGCGTGTTGGCGTCTTTGAGCCCCAAGACATTCCGCGCATATTCGATGACGAGAAGCTGCATGCCGTAGCAGAGCCCGAAATACGGAATCTTGTGTTCGCGCGCATACTGTATGACTTTAAGCTTCCCTTCCACGCCGCGCGAACCGAATCCGCCCGGCACGATGATGCCGTCGTATGAAGAGAGCGATTTCAATTTCGCCGGAGATTTTTCGAAATCGACGGAGTTGAGCCAGACCAGTTCCGGTTTTCTTCCCTCGGCAAACGCGGAATATTTTACGGCTTCGATCACGGAAAGATACGAATCGGAAAGGACGAAGTCGCCCGTCTCGAAATATTTTCCGACGACGGCGATCTTGAGCGGCTTTTTCGAGCGATGGACCGACCTCACGAATTTTTTCCATGCGAGCGCGGAAGAAGATTTTTTCTTCGGGGCCTTGAGATCCAAAATCGAACATAAGAGATCGGAAAGCTTTTCTTTCTCGAAATTCGCCGGTATGTCGTAGACGCTCTCCACATCCGGCGCGGAAATGATCCTGCCTTTCGAGAGATTGCAGAAAAAGGAAATCTTCTCTTTCCGTTTCTCGTCGAGCGGGCTGTCGCTCCGCGCCAAAACGACATCCGGCTGGATGCCGGAAGCGTTGAGCGCGCGCACTGCGTGCTGGGTGGGCTTGGTCTTCATCTCGCCGACTTTCGACGGCACCGGCAGATACGAAACCATCACGAACGCGACATCTTGCGGACTCTCGATCTTCATCATGCGCGCGGCTTCGAGAAAAAGCACATTCTCATATTCGCCGACCGTTCCGCCGATCTCGATGACGACGACATCGGCCTTGGCGTTCTTCCGCGCTTTCTTTATGCGTGAAATTATTTCAAGCGGAATGTGCGGAACGACTTGCACGCATCTGCCGCCGTAGCCCAGATTGCGCTCGCGTTCGATCACGCTCGCATACACGCGGCCGGTTGTCATGTAATTTGTCCTCGTCAGATCCTTGTTCAGGAACCGCTCGTAATTGCCCATGTCCTGATCGGTCTCATCGCCGTCGCCCAAAACAAAAACCTCACCGTGTTCGGTGGGGTTCATGGTGCCCGCATCGACATTGATGTAGGCGTCGATCTTTATAGCGGAGACGGCAAGGCCGCGGTCTTCCAAAATCCTTCCGATCGATGAGGCGGCGATTCCCTTTCCGACTCCGGAAATGACGCCGCCCACGACGAAGATATATTTCGGATCCGGTTTCTTCATAAGAGACCATGATACCAAGTTTGGGGCGGAAAGCGCAAACTGGGGATAAATGAGGTTCTAGTTGCTGGGTTCTAGAGGCTAGAAAAAAGCAGCGCCGCGAAGCGGCGCTGCTTTTTTATTCGTAGATTAGGATGAATTTGTAGATTAGGATCGCGTGCCTAGTTCCTCAAAAATTTCCTCACCGCGAGAAAACTCGAGATCATACCGAGGATCAAGCCGGCGAGAATATTTATGAAAAGGATTTCGAGCAAATTGCTCATGTAATAATCAAAGATATTGAGTCCGAAGAAATCCGTCATGTTCTTGCCGAGCCAGTAGGAAATGAGGACGAACACGATGGTCGTGACGATCGCGGAAATCGTGCCATAGATCATGCCTTCGACCATGAACGGCCCGCGGATGTATTTATTGGCGGCGCCGACGAGCCGCATGACGCCGATCTCTTCGCGCGCGAAAAATATCGCGAGACGGATG
>CALRFC010000036.1:0-1775 GCA_943356395.1 Candidatus Nomurabacteria bacterium
CTAGAAAAAATACTCATAAAATGATAAAATCATTTTATGGAACAAATTCCTACACCACCCAATCAAACAGAAGCAAAGAAGGACAAAACCTATCTTTACCACATGGTACCCGCAGACATGCAAGGCTCTGTTTTGCACCCACTAAATTCTCTAAAAGATACGAACCCCGAACTTTATTTATCCAAAGCGGAAAAATATGAGGACAGAAAACATGTAATGGAACAATTTATTCCAACACTTGAATGTGCGTGGAATGATGTTTTACATTTTTCCGCGATAAATCCAGCAGAATTAAAACAGGCGTTAGTGGAGGCGGGTATGAATCCAAGAGAAATGAAATTTTATCAAATTGACCCAAGTTTACTTGATCCAAAACAGACAACAATTTATCTCTATCAAGAAAAGAGAAGTGAGGATAAAATGAATCCTAAAAATTTTTCAGAATATGACCCAGAAAAATTAGCCGAACATTCTGCATTATCACAAGCCACAAAAGATTATTACAAAGAAAAATTTAGCAAAGGTGAAAGACCTTTGCTATTTGTCGGTGTGCCTCACATTTTACATAAAGGCTCGATTGATATTTCTAATTTACCAATAATAGTTGTTTAGAAATTCAAATTTTAATAATTTATGGAAAATATGGAAACATCTCAAAAAATTACTTTTACTAACGAACCAAAACTTTCTGAACACGAAGTGGATCAGAAATTTAATGAGCGAAGAAAAAAGCTTGTTCCTTTAATAAAAGACTTTATAGCTCAACATCCTTTATTTTCTGGTAAAAAAGTTGATGTAACTTTTTTACATGCCGGAGTTTCTTCTCTTGTTAGTATTCTTGAAACACCAGAGCAAAAACTTATTTTAAAAATTCCTTTAAGCGAGTTAAATTCTAGACTTGAAGGAGTATTTTTAAAAGCATGGGAAGATGTTGGGGTAAAAGTTCCCCATGTTTTGGAAGAAGGTGAAATTGGAGAACATTTTTATGTTCTTATGGAATATGTTGATTCGGAAACTGTCAGCAGTAAATATAAAGGCGAAGAATCACTAGAAAAAAATATATACCACGATTTAGGTAAATTGCTCCGAAAAATGCACGAAGCAAAAACCGAGGGATACAGTAATATCGTTAATAAAAAAAGTGAACCCGAATATTTTAGTATTGCTGAATGGCTCAAAGGTGATACCAACATGCAAACACAAGTTGAATATGTGAAAGAACATAAACTTTTGGATAATGAAAAACATGGCTCCATAGAAAATGTTTTCAATATTTTAATTTCTACTATTGGAGATAGTAAGGAAAGTGTTTACTGCCACAATGATTTTGGTGGAGGAAATGTTTTTGCAACGGAACCATTTACAGTATTTGATCCTTGGCCATGTTTTCATCATCCATTTATGGATATAACAAGAAGTCTCATTCTTATTTCAAAAGGAGGTGTGGGTAAAGCTGGTGAGCAGTTTCTTGAAGGATATTTTGGAGATGAAAAATATGACAAAAAATTATTCCACGCTTTTTTAGTTTTAAATATAACTGTCAAACTTCCTTACATGCACAAGACCAAGGGGACAGAAAAAATTGAAGGTTTACAAAAATATCTGGAACAAACAAAAGATTTGCTGGTTTAATTCTAGGGAGCAATCCCCGCCGTTTTATAATATCTCCTAAAACGGCGGGGATTTGTGCGCGAACGGGAGGGTGGGTCAAGCACAATACAAAACTTGTATCTCGGCTTCGCCGAGATTTCAATATTATGTATTTTGAATTTTTA
>CALRFC010000036.1:1785-7793 GCA_943356395.1 Candidatus Nomurabacteria bacterium
TGCTCGCCAAAAAAAGAAATGCTGAAGTCCGCGCGGATTCCTCCCCAGACCCCTCCTCCGCGCGGGCGAAATCCAAAATCCCTGCCGAAAAAATTAGCCGAGGTTTTGCGAATCCTTTCCCCAGAAAATTGTTTCGCAAAACCGAGTCCGCATTTGCATTTAGCGTTTTCCCGCACTTCTGCTTTTGCAGAAGCTCTGTGCTTTGCACAGAGGCGCGTAGCGCGCGGGGAACGCTAGTATTCCGTATCATCAGGATTGCTTTCAAAATAAGTTCGAATTTTGTACAATGAATACCGCCAAAATTCGGAATCAGAGCAGGGTCTTCTGTTGTAATAACAGTAAAAATTGTGAAAGCCCTTCTTAATGTATCCATGGAAGATTTACTGAAACAATATGGCATTTCCAAACTTCAAAAATAAGCACGCCAACGACTCGATGTTCAATCCGAAAGATTATTTGGATTACCAAAGAAAGCGCGAGAAGTATGACAAATTTAATCCGCCAGAAGGTGTGATTCTTTGCTATTCCAAAAAGTTGATGGAGTATGTTCTTGAAAATCATAAGACCACAAAAGTTCAAAGATTTTATGGGGAGATGTATTTGCTAAACGAAACAAAAAATAAAATTGCGATTATTGGAAAATTTGGTATCGGCGCCCCAATTGTGACTACGCTTTTGGAAGAGCTGATTGCTTTTGGTATAAAGCGATTTATATCTATTGGAACGGCGGGAACACTTCAAAAATATCTCGAAATCGGCGATCTGGTCGTTTGCGAAAAAGCGATTAGAGATGAGGGCACATCTTATCATTATTTGAAAGCGTCGAAATATGCCCATGCTTCCAAAAAAATGACGGAAAGAATTAAAAAAGCTCTTGATGCTTTGGAGAAAAAATATTTACTCGGAACAAGTTGGACAGTCGATGCTCCTTATCGAGAAACTGTTGCCGAGGCTCGTCAATATCAAAAAGAAGGAGTGGCAACGGTAGAAATGGAAGCCTCGGCGCTGTTCGCTGTCGCACAGTATCGAGGAGCAGAAATGGGCGCGATGTTCACTATCAGCGATTCTCTGGCCGAATTACAATGGTCGCCGAAGTTTCATTTCAAGAAAAATCGTGGTGGATTGGAAATTTTGTATAAGGTTGCGCTTGCGGCACTTTTGGAAAAATAACCGTGGAGGCATATTTTTCAGCAAAAAATCGAAATCCAAATCTGAGCGAGTAAAGGGTCGCGCCGAAGGCGCGACCCTTTACATTTGAATTTCAAATTCTAATTTGACAATTTTTGTAAAAAAGGATATATTGGAAAAAATTTTCAGCACATGATAAAAAAGAAAAGCCCGACAAAAATCGTCGTCATAAAAATCGGCGGTTCATGCTTGCCCGACGGAAGGAGCTTTACGAAAATAATTTCGAATGTACGAGAGACGACCAAGGAAAAAGAGACTTTTTACAGTCCTGCTTACGCGATTGTCGTCCTCTCTGCATTCAAAGGGCTCACAAATACGCTCGAGAGAGCATTCGAGAAAGCGTGGGAGCGGCGCGAATTCCCCAGAGAGCAAAGGCAAAAGACGGCGTTCAATCTCATGATCAGTACTCATGCTTCGGTATATGAAAAATATATCGCCAACCTCTATTCGTATACGAATCCTGAACAGAAACTGCTTCTGCCGGAAATCGAAAAATTCGTAAAAAGATATTTCGAGGATAATCTGGAGCCGCGATTTCTGTTCGATGCAAGTGAGAATGAAGAGAAAATTCGCGCGAAAATAATTTCTTTCGGCGAAAAAGCGACCGTCGCCATCACGAGAGAAATACTTTTCAAGATATTTGGATTCGATTCAACTTATCTTGATGCGAAGAAAATTATTGAAACGGCGCCGTCGGAAAATCATACATTCATCGATCAAGATGTGAACATGGAGAAACTGCAAAATAAGCTGAAGGTAATCATCCCGCATTTCATTGCAGAAAAACGCCCGATCTTTGTCGAAGGATTCATCGGGGCAAACGAAGATGGAGCGACGACGCTTCTCCCGCGTGACGGATCGGATATCACAGCCGCCGCGATCGCACGAGCACTCGCTTTGGAGGGATATGAAGTTCCATGCGTAAAATTCTACAAGGATGTTAGAGGGGTGTTCGAGAATTGGGAAAAGAGAGACGAAGAAGATCATCTTCCGTTCATGGGATACAAGCGCCTTAAACAGATTGTAAATGGAAACGCCGTGAAGATCTTGCATCCGGGAGTGATAGACATCCTCTCGAGAAAGACCAAGAAAGATTTAGACATCCAATCCGAAATTGCCGAATTCAAAACCGGTATTGTCGGGACAAGGATAGGATAAGACAAATTCCCCGTATATGCGGGGAATTTTTTTATGTTTTAATTTTTTATGAAAATGTGCTAGTTTAGATATGTTCACATTTGCGCGGTTAGCTCAGCTGGTTAGAGCGACCCCTTGACGTGGGGTAGGCCGGGGATTCGAATTCCTCACCGCGCACCGAGCATAGCGAAGTGCGTGGTGAGCAAAGTGAACTTCTTCACTTTGCGTAGGAATTTGAATCGGCGGAGTGATGTTTTGCTAGCAAGCAAAGCCACGAGCCGGTGCCCAGACAAATTTTTGTGACGACAAAAATTTAGTCGCGGGGCGAATTCCTCACCGCGCACATAAAAAATTCTCCCGCATTTGCAGGAGAATGTACATCATTGATATGTATCGAGCAAGCTTAAAATGCTTCTCGTCACACTGTCTTTTTCTTCACTTGAGCTTACGGTCAACACTTCCGCTCCTTTTACATTGTACAAATATTCGAGCGCCGGAACGGTGTGTTTGTGATAGAAATCTCTCTTTGCCTTCCTCGATTCAGGAGTTTTCGTATCCACGCGGACTTTGATGTTATTTTCCGCCATGTGCAAGTTGCGTTTGACCATCCGCTCTTCCGATTCCGCGTCACTGATCTGAAGCAGGAAAATTTTGAGTGCGCGACCGAGCACATGATAATAAAAATCAATCATATTTTCCGCCTCGTCGAGCGCGCGCGGAGAGCCATTGATGAGAATGTGTCCGCCTCTGGTCTCAAAAAGAATTTTTGAAGCCCAGAGTGCGGAGGCGATGATTCCCGGTTGGAGCTGTCCTGCCGCCTGAATCTCGTTGAATTTTTCACGGATAACCGGAGAAAATTTCGGAAGCGCTTCGCGGAAGATGTCGCCGGTGCAAAGATAATCTATCGGGATTTCCGGACTCCACTTTTTCATGAGCCCAAGCAATACCTCGGCTTCTGTGTCCTTCCCCGCTCCGGGCGGACCAATGAGAACGATCGTGTGCAGTTTCTTGAAGATATTTTGCATTTCTTGGGCTGTGAAGCCGAACATTTTTTCTGCAGGCATATAAAATGTATTTTGTTGAATATAGCACAAGTATATAATTAGTCAAACGAATTATTTTTTGCTAGACTCGACTTGATACAAAAAATGTAGCCATGAAAATACTATCTATTGAGACTTCGTGTGACGAAACGGCGGTTTCCGTTTTGGAAGCAAGCGACGGAATTAAAAATTCCCGACCGACCCCAGCCCGACAAAGTCATTCCGGCGGAGAGTCATTCGGGCAGGTGGAATTCAAAATTCTCGGAGACACCGTCGCTTCGCAAATCGCTATTCATGCGAAGTACGGCGGCGTCTTCCCTGCGCTCGCCAAAAGAGAACACGCCAAAGCCGCGATGCCGACCCTGAAGAAAACGCTTTCCGCGGCGCGGCTTTGGAATGCAAAAGTAAAAAATCAAAAGTCAAAATTGTCGTCGATTACGGAGAAAAAATTACGAAAAATACTCGACCGAGAATCGGAATTGCTGGAACAATTCCTGAAAGAGATTCCGAGCATCCAAAAACCGAACATCGACCTGATCGCAGTGACGACGGGGCCCGGACTCGAACCGGCGCTCTGGGTCGGCATCAATTTCGCCCGCGCGCTCGGCACGATCTGGAACATTCCGGTCGTTGGAACGAATCACATGAAAGGGCACATCGTTTCTGTCCTACTTCATGGACAGAAAAAATTCCAAATTTCAAATTTCAAATTTCAAAAAAAAGAACAAGAAATCCAATTTCCGGCGATATCACTCTTGGTTTCCGGCGGACACACGGAGCTCGTGCTTTTGAAAAGCTGGACGGAGATGAAAAAGATCGGACAGACGCGCGACGATGCGGCGGGCGAAGCCTTCGACAAAGTCGCGCGCATCCTCGGGCTTCCCTATCCGGGCGGCCCGCAGATTTTCGCATTAGCGGAAATCTCGCGCAAGTCAAATGTCAATGGTCAAATGTCAAATGTTGCATTACCTCGCCCCATGCTCCATTCCAGAGACTACGATTTTTCTTTTTCCGGACTCAAGACCGCAGTCCTGTATCTCGTCCGCGATCTCGGCGGCATTGAAACTATAGATGGAGATTTGAAAAATACTATCGCGCGGGAATTCGAAGATGCGGCCGTGGAAGTGCTAGTTTCAAAAACGCTCCGTGCGGCAAAAGAGTATAGAGCAAAAAATATCATCGTCGGCGGCGGAGTTTCGGCAAACAAACGATTGCGCGAAGTCTTGCAAAAAGAAGCAAAAAAGCTTGGTATTAAAGCATATTTTCCGACACGCAAACTCTCGACCGACAATTCCGTCATGATCGGCATGGCCGGTTATTTGGAATTCTTGGAAAGAAAAAAGAAAGGGCATCCGCTCTCTTCGCTCAAGGCGCAGGGGAATTTGGAAATATAATAAAATTTTCAATTCCCAATTTCTAATTACCAATCAATTTTCAATTGATCATTTCACAATTGATAAATGTATTAAATTTTCTTCAACCATTCATCTATCTGCACCTGCAATTCTTCCACCGTTCCATTATTCTGGAAAATGATTTCCGCGCGGGCGATGCATCCCGTCAAATTCTGCTCCCACGGATTTTTTCCGGCGGACTCCGTTTTTTCTTGCTCCAAGAATTTCTCGAAACTGACTTTGTCAGTCGCGCTTCTGCGCGAGACGATGCGCTCGTAGCGGATTTTCGGATCGGCGTCCACTCCCACCAGATGCGCGCCATGAGAAAAAAGGAAATCAACCGAATCGACTTGGCGGATGGATTCGATGACGGCGTTTTGCCCGCTTTCAACCGCTTTTTTATACATTATTTCAATCAAATATGTCGAGCCGAGTTTTTTGCTCAAATCGCGCGATGTTTCTGTCATCGTATCGCGATTGACCGGCAATCCACGTTTCTTGATTTCTTCCGTCAAAAAATCCCGCACGGAAAAATGCGTCGCGTTCAATTTTTTCACGAGATAATCCGTCACTGTGTTCTTCCCCGCCCCGAGCATCCCCGTTACGCCGATGATTATTTGCATATATTATCCGAATATCTTAGGCAGGAAAATAATAAGCGCGACAACGAGCGCGGTAAGAGCGGAAAGCAGAACGGCGCCGGCGGCGACATCTTTCGTCTTTTTCGCGTATGGATGAATTTCCGGAGAAGTGAGGTCGATGTCGATTTCAATCGCGGTATTGAATGCTTCAGACACGACGACGAGCCCCATCGAGAAAACGAGAGCCATCCATTCAAAAGCGCTGATGCGGAAATAGCATCCGAGCGCGATACCTGCGATGATCGCAACCGATTGTATCCACGCATTGTGCTCTGTTTTGAAAACGAGCGCGACTCCGGAAATCGCATGGCGCAAACTATGCGCGCGATGACGGATTGAAAAAGGTTTCTTCTGCATGGAGACACTATAGCAAAAAATACTCTCGCAAAAAAGCCATAAAAGTGGTATATTTTTGTGATGCATCCCGTAGTAGAAAATGGCATTCAAAATCGGGAAGGAGATCTTTTGTTTTTAAAAATTGCACTATTATAATTAATACTATAAAAGAGGGCTGCTCTTTGGAGCGATGCCATTTTTCACTACAGGATGGAAAATCCCAAAAACATTCCCGAAAAATTCTTGAAGCCCTACGATTCGTCGGAGAC
>CALRFC010000037.1 GCA_943356395.1 Candidatus Nomurabacteria bacterium
CGTGAGAATGATGAGTCCTGAAGAATCTTTGTCGAGCCGGCCGACGGGGAAGAGCCCTTTGCCGAAATTCTTGAGCGGAATTTCTTTCTCGCCTTTTTGCGCGCCGATCGTAACCATGCCTTTCGGCTTGTGATATGCGAGATATGCGTGAGCTTCATTTTTCGCGCCGCGAATTTCCACGGCATCTTTTTCGGAAATCATTTCTCCGAGCCGCGCGCGTTTTCCATTCACGAAAACTTTCCCGTTCTTTATGAGATCGTCGGCGGCCCTTCTCGTCGCGATTCCTTTTTCCGCCAAGTATTTATTTATACGGATGGTTTTTGTTTGCATACGCAAGTATGTCAATAATTTCAAATCAATTTTAAATTATTTAATTTCTAACTAAGAATTGACTTGAAATTTGAAAATTGTAATTGAAAATTATTTCATCTGGTATCCTTCAATCTCAAAGCCAAAATTGCTCCGATAAGCACTATTACTCCGAGCGTAATGAACAAGATATGGTACGAGCTCACATTGAGTATGAGCGTTCCCAAAAGCGGGGCGACGACGAAAGCGAAGGGCGACATGTCGCGGAACAAGCTGATGAGTCCCGTGTCTTTCGGCCCGACATGCTTGAAGAAAAAAACTTCAACCATCGATTCGGCCGTCGCCGCGCCGATACGCGTCATGAGAAGTATCGCCATCCATACGAGAATGACCGGCGCTTTCGGGATCGAGAGCGCAAGCGTACTTGCGCCCATCACGAAGAGTCCGACAATCAGCAATTCTTTTTCGCCGAATTTCTTGTCGGCGATCCGGCCGAGCGGATACGGGATCAAAACGAACGGCAGGAGCATGACAGTGAAGATGACGCCGAGCGATTCCCACGAAAGCCCGATGTGCTGGGTGAGATATATCGGCGTATAGATGATCATCCACGCGTAGAAGAATTGGATGATGAAATTGATGCCGGTGATGATGGTCAAGCTCCGATTCTTGAAAAGCCGGCCGATCGTCCGGAAGAAATGTTCCCGCTCATAGATGCCGTCGGTGAAGCCGCGGATGAATGTCGACATCGAGAAATAGGTCAGAAAGACGAGAATGAGCGACGATGTGTAGATGAGCGTGAATCCTCCGCGCGCGATGAAGAACGCGGCAAGGAGCGGAGAGAGCACCCATGCGATGTTCACGATCGAAAGATACGCGCCGCGGAGCTTTCCGGTCGATTTCTCCTCCACCAAGTGTTCGATGAAGACATCGAATGTCACGATGGCGAGGTTGTTCGTGAGGAGATAGGCGACGAAAGCCACGATCACGGCGTGGGGCGAACTCTGATGCACCATCTCGATCAATGCGAGGAAATTCGCGATCAAGATGACGAGGAGTACGCGTCGGTTGCCGAAGATCCGGATCAGGCGCGGCATGAAGACGAGAGAGACGAGCGTGAGGAGAGCGCCTCCGGTGAAGACGAAGCCGACGAAGCGCTCGGAGATGAATTGCGAGAGGAAGGTGGAATTGATATACGCGACGAGCGCGCTCTGGAGCGCAAAGAGGAACGAACCGAAGAAAACGGTTCGCAAAAGACGGGAGCGGGAGATGAGATGATTCATGAGATTATTGTAACACGATGCGAATGCACGAATGAAACCAGCTTTCAGCTTCTTGCTTTCTGCTGCTAGCTTTTGAATCAGAAGCTGGAAGCTAAAAGCAAACAGCTGGAAGCTTTCTCGACAAATTTTAAATTAAAAATTTATAATTTGTGTATCATCATGCTTGGATTTAGACAGAAAGCAGTACCGGTATCACCAGTGGGCGCTTCGCCGTTTTTTGGAAGAGGAATTTCGAGACATTGTCGGTCACTTGATTCTTTATGAGCTCGAAGTTGATCGGATTCTGTCCGCGCGCGCCGTCTTCGACGGTGCGCTTGATCATGAGGCGCGTCTGATTCAGAAGCTCTTGATTTTCTTTGAGATACACGAAGCCGCGCGAAATGAGATCGGGCGATTTCTTGAGCTTGCCCGTCCGCGAATCCACGACGGCGACCACGACAAACATGCCGTCTTCCGCGAGCATTTGGCGGTCGCGGATCACGAATTCCTGCGTATCGCCGATCGAGAAGCCGTCGACCATGACGAGATCCGAGGGAGCTTTTTCTTTCCTGACGCGGATCTTTTTTCCATTATCGTAGATTTCTATGAGCGAGCCGTTATCGGGAACGACAGTATTTTCTTTCGGCGTGCCGAGCGATTGCGAGAGTTCTGCGTGCTGGCAGAGCATGTAATGATTGCCGTGCACCGGCATGAAAAATCGATACTTGATCTGCTGATGGATCCACTGCAATTCTTCGCGGTTGCCGTGGCCGGAAGCATGAACATCAGAATCGCGATAGGTGATTATTTTCGCTCCGGTGCGATACAGATTGTCTTTCAGCTTGTCCACATCCGAATCGTTTCCCGGAACGACGGAAGACGATAGGAGTACGGTGTCTGACGGCTGAAGGGACAATTGTCGGTGGCTTTTGTTCGCCATGCGCATGAGCGCGGCAAATTCTTCTCCTTGGCTTCCGGTCACGAGCATCACGATCTTGTGTGCGGGATATTTGTTCATTTCCTCGAGCGGAATGATGTTCTTGTTGTTGATGATACCGAGCTTCTTCGCGATTTCCGTGTTGGTCTTCATGCTTCGTCCGTCGATCACGACTTTCTTCCCGAATTGCTCCGCCACGTTTAAGATCATGACGATGCGCTCCACCTGTGAAGCGAAGCTCGCAATGATGATTCGCCCGCTCACCGTACGGATGATCTCGATGATGTTTTTCGCGACGACTTGCTCGGAGAGCGAGAACCCTCTTTTTTCAATGCTGGTCGAATCCATCGTGAGAAGAAGGACTTCTTTTCCTTTGAATCGCGAATATTGCTCGACTTCTTCTTCCGTCGGGACGCCGTTTATATTGTCCACGCGGACATCCTCGATGAAGACGATATCGCCCAAAGGCGTCGTGATGATGAGTCCCATCGAATCCGGAATCGTGTGAGAGATCGGGAATGTCGTGACGACAAAAGATTTTCCGACGGTGATCCGGTCGTTTCCCTCGACGATATTCATGTTCATTTTCGGCAGATGCGGGAATTCTTCGTGCCGCTTGGCGATCATCGCCGCACCGAATTGGCGCGAGTAGATCTGCGGATTGCCGATCTTCTCGATCAAGTAGGGAATGGCGCCGATGTGGTCGAGGTGTCCGTGCGTGATGAAGAGTCCTCGGATCTTTTCCTTGCGGTCTTCGAGATATTTTGTGTTTGGAATGATGAGATCAATACCAGGATGTTCAGTCTCGGCGAATTGGAGTCCGGCATCGACGATTATGATGTCGTTGCCGCATTCGATCGCCGTCATGTTCTGCCCGATCTGCTCGACGCCGCCGATCGGAATGATGCGGACGACGCCCGCTTCGACCGGCGGAATGGTCGACGTGGAATTTATCTTGCTCTTGCTCGAGTGCGTGAAATTCGTCTTGTCAGGCCGGCGCTGGAAAGATTTCTTGAACGGCGTGCGCGAAGAAGGAGGTCTGCGATTCTGACCTTGTGCGGGAGCTTGAGCGCCGAAGGCCGGTCGTGCGCCAAATCTCCTCTGCGGAGCGGCGGGTCTTCCGGAAGTTTCGATTTTTTTCAGAGCGTTGCCGAGCGCGCCGAAAGAGCGCTTTTGCGGGCGGCTAAAATTTCTTTTCGGTTGCGGGCCGTTCATGTTCGGACGGCGCGCGGGGATTCTTGGTTCCATATAAGATTGGTTAGTAGTAAATAAAACTAGTTAGTAGTAAGTAGAAAATAGGTGAACACGATGCGAATGAATGCAATGCGAATAAATAAAAATCTTCGAATCTACGAATAATACGAATGGAAACAATGTACTTGAATTTTATTCGTAATATTCGTAGATTCGCGGCATTTCATTCGTAGTATTCGGATTGTGTTATTCGTATCGAGTATTATTGAAAGATCTTCCAAACATAATCCGTCTCGAAATATGTCTTGTACGCATCAAGCAAACGGTCTGACGGCGAGCTCACGGAGACCGTGTCTTCGCCGCCGAGTTCTTTATTCGTGACATAAATGAAATCCGGCGAATACAGGAACACGGCGCGCGCATTTTTTTTCACTTCGTCTTGGAATTTGAGGTAGAGCGCCGCGCGATCTTCTTTTTTCAGAGTCTTGTTGGCGGTTTCAAGAAGCTTGTCTGCGACGGCGCTCGTGTACATGGCGATGTTGAGCCCCGGATCGACTCGCTGTGAAGAATGCCAGAACGCGTAGAGGTCGGACGCCGAGCTCACGACTTGTCCGAAAAGGAGCGCATCATATTTTCTCGGACGGATGACATTCTGGTTGAGCGTGCCGATCTCGTATATCTTCACATCGACATTCATGCCCGCGGCGTTCAATTCATCCTTGATCATTTCTGCGGTGCGCTTGAGCTCCGGCGCGTCGCCCGTCGCGATCGAGAAGGCGAGCGTCGTTGTTGCGGCCTTTGTCTTTTTCTCATAAATTCCGGAAGCATTTTTCTTCCATCCGGCTTTCTCGAGAGCCGCCTGTGCGAGAGCGATGTTCGCTCCGTTTCCGCTTGCCGCGCCGTTTCCGGAAATCTGCGCTTCGCCCAAAACTCCTTCCGGAATCGGCCCTGTTGCCGGCACTCCGAATCCGCCGAGAACTTCTTTTATGATCGTGTCGCGATCGATCGCGAGATTGATCGCTTTGATCACGGCGTCGTCGGTGAAGAGCGGAAGCTGTGATTGATTGAAAAAGAGCCCGAAGACGCGAGGCAGGGGATGCGAGATCACCGTGTAGCCGTCGTTTGAAAGCGCGAGCGCTTTTTCCGGACTCACGCTGTTGATAGCGTCGACATCGCCTATGGAAAGCGCGCGCAAGAGCTCGTCTTCATTATTATAGAAGCGAAACCATCTCGTCGCGATGTACGGATTGCCGAGCGCGAATCGTCCGAACGAGCGGAGCTCGTACGCGTAGGGAATGCCGGTCGACTTCTTTTTTACGCTCACGATCTTGTAGGGCCCCGAGCCGACGGCTTTCACATTCAAGTCGGAAAATCCGAATTGATCGGGCTGAATGCCTTTCCACAAATGCGCGGGCAGGATTCCCATCGTCGTATTTTCAAGAAACGACGCGTACGGCTGTTTTAAAGAAAAGGAAATCGTGTTCGCGTCGACGATTCTCGCGGAAACGCCTTCCCAATCGACGCGCCGCGGGCTCTTCAAGAGCGGATCCTTCGCTTCCGTGATCGTGTACAAGATATCGTCGGTCGTGAGCGGCTTGCCGTCGTGGAATTTCAAATTTTTCTTCAACGAGAAAGTGTATGTCAGTCCGTCGGCGGAAACATCGTAGCTCTCCGCGAGATCGGGGATAAGCGAGCCGTCGCCCGACTTTCGCATGAGCCCAGAATAGACGAGCGCGGAGAGATCGCGGTCGGCATCGGAGATGGCGAGGAGCGGATTGACGAATCGGGGCGTACCGATGACGCCTTCGGAAAATGTTCCCTCGTGGATCGGAACGGCGACCATGAAGCGCGAATTTATTTTCGAGAGTATCCCGCCCGTAGAGATCGCGAGAACCGCAAGAAGCGCGAGGACGAAAAGCCACTCGCGGCGCGTGAGCGTTTCTATCGCGAGGCGGACTTCATCTTTTTTTGGAACATGGCGCGCCCGAATCGGCGCAAGAAGATAAGACATAGATAGCAGAAGATAGAAGATAGAAGATAGCAAAAGAAATGCACGCTATATTCTATATTCCAACTTCTATTATTTCAGGAGTACTGATAAGAGTGCGATGAGTGCGAACAAAATACTGCAAACGATTGCGACATAGAAGAGGGTTTTTTCGAGTCCGCGCTTCGTGTGGTATGCGCCGAGCGAATCCGATCCGCCGAGCGCGCCGCCAACACCCGCGCCGGATTGCTGGAGCAGGATGGAAATGACGAGGACTATTGAAATGATTATCTGGAGATACGGCAGGATTCGGAGAATCGTACTCATATCAAAAGAGGATAGCATAGTAAAATTCAAAAGGCAAATCTCAAAATTAAAAATTGGAAAGAAGAATGTCCTAATTTTTAGTGAAATTCAGGATGCAAAAATAGACCACTAGCCAAGACTGTCCTAGCTAGTGGTGGAAATGGCAGGATAGAATGCGGATTCGAGATTCATGTATCTCGACCATCTTTTTGTCCCATATTCATAATGCCACCATTCCGCCGGATAATTCCTGAATCCTACAGCCGTCATATACGACCACAACAAGTAACGATGCACTTGCGCTTCCCAAGAAATTTCTATTGAATCCGTAAAACTTTTCGTGCCGGGCATTCCAAATTCCGTACCCATATCAAGCGGAGCGAGTGTGTCCGACCATGCCAGCGTAACATCAACAGCCCCGCCTGTTTGATGCGGGCCGCCGGCACGCGCGACAAATATATCGACAATCTTTTCTATTTCCTCTCTGGTTTTTTCCGGAAATTTTTCTCTCAATGAATTGAATTTTCTTTCACGATATTGTTCTTGTATCTCAACGGGACGAAATGCTTCCTGTACACCGAGCACTAATCCTTTCGGCAATGTTTCCGCGACTTCCATCAATTTAAGGAGAACGCGCTTTCGGACAAGAGGATATTTTTCCGACAATGTTCCGACGAGCAAAACAATCCGCGGATGTTTTAGAATTGTCACCATTTCTTCTTCCGTATCTACGACAGGAAGGGAATTAATAGACTCTCTTGCAAGCGATTTTTGCCTCGGTACGAGCGTCACTCCGCCTACTTCTTTTAACAATGATTTTAGATATTCTGCCTTGTCCATAAAACGGATTATAACATACTGGGAGTATCAAAAAGTTATCCATATTGAAGGCTTGACTTACATCCGCCCATGACTATAATGGCTCTTGCGTCTCGAAAAGGCGCTTTTGTGTACCTTGAAAGCCGAATAGATAGTAAAAATAATCAATTAAGCAAAAGAGAGCTCGCCTCAATTTTTGAGACGGGTTCTAGTCAGTTTAGGAAAGAAGAAAATTATATTTTTCTTTTGTTCCGTTCTATTTCACAAACATTTAACAATTAACATTTGACGATTGACCGCGAATGCAGAAATGCAATTCCAGTCAAATGTCACTTGTCACAAGTCAAATGTTTTTATTTAGAGTTTGATCCTAGCTCAGGATGAACGCTGGCGGCGTGGATAAGGCATGCAAGTCGAACGGACTTCATTTTTCCAGAGATGAGATTACATCAAGTCAAAGGTCGTTTGAAGTTAGTGGCGAACGAGGTAGTAATACATAGGAACTTCCCCCAGAGTCGCGAATAGCCCGCCGAAAGGCGGAGTAATACGCGATGGTGTCGCCGTCTTACAGACGGCAACAATTGACAATTAACATTTGACAATTGACCGCAGGATTTTTGCTTCGCAAAAATCCTGCCAAGTCAAAAGTCAAAAGTCACATGTCAAATGTTGTCGCCGCCTGTAAGGCGGCGACTAAAGATTTATTGCTCTGGGAAAGGCCTGTGCGGTATCAGCTAGTTGGTAGTGTAATGGACTACCAAGGCCGACGCCTAGGGGAGCTGAGAGGCTGACCCCCACCGATGGAACTGAGATACGGTCCATACACCTACGGGTGGCTGCAGTCAAGAAACTTCCACAATGGACGAAAGTCTGATGGAGCGACGCCGCGTG
>CALRFC010000038.1 GCA_943356395.1 Candidatus Nomurabacteria bacterium
GCGTGAGCGTGATACAGCCGTTCCTGATTTCGTCCGTCGTGAGCCATTTGTGCGGCTTCGCGGGAATCGGCGGCGCGGGAGCTATCAGATTTTCAGGTTCTGTCATAAGGAAGAGTATACTCGTGTGCTTGATTTTTTGCAAAAAATCGTTTGCTTTAAATATCTCACGGGGTATACTTGCAATATGAATACTTTACTATCGCTTTGGCACACGATCGTCGCCGCGGTCGCCCATGTGGGCTATGTGAAATTCCTCATCTTGGTCATCGCTTCGGTGATCCTCTGGAGGATCCATCCGGTGCTCGGCATCTTGGGCGTCCTCTTCACATTCGCAATCTTGCTCGGATTCTTTTACAAACCTTGTCAAAATGAACTAAGCGGCACGCCGATTCGGCGTGCCGCTTTTTGTCGTAAAAAATTTCTACAAGCCGAAAATTTCGTTGAAGAGCGTGAGCCAGATCTTGTTCAAGTATGTCACGATGACGAACGCCGGCAAAAAAATGACCGTGAGCGGCAAGAAAATCGCAAGCCGCCAGATTTTTCCTAAGATCCTGTCCATACCAAAAAGCATAGCATGCGGGCGTCTTGAGCGCCATATCCGCCGGCAAAAAATCAGCTCCTTTCGTCCCAAACGGCGTGCCACGCGGAAAGATCTTTGCTGTGAGCGGCGCAGAATTCTTCGAAAGATTTTTGGTCGCTGATTTTTGCCGATTTGTTTTGAGAAGACGGGATCCGGAGCGCCTGCGCCGCGTCGATGACGACAATCGTATCTTTCTTCCGGAATTCGAGCTGGAGATGGAGGTGCACAACCATGCCGCGCAGATCGCCGGTATCTCCCATCCGTCCGATCGCGCGCGTGCGTTTGATCGGAATATTCGGATATGTGTGGAAGGAGAGCTCGCGGAGCATTTTCTGATACTTTGTGAATTTCACATTCGTCTCCGAAAGATGCATGTAGAGCGACCACAAGACATACCCGTCGTCGGTCTTTATTTCCGGATGCGAGAGGACGACATACTTGCCGTTGACCGCCGTGAATCCGGAATATTCAAAAATACCCGGCAAAACCGGATAGATGAGCGTGCCTTGTTTTCCTTGGAAGTCGATGCCGGTGTGGAAATAATTCGGCGTGTGGGTGATCGGGTGGAAGCGCGGGCCGAAATTTCCGAAATACGGGTCTATCGATTTGTTCCCGCGGCGGATCGGGATCAAAATATTGCATTTTTGCAGACGGGCGTAAAAATCTTCCCAGAATTCATCGTAGGCGAGGTCGGGAATATGGTGCGTCTTGGTCTTTGTGCCGCCGTAGTCGCCCGGACGCTCCACAATCCGATCTTCGATTGGCGGGAGGGTTGACATTGAGAATAGTATAAAGGAAAGAGCGAAAAGTGGAAAGTGAGGAAAAATGCTTCATGCTTCATGCTTCATGCTTCATGCTTCATGCTTCATGCTGTTTGCTTCCAGCTTTCTGATTCGAACAAAGCTAAAAGCAGGCAGCAAACAGCTGGAAGCTTGTGTTCTGTGTTTCGTGCTTCATATTCTATGTTTTATCTTCTATATTCTACCCCCTTTCCCATCTAGCAAAAATTCCGGCCGGCAGGAGGCGTTTTTCGCTTGATTCTTCGATGACAAGCTCTCCGTGAGAAATTTTTCCGCCGAATTTTTCAATCAGCGGGAGCAAGGCGTTCTTGTACGCGGTCGGCGAATAGCCGGCCGTATAGCCGTTTATGAGAAAAAATATCGGTGCGTCGGACAGAATAGAAAAACATGCGGCAAGGAGTTCCGGAAGATTTTTTTCGATCTTCCAAAGCTCATTGTCGGGCCCGTGGCCGAACGCCGGCGGATCCATGATGATCGCGTCGTAACGATTGCCGCGCTTCGCTTCTTTTTTTACGAAAGAAAGCGCATCTTCCGTTATCCATCGGATCGATTTGTCGGAAAGTCCGGAAAGTTTTGCATTCTCACGCGCCCACGAGACCGCAGATTTCGATCCGTCGAGATGGACGACTTCCGCGCCGGCACGGGCAGCGGCAAGCGTCGCGCCGCCGGTGTAGGCGAAAAGATTCAAAACCCTTACGGGTTTACTTTTAACAATTGACATTTGACTTTTGACCGCAGACTCGATAAAAAGCCAGTTACTTTTTTGCTCTGGGAAGAGGCCGACATGCTTGAAGGATGTCGGTTTGATCAGGAAATCGAAACCGGAGAATCGCATGTTCCATTCTTTCGGCAATTCTTTCGAAAGATGCCACGCGGATTTGTTGCCCGTGCGCGTAAAAAAAGCGTCCGCTTTTTTCCACTCCGCTTCCGGCAAAAACTTCCGCCAAATCGCCTCCGGATCCGGCCGCGCCAAAATATATTCTCCGAAACGCTCGAGCTTGGAGCCCGCACCCGAATCGAGAAGCTCGTAATCCTTTTCGCCTTTTGTAATAAGGGTATTGGAATCCATCTACAGAGAGTAGCATATTTTAAAAAATCGGTTTTGGCTAAGGCGCGATATGGGATACAATATATGCACATGGTCGATTAAAAAACTCTCTAAATTTTAAGGAATACACACTATGATGGACAACAACATGGGAGGAAAAAATGTCTGCGGATGCCCGCACCACAAGATGGGACCGACGGCTCTCGTAATCTTCGGACTCGTCTTCCTCTTGGGTAATCTCAATATCTTGACGGCAAGTGCGGTCTCGATGATCTGGCCGATAATCCTCATCGTCGCCGGATTGATGAAAATGAAATCCGGCAGCTGCAAGTGCTGCTAAGCTGGAAAGCAGAAATGACCGCGCTTCGCGCGGTCATTTTTTTACTATAGTCACTTGAGCAAAAGTAGCGTGAGCCCGAGTGCGGCCATGCCGAAGTCTTCGACGAGGGTGACGGTCGTAAGCGGGACTTTGAGGAAAGTCCCGAGGCAGGCGCACATAAAGGGCTCCCTCTTCGCGATCTTCACGGCCACGCCGAGTCCGGAGAAGACCATGACGACTATTTCCGCCACGAGGAGCGGCCGCGAGAACGGCGCGAGGATCATGGCGAGGCCGAAGAAAAGCTCGATGAAGGGATAGACATATCCGTACGGTCTCACGCGCATGGCGAGGAGGTCGTAGGTGCTGTAGCCTTCGGCGAAGCCTTTGAGGTCCATGAGCTTGAAGGCCGAGAAGGTCAGGAAGAATCCGATCATGAAATAGGAAATGAAATTCTTCGCGGCAAAAGTGCCCTGCATGAGGTCGTGCACGCTCACCGCCTTGGCGGCGAGAATGATGATGCCGATGACGACAATGAGCGGAATATAGCTCCGCCATGTCGTCCTGCCGAGTCCGCGATCGTCTCCCGCAAAAACTTTCGGCGCGGAGCTTTCTTTGCTTTCTTTTTTCGGAAAGAGCGCCATGCCGCACTTCGGACACTTCCCCGCCGCGCTCGCCGTCACTTCCGGATGCATCGGGCAGGTATAGATTGTTTGCGTTTCAGTCATGATTTAAAAATTGAGAATGGTAATGCTCAATTGGAGCACGGTGGCAAACGACACCCAGAGCAGATATGGAATCTGCATGTAGGCGACCCACTTCGCATGCGGATAGACGACGACCATCGCCCAGATGAGTGTAGCCACGACGAGAACGATATCGGCCGCGGCCAAAAAGTTGTTCTTCAGGCCGAATTGCAGATAGGTGAAGGAAAAATTAAAAACAAGATTGAGCAAGAATGGCAGGACCGTGCCAAACGGGATTTCCTTGCGAAAGGCCATGAGAAAAACTTTGCCGAATGAAATCGCAATCAGCACATACAGCGCCGTCCACACCGGCCCGAACACCCACGCCGGCGGCGCCCACGAAGGTTTGATCAATGTTTGATACCAAGAATAAGTCTCCACGAGCGAATTATAGCATCACTTCCGAAAGAATGGTCCCAGCAAAAAAGTCCCGCCAAAATATGTCCGCACTACATCAAATAAACCAAAAATTCCCGCGTGTTTTCGGGCGAGGAAAGGTGGATAACTTCTAACCTCTTGTTATAAAGTTAAAAAACTTCTGCATTTTTCGATGGCGAAATCTATAATAAATCTTTTTGAACCAAGACAATTTTCTGGGTTTTGGATCATCAATTATCTGACAATTAAGACCAGGATACTGCGATTCTATTAGGCTCAAAATAAGATTTACTACCTTAACCACATCTTCCAGAACACCTGGCAACGGATATATATTGACTGATGGAATAAGATGGAGTCGATGCAAAGGGTTTGCACACATAGCAAAACTCGATTCACGAATCGCTCCCCAATTTCCATGTGAAAAAGAAGACGTCCAATCGTAGTACGCGTCATAGAGATTCTTACAGCCCGCTTCCTCACTCATTTTTCTTAGATCTGAACTTGTCCAATGACTAAGCTCAATATTAGAAAATTCTTCCGACCTGTCTTCGTTTGTGATTCGTTTCAAAAACTCTTCATCAATAAATGAGGGCTTATCTTTTAAGTCCCGAGTCTTCAAGTAACTTAGCTTCATTTTGCCAATACCATAATTTCTAAAATTATCCCATAGTAATGGGTCATCTTTCTTTATTAAATAAGCCAACGTTATATAGCTTTCCACAAAAGACCTGAGCACAATTCTTCCGATCGCTCCTCGAGAAAGGTTTGTGGCTACCACCTCATCAAATAGTCTTAATGAATAGAAGCCGAAACCGAAAATAGAGTCGTGTCTTGATTCAATAGCAGAAGATTCATCTGTTTTCATATAGTGCAACAAGAGTAAGTGTCTCACTTTATTCACCTGATCATGGCGAACCTTAATATTATCTTTTCGTTGCTCTTGTCTGGGTAACGGAGCGCAAAATGTTGATCTTATACAAGCTTTCCAGAAATTTTCAGGCCACTCATTCTTTTTATCCTCGTTTCGCATATTCATACTAATTTCTGAAGAACGTATAAATGGTCGTATATGTCTAAGATCTCCGTAGTTTGGATATTCAAATACACCCCTTAAGGTCTCATCGATTCCTCCAATCTGACTAGAAAATTTAATCTTCCCCCCATGAATCTCACACAAGAATCTAATCCAACGACAATCCGTCGCTTCTTGTGACTGATGCCACAGAGTTGTAACCACCCCTTTTGAAAGGTAATCTGCTGCCTGTCCTTCGTCACTTGGACTACCCAAGACTTCCGACCATTCAGTGTGACCAGGAAGCTGGGGAAAAATCACTAGGGATTGCAAAATCTTTGCCGCATCAGGATGAGATTCCTTAAGTAGATTTACAAAATTGAGCCTGTTCTCTCTTGACCACTCTGCCATGCCTGAATGAGTAACATCTGATAATTCTGGTCTCTTACTTACGAGTGCAGCAACTTTTCGAAAAAGATTAAGAGCTTCTTCTCTTTTTAAATTTCCAATTAATACCACTGCCCAGAGCATTTCCGGCAATCTGTCATCTTTCCATGAGACAGGGCTCATACCTGCAAGTTGTCTAAAGGGGGGCTTGAGGGTAAAACCTTCTCTTTTATGTTTTGAGATATCTGTTGAAGGTATTTCCTTGTTTTCTAATTCCTTGGACATAAAACTATTTCTTATACATCACAAAAAACGGGATTTCGTCGATGCCGATATAATTGAACATTTTATAGTTCGCACGACGGGCTTTTTCTGAAAGCTGATGCATTTTGAGATTTACTTTCGGCACAAACGGGTAGAAGCGAATCTCCTGATGCTTCCCTTCTTTATCGGTCCACTTGAAGTTGGTGATTAGCGGCGCTACCATATAACCCGATTTCATGACTTTAGAGATAATATCCCAGCCCGCGCCAAAAATAACGGGTTTTGGTTTTGAATTATTAGTCTTTACTTGAGCACGAAAAAGACAACCGGTACATTGCACATCGTACAGAGGATAGTTTTTAGGAAGCACCATCAAGGCCTTGCCACAATTTGGGCATGGCACTAGTTTGACTACTTCAAGCTCCCCCGCATCTCCTGACTCCTTATTCTTGGACATGCCGAGATTAGATCATTTTGGGATCGGCAATGCAATAGGTCGTACTATTTTCTTTTGCCCGACAATCTTTTTCTTTGCTGTAAAAAGTTTTCCGGCGTTGCAACTCGTTTGCCTGTTTTGCTTTCGATTTCTTTTCGAGCGTTGCCTGAAACTTTTCCGCCATCTTTCGCGTCTTTCTGAAGTGAGGAAAATCCTTTTGAGTCCCTGTTGCGCGAAAGCTCTGTCGTTGTCGCTTCGCCGAGCATCGTGAGAATGAGCTCGAGCTCATTCATGTGGTCGCGAGCATTGTCCTGTTTGGAAAGTTTTTTGTAATCTTTTATTCCTTGAGCATTCATTTCGAAAGTGCCTTGGTAGATTTCATTGGTGAGAATCGCAAAGTCGAGACCTTCTTTTGCTCCTCTACCACTCCATTCGTTTGTCAGAGTATTGCGAACATTGATACCACGCATGCGTTTGGCGATCCAGTCCTCTGTATGCCCTTTTTGTTCGTAAATATGTTTCGCGCGTAAAACCGCTCTTTCAGGGTCTTGTATTTCTTCCACGCGTTCTTGCCCAACCTTGGCAAGCCATAATTTGAATGGTTCTGCTTTTGGAGAAGGGATAGATTGTATAATACGAAAAATACCACTTAAATTGGCACAATTTACCTTCTGAAATCCCCCGGCTGTTGATATAGAAAGGGGGGTGACAAATTGTCCCCACCCTTTGCCAAGCTCGGGATCACGTTGTCTCATTTTCTTTATATAATCAGAAACATTTGTTGTTTGAGAAAGAACTTCTACTACATCGTTTACGGCAAAAAACCATTGTTCATCATGCCATGTACGACGAACTTCCCTGTCTTCAAAGATTGCGATATTTTTTACTGTATTAGTTTTTTTTATCTTCATTATAATAATCTTCCCACATT
>CALRFC010000039.1 GCA_943356395.1 Candidatus Nomurabacteria bacterium
AAGGATTCGAGAAGTGCGTCGATGTTCCCGATCTCGTATCGCAAGTGAAGCTCGGCATGTACGACGGCATCAGCACGAGCGAGATAAACAAAGTCGTCGTCATGACGATAAAATCGCATATCGAGCGCGATCCGGCTTTCTCATATGTCTCCGCGCGCTTTCTCATCAACGATCTCTACAAAGAAGTCATCGGCGTCGATGAATTCTCCAAACATTTCTCGTCGCTCCACACGAAAGGATTCGTCGATTGCATCAAGGACGGCGTAGAGAAGGGCCGGCTCGATCCGCGGCTCGCCGATTTCGATCTTTCGAAGCTCGCCGCCGCGCTCGACACATCGCGCGACAAGCTTTTTGAATTCATGGGCGCGCAAGTCCTCCACGACCGCTATTTCTTGCGCGATGCCGAACAAAAATTCCTCGAAACGCCCCAATATTTCTGGATGCGCGTCGCGATGGGCATGTCGATCTTGGAAGACGACAAAAATGCTCGCGCGCTCGAATTCTACGATGTCATTTCACAGCTTCTCTATGTTCCTTCCACGCCGACGCTCCTCCATTCCGGCACGCACCGCCCGCAGATGAGCTCGTGTTTCCTCTCGACCGTGACCGACGACCTCTCTCATATTTTCAAAGTCATCGGCGACAACGCCCAGCTCTCCAAATGGTCGGGCGGCGTCGCGAACGACTGGACGAACATCCGTGCCACCAATGCACTCGTCAAATCCATCAACACCGGCAGCCAAGGCGTGATTCCGTTCTTGAAGATCGTCGACGCGACGACCGCTTCGATCAATCGCTCCGGCAAGCGCCGCGGCGCGACCTGCGTGTATCTCGAGACATGGCATGTCGATATCGAAGAATTCCTCGATCTCCGCAAGAATACCGGCGACGACCGCCGCCGCACGCATGACACCAACACCGCCAATTGGATCCCCGATCTTTTCATGAAGCGCGTGGACCAAGGCGCAAACTGGACGCTCTTTTCTCCGGAGGAAGTGCCGGAGCTCCACGATCTTTACGGCAGCGCGTTTGAAAAGAAATATGAAGAATACGAAAAGCTCGCGGACGAAGGAAAAATCCGTCTCTTCAAGCGCATGCCGGCGCAGGATCTCTGGCGCAAGATGATCATGATGCTTTTCGAGACCGGCCATCCGTGGATGACATGGAAAGATCCGTCCAACATCAGGAGTCCGCAGGATCATTGCGGCGTCGTGCATTCGTCGAACCTCTGCACCGAGATCACGCTCAACACTTCGCCTGAAGAAACAGCCGTCTGTAATCTTGGTTCGCTCAATCTCTCGCGACACATGAAGAACGGCGTCTTCGATTGGGCGCTCTTGGAGCGTACGATCACTCCGGCGATGCGCATGATCGACAATGTCATCGACATATCTTTCTATCCGATCAAGGAAGCCGAAGTCTCCAACAAGCGCCATCGTCCGGTCGGGCTTGGCATCATGGGACTCCAAGACGCGTTCTTCGAAATGAACATGAATTTCGATTCGATCGAAGCCGTTGATTTTTCCGACCAGCTCATGGAATTCGTATCGTGGCACGCGATTCTTTCGTCGTCAAAGCTCGCAAAAGAAAAAGGCGCGTACGAATCGTTCAAAGGTTCAAAGTGGGATAGGAATATCTTTCCCGTCGATACGATTGAGATCCTCGAGCGCGAAAGAGGCATGTCGACGGGCATCGCGCCTAAAGGCAAGATGGATTGGACGCCGGTGCGCGAGCATGTGAGGGCGCACGGCATGAGAAATTCCAACTGCATGGCGATCGCGCCGACCGCGACCATCTCCAACATTTCCGGCTGCCTGCCGTCCGTCGAGCCGATCTACAAGAACATCTATGTGAAATCGAATTTCAGCGGAGAATTCACCGTCATGAACCAATACCTCGTGCATGATCTCAAAGAAGCCAATCTTTGGAACGCCGATATGATCGAAAAGCTCAAGCATTTCGAAGGCAAGCTCGAGAATATTTCCGAGATACCGATCCATATAAAAGCCAAATACAAGGAGACATTCCAGATCGATTCGTACTGGATCATCGCGCACGCCGCGCACCGCGGAAAATGGATCGATCAGTCGCAGTCGATAAACATCTTCATGAGTACGCAGTCCGGCCGCGCCATTTCCGAGGCATACATGAGCGCGTGGAAGATGGGGTTGAAGACCACCTACTATCTCCGCACCTTGGGCGCGACCGCGATCGAGAAATCGACCGTCGACATCAACAAGAATTTCAACGAATCTCCGACGGAAGAAAAAAAAGAGCCGGCGATCGCCGCGGCTCCGAAGATACATGTCTTCAAGGAGGAGATTTGCGAGTCGTGCCAGTAACGCGATGCGAATCTACGAATACTACGAATAAAACCCCGCTCCGAATTCGGAGCGGGGTTTTATTTAAATCTTTTCATATTTAAATGTTTATATATGACAAAAAAATACGGGATTTTGCCTTCGGCAAAATCCCGTATCAGTTTAATCAGAAATAGACACATCTTTCTTTTTTACAGGAAAATCTTTCGTGTCCGGCAATTTTTTCCCTTTTTTGTACTCCCAGAATTCAAGAAAATAAGAAGGTTTTTCTTCCCCACTCAAGTACAAACCCTTTAAGAAAAGCATTTCTCCATTTTTACCATCATGTTTTTTTATTTGTTCAGATTCACTGACTTCAAAAGTTCTTCCCACAGGCGTGAAATTGGACATTCTGGCTTTAACCTCTCTGATATTGATTCCGATATAGTCTCTTCCGATAAGTGCGGATAAATTTTTCGGCAAGTTTTTTACCTGAATCCAAAAAAATGAAGTAGAAAATTTTCTATTCCACTCGCATTTTTCGAGGTCTCCAAGAGTTTTAATTTCTTTTACAGTTGTTTTCATTGTGAAGTAATTTTTTCTCATATTAGCAATACAAACACATACTGTCAAGCATCATTCCACTTTTGCAGATTCATAAAAATGCTACAATGGAAGTCTTGCATTATTCGTAGTCATTCGTAGATTCGGCGTTTATTCGCAGATTCGCATGTCATTCCTATGTCAAAGAAAACGATTTTGAATAATAACTCAACCGATCCCAACAAGATCCTCCCCATGACCTACAAGTGGGCGCGGGCGCACTACAAGAACGGCGTCAACAACAACTGGACGCCGGAAGAGGTGAACATGCAGAAAGATTTGGAGACATGGAAGAATCCGGCCGGACTCTCCGACGACGAGCGGCGTCTCATCATGTGGAACATGGGGTTCTTTTCGACCGCCGAATCACTGACCGCCAACAACATCGTCCTTGCCATCTATCGTCACATCACGAATCCTGAATGCCGCCAGTATCTTCTGCGCCAGGCATATGAAGAAGCTGTACACACGGACGCTTTTATTTATTGTTGTGACACGCTCGGTTTTGATCCTGACGAAGTCTACAACATGTACATGACGATTCCTTCGATCAAGGCGAAAGACGATTTTGTCGTGGACATGACCAAGTCGATCTTCGACATCAATTTCAAGACCGACTCGACGGAAAACATCCAGAAATTCGTGCACGACCTCGTGGGCTACTACATCATTATGGAAGGCATATTCTTTTACGCGGGTTTCGTGATGATGCTCTCGTTCCTCCGCCAGAACAGGATGGTCGGCGTCGCGGAACAGTTCCAGTACATCCTGCGCGACGAATCCGTGCATCTCGCTTTCGGCGCCGACCTAATCAATGAAATTGTCGATGAGAATCCAGAAATTTGGACAGCAGAATTTAAAAGTATTATTACTGAAAACATAAAAAAATCAGTTGATCTAGAAGTTGCCTATGCAAAAGATTGTCTCCCGCGCGGCATTATGGGATTAAATGCCGATGCTATTGCCGAATATGTGAAATACATCGCCGACCGCCGCCTCGAGCGCATCCATCTCCCGAAAGTCTACGGTGCCGACAATCCGTTCCCGTGGATGAGCGAGATGACCGACCTCCGCAAAGAAAAGAATTTCTTCGAGACCCGCGTGACGGAATACAAGAAAGGGGGGACGCTGGAGTGGGACTAGAAAATTTTAAATTTAAAATATCAAAGTTGAAAATTGGGCATGGAAAAGTCTTTAGGAGAAGACGGATAATAAAAAAAACCGGCACACAATGAAAAATCACTCCTTGCGGAGTGATTTTTCATTGTGTGGTTTCGCACCGATAAGCCGAATTCTGTATCCATCTTGCGATGAACGACAATCATTTATCTGGGAGCGTTGTCGCCAACGCCCTCGAGCGGCACCCCGCCGTTGCGCAGCAACGGAAGCACGAAATCCAAAATTCGAAGCACGAAACAAATTCAAAATCATAAATTAAAATGATTCAAATGTTTCGGATTTCGATATTCGAGTTTCGAATTTCCGGTGCCACGCACCGGCGGTCCGGCCTTGCACAGAAGTAAGGATTTAGCCGTTTCAGTTCGGTCTTCTCATACCCCTTTATAAACCGAGACTGGCCTGAGATCTGAATGAGTATTTCAAGGGTACAGGCCATCCGCGCTCTTTCGATTGCGGCCGTTTCTGCTCGCACCTCGTCCGCCAATTTTCTTTAAAAAGAATTTTGACGGAGACAGGAATTACCTGCTACCGTGCTCCGTCTTCGGAGACTAGCGCCCACTCGTTTTTTTGATTACTATGGCAGCAAAAAAGAAAGCAAATGAGCACTGGTCTCCGAAGAGGCTGTGTTCGGACTTTCCTCCATGGAGATATGGCTATCCCCACAGCGATTGTCTGGTACGGAACCGGCTCCCAATATATCACATTATCCACATTTGACAAATATCTTCATATTTGCTAGGATAGGGTTGTGAGTGAATGACTTCATGATTATTCAAACACAAGAGCCTCACAAAACCCGCCGCAAGGCGGGTTTTGTGCGCCAAAGGCAGAGCACGATGCAAATCTATAAATATTAAGCTTTTAGCTGTTTGCTTTTTGCCCGCCCGGATGAATCCGTTCGGACGGGCTTTCAGCTTCTAATTCAAAAAAGCTAAAAGCAGGAAGCTGAAAGCTTTGTTCCATGTTTTATGTTACGCGTTCCATTCACGCTTGCGCCCATGCCAAAACCGGTGTATCCTTAAACCGTGCCCGTCTGTTTCCGTTTAGGGAGCAGGCGGCAGCACTCACATAGGCACTTGTGGTGGAGTTAGCTCCCGCTTGCTCCCTCTACAGAAAACAAAATCACTCCGCTCGAGCGGAGTGATTTTGTTTTCCGATTCATTTTTTCTTCGATGAAAATATTTTTTCTGTTTTTCATTTCTATTCTTCGCTTTCCGCTCGCCGACATCAGTTTTTCGATCACGAGACTTTTCCACAGGTGCGTGTGAAAAATCATTGTCGTAACATTTTTATTGTACGATAATAATGATAGCAGTAGTAATTTGTTGCAAAAAATTTTTTCACGACAAAAATTTTTTGTGCGGTCGTGTTACTACAGTACTTACTAAAGTAATCTTACTTAATACTATGGCAGCAAAAAAGAAGGCAAAGAAAGGAAAGAAGAAGGCAGCTAAAAAGAAGCGCGCTTAAGCTTTTCTAAAAAATAAGAACCCCCCTATCAGGGGTTTTTATTTTGCCAAAGATTAAGTTTTAGTTTTTAGGTTCTAGGGGCTAGTAGAAATTAAAATCGAATAACAAAATCCTTATCTTTTCCTAGAACCTAGCAACTAGAACCTAGAACCTGTCCTCTCTACCTGATTCGTGCTAAAATGCCAAAACGCTATGTCATTACTCGGATTTTTAAAGGGCGACACTGATCGTAGCTATATACGATCCGTCCAATCAAAGGTGGAAAAAATCAACGCGCTCGAGGAGCGTTTTTCGGCCATGGCGGACGAGGCTTTTCCGGAAAAGACGCAAGAATTAAAAATGCGTTTGAACGACGGCGCAACGCTAGATGAGATTTTGCCCGAAGCATACGCGCTCGTGCGTGAAGCCTCGAAGCGCACACTCGGCCAGCGCCACTACGATGTCCAGCTCATCGGCGGCATCGCGCTTCACGAACGAAAAATCGCGGAGATGCGGACCGGTGAAGGAAAGACGCTCGTCGCCACATTGCCCGTCTATCTGAACGCACTCACGGGCAAAGGCGTTCATGTGGTGACAGTCAATGATTACCTGGCCAACCGCGATGCCCTTTGGATGGGCAAACTCTACA
>CALRFC010000040.1 GCA_943356395.1 Candidatus Nomurabacteria bacterium
ATGAATTATCGAGGATTTGATGCGATTTCACGCATAACACGAGACATGAGTTGCAAAATTCGAACCAAAACTTGCCTGTTGCGCAAGCTTTTTTTTCTGCTATCATACGGGGTATATCAGATTAATTAACGGCCTCCGTGCATCCTGCACGCGCAAAAAACCCTTATATGGCAAAACTAAATCCGGAAATCGAGACATTCGCCCGAATCAAAGTCATCGGAGTCGGCGGTTCGGGCGGCAATGCGCTCAACCACATGATAAATTCCAAAGTCAAAGGCGTGGAATTCATCGCGATGAACACCGACACGCAGGACCTGCATAAATCCCTCGCCGACAAGAAGATCCACATCGGAAAAAATCTGACCAAAGGATTGGGCGCGGGAATGAATCCCGATGTCGGCAAGAAAGCCGCGGAAGAAACGAAAGCCGAGATCCAGGATGTGATCAAAGGTTCGGACATGGTCTTCATCGCCGGCGGATTCGGCGGAGGAACATGCACGGGCGCGGCGCCGATCGTCGCGCGCGCGGCAAAAGAGCAGGGCATTCTCACCGTCGCGGTAGTCACTCGTCCGTTCTCATTCGAAGGCGCGCAGAGGATCCGTCTCGCCGACCAAGGACTCGCGGAATTGCAGAATGAAGTCGACGCGCTCATCGTCGTCCCGAACGACCGTCTCCTCTCCGTCGTCGCGAAAGACACCTCGCTCAAAAATGCATTCATCATGTGCGACGAGATCCTGCGCCAAGCCGTCGAAGGGATCACCGATCTCATCACGATCCCGGGCGAAGTGAATGTGGACTTCGCGGACATCAAGACAATCATGAAAGATTCCGGCTCGGCATTGATGGGCGTCGGCGTGGCGACGGGCGAAAAGCGCGCGGAACAATCTGCGCTTCAAGCCATCAATTCTCCGCTCCTCGATGTTTCGATTGCCGGCGCGCGCGGCGTTCTCTTCGCGATTTCCGGCGGCGAAGATGTCGGATTGCTCGAGATCAACGAAGCCGCCCGTCTCATTACAGAATCCGTGGACAAGGACGCCAAGGTCATCTGGGGCTCGATCCGCGACGACCGTTTGAAGAAAGGCGAGCTCAAAGTCACCGTCATCGCCACCGGCTTCCCGACCGACGGCCCGAAAAAATCTCTCTTCCAGCCGTCGCTTTCTAGAGACACATCGGCGCAGAATGAAAAAGAGAACGACATGCCGGTAAAAAAAGAGATTCATAATTCCGTTCCGCAAACGAACGACTACCTGAAAAAGGCGGACAGGGTCGACGACATTTTCGCCGACGACACCGAAGACTGGAGCGCCGTACCGGCGTTCTTGAGACGGAAGAAATAATCGCCGCAGACGATTAGGTTCTAGGTGTTAGTTTCTAGGTTCTAGAAAAAAGCGTAATGCGGCTTCGCCGCATTACGCTTTTTTCTGCCAAAAAATTCTGTGCTATACTTCTTTTTGTCTTTTACTAGAACCTAGCACCTAGAAATTAGAACCTATGTACGATCTCATCATCTTGGGCGGCGGACCGGCGGCGGCGGCGGGAGCCATATACGCGGCGCGCAAACAATTGAAAACGCTTCTCATTACCGGCGAGTGGGGCGGGCAATCTTCCGTTTCCACGGAAATCTTCAACTGGATCGGTACGCCGTCGATTTCCGGACTCGATCTGGCGACGGCTTTAGAAAAGCATGTCCGCGCCTATGAAGGAGAGATGCTTGCGGTAAAGAGCGGCGAGTGGGCGAAGCAGGTTGCCAAGAATGCCGACGGAAATTTCACCGTCGCGACCGACAAGGATTCTTACATCGGAAAAACGATTCTCATCGCGACCGGAAGCTCGCGCAAGAAGCTCGATGTGCCGGGTGCGGCGGAATATGAGAACAAAGGCATCACCTACTGCGCATCGTGCGACGGACCGGTCTTTTCCGGTCAGGATGTCGCCGTCATCGGCGGCGGCAACGCCGGCTTCGAATCCGCGGCCCAGCTTTTGGCTTACTGCAAGAGCGTTACCCTGATCATCCGCGGAGAAAATTTTCGCGCCGACGAGATCACTGTGAACGCGCTTCTCAAGAATCCGAAACTCACCGTCATCAAGAACGCCGATATCCTGCGCGTCGAAGGGACACAATTTGTGGACAAACTCGCGTACAAAGATAAGACATCCGGAGAAGAAAAAATGCTTCCTGTCGGCGGCATCTTCGTGGAGATCGGTCAGATCCCGAATACCGGCTTGGTGGACGGCGTGGCGAAACTCGACGAGTTCAAGAAAATCATCGTCGACCCGATGACGCAGATGACGACACAAGACGGCGTCTGGGCCGCCGGCGACTGTACGAACGGGCTCTACCACCAAAACAACATCGCCTCGGGCGACGCCGTCAAAGCGCTCGAGAATCTCTACCAGTGGGTGCAGAAGAGGAAATAATTTATTGATCGGCCGCATATGGAAGACGCGGTCGATTCTTGCAATTTTCTTGAAAAAGTATAGAATTTGCTTTCATTGGTTCTTTTAAAAACATATTAATGGAAACACCAACCATCACCCAAACACATCTATTTATTGATTTAGGACTCTTTTTGAAAAACGAAAAATCGATTTTCAAATGGGCCGGCCGCAAAACTCCGAGAGAAGAATATGCGAGCATGAAAACTGTATCGAGAAAATCCATTCTCGCTTCGGTTGACGGAGCTCTTGAAGAAGGATCGAAAAAAATGATAACGATAGACCTTTTTGACATGGATGTCGCGCCGAATCATAAAGGGATATTTCCTTCCATCTCTGTGACTCCGAAAAATCAAGGGCGGGTGCATGTGCAGTCAAATTTCGGTACGCCGCTCAATATCGACTTCATGAAAAATATCTGGACGCACGGCGCTTTCACTTTCGCGCGAACACTCGCAGAAATTGAAGAATTTTACGCGAAGCAATTCAAGACGACGCACACGCCGTGGCTTAAAGATTTCTTTTCTTCAAAAAGAATAAAGAAACACAGCAACTGGCCAGACTTGTTTGAAATAAGATCAATGTGGGCATAAACACACAAAAACATTTGAGTTGGACGAATATTTCGTCCAACTTTTTTATTTCTGCTAGCGAGGATCGAGAGAAAGTGTAATCACTTTCTCTTCGCCCGAGCGAAGACGAAATATAGGTCAAATACCATGGGATCTCTGCCGCAGGGGACTATATTTATGAATATTTATCCTGTTCTACTATCCGGAGCAGCTGTACTCGTTAGTAGAACAATTTTTTTTCCTCACTATTTTTGCAGCCCCACGGAGAATCGAACTCCGATTAACGGATTGAAAACCCGCTGTCCTAACCGTTAGACGATGGGGCCAAAACAAATTAAAATTTCAAAATTCAAATTTACGATACGACCACTATACTATACTGTCATATAAATTTCAAATAGGAGTTTTTTAATATAAAATTTCAATTTTGAGATTTCAAATTTAAAATCTCATTCCCTGTCCGGCGCGACGCCGTAATAATTCGTGATGAATGTCGCGACATCGACAAGCGGAGCGGCAAGCGATTGCGCAGCGAATTGCGCGCCTTTCGGATTCTTCAGGAACATAAAAATCAGGAATTTCGGATCATACGCGGGCACATAGCCGAAAATCGAATGCAAGTGGCGGTCTTCATAATATCCGCCTGCATCGTTCGGAATCTGCGCCGTTCCGGTTTTCGCGGCAAGAGCGTAGTGCGGGAGCTTCAATCCGTATGTCTTCATCGTGCCGTCGGCGACCGTCACGAGCATCCGCGTAATCGTTTCGCTCGTCTTCGGATCCTTCCATATGGAATCAACGGAAGCCGGCGGCGCGACGATCTTTTCCGTCCCGTCCGTGTATTCGATCTTCGACGCGATGTGCGGAGTGATGATGTGTCCGCCGTTCGCGAGAGCCGAGAGAGCGCGAACGAGCTCAAAGGGCGTGAGCGCGATTCCCTGTCCGAACGCCATCGTCGCGAATTCAATATCGCGATTGCTCTTTATGTTCGACAAAAGCCCGCCGATTTCGCCCGGCAAATCGATTCCGGTCTTCTCACCAAGCTTATAATCCCCGATATAGTCGCGCATCTTTTCATGCCCCAATTTTCCGGCAACGAAAACCATTCCGGTATTGAGCGACTGATTGAGCACATCCTGCATCGTCGCCACGCCGCGGCCTTTTTTGTCGAAATTGTAAATCTGCTGTCCGTTGACCGTAACGAATCCCGTGTAATCGGTATACTTCGTTTCCGGAGTCACAGCGCCCGAATCGAGTCCCGCCGCCATGATGAGCGGTTTGACGACCGAACCCCATTCATACACGCGCTCGGCAAGCGAATTCTGATAGAGCGACTGATCTGTTACATCTTGGAACGCGTTCGCGTCGTATGTCGGAAGCGTTGAGAGAGCGTACAGTGCACCTGTCGACGGATCGATGACGATCGCGCCGGCCGAATCCGCGCTCCAGTCGTTTTTCGCCTTTTCGAGGCGCTTCGTCAAGAATCCGAGAAGCGTGGGGTCGAGTGTCGTCACGACATCGCCTTCTTTCTGCGGATTTTCGAAAAAAGTGCTCTTTATGTTCGAAAATATTTCTGCAAAAAAATTCACATATGTCGCGGTTCCGGCGCGAGCGAGCACATCGTTGTAATATCTTTCAAGCCCGTAGCGTCCGGAAAGCTCGTCGCCCTTATACGCGACGAAACCGATCGTCTGCGACGCGAGCTCATTGCCCGGGTACACTCTCCACGCATCTTTTTTCACATAGACTCCGGCGATCTTCAGTCCGGAAATGCTGTCGGCCGCATTCCGCGGCACTCGGCGGGCAATGACGCGGTATGTTCCCGCGCCCGAGGAAGAGAGGCGCTTTATCGCTCCATCCGAATCGAATCCGTCGATATATTTTGCGATCTCGCCGACGATCGCGGGAATGTCTTTGGCCTCCGCGATGTTGACCTCGATCTGGTAGCCTTCTAGCGTGGTCGCCGCCGCCACGCGATCGTCTGTCCGTTCGGTGAAAAATATCGTGCCACGATCAAAAACGCCGCCTGTCGGAGTCGCGTATGAATGATCCGCGAGCGCGGCGTAGCGCGCGGAATGGACAACCTGCACAAAAAAAAGCTTCACAATGATGAGAAGCACGATAAGCCCCACGAGGACGGAAACTATGCGGATGCGCGAAAGAAAACTAGAATGCATGGCCGGTGGACGGAGCAAGGCCGACAGCCGTATTCCTTGAGACAAAATCGACCTTAGACGCGACAACGAAACCGTGTTCCGAAGCGAAAGCGGCATCTATTGTCCCGTTCTTCGTGAGATATTCATGCTCCATGTTTCCGATATCGGCGGTGAGAGAAGTCATTTTCGTCTCGATCGACTTTCTGGCAAGAACATTGAAGACGCTTCCGGCGACAAAATAGATGTAGAGCCCGAAAAGCGAAATGAGGATGGCAGCACCCGCGCAAAAATACTGGCGTCCGCGTTCTTGCGTGAATGTTGTCGCCCGATATTCTATTTTTTTGATCATTGTCATGGGAGTAGTAAATAGAAAATAGTAAGTAGTTAGTAGGAAATTCGCATTGTGTTAAATTTTTTCTATGATTCTCAATTTCGCGCTTCGCGATCTCGGATTCTTGCGGATTTCTTCTTCCGTCGGGACTATCGGCCGTTTCGTGATGAGATTTCCTTTGCCGGAATCCTTCCACTCTCGGAATTGCCTTTTGACTTCGCGATCTTCAAGACTATGGAACGAAATGATGGCAAGTCGTCCGCCGCCGTTTAAGGATTCAAACGCTTTCCGCATTCCTTCTTTGAGCGCACCGAGCTCATCGTTGACCGCGAGCCGTATCGCTTGGAATGTCCGCGTCGCCGGATGAATGCGTCCGTGCCTGTAGAGCGCCGGTACGGATCTTTCGATCACTCTCGCCAATTCGCCCGTCGTTTTGATCGGCGCGATTTTGCGCGTTTCGCATATCGCTTTCCCGATCCTTTTCGCGTAGCGCTCTTCGCCGAAGCCGTAGATGATTGTTGCGAGATTTTCCTCCGACCAATCGTTCACGACATCGTATGCCGTCGTGCCATCTGTCTTCCCGTCGGCGAGCGTCATCACCCACACCTGCGAATACGGGCGTCCGGGTCCGTCGTTATTGGAGATTGTATAG
>CALRFC010000041.1 GCA_943356395.1 Candidatus Nomurabacteria bacterium
TCTTCCGTATACGCTTTCCGTTTCCCGAACCCAGTCGCAAGACACTGAATTTTCCGCTTCTCTTTCCGGAATCCTGCCGAACACGACCTATTATTTCCGCGCGTGCGGACAGAATAGCTACGGGCAGAATTGCGGCATCACCTATTACATAACGACGCCGTCCGGCCCGCCGGTCGCGACGACGCACTCGGGCCCGTCCGGCAGTACGACATACATTTATACCGGAAGCTCCGGAACAAGCTCTTCGCAAGGACTGATGACGCTCTCGATCGACAGCCATTATGAAACCGTCTACGCGGGCGACATTGTCGACTACACGATCACCTACAAAAATATCAGCGGAAAAACGCTTCAGAACGGAATCCTGCGCGTAACGATTCCTGACGGCATCGAATTCCAAAAGACGAGCGCAGGCGCGTACCAGAAGAGCGACAGGACGGTGACGATTCCGATCGGCACGATCGTGCCGAAACAGACCGGAATATATTCGATCGAAGGAAAAGTCGGGTCGTTCGGCTCGAAGAATCAATTGACCGCGACCGCGCGCTTGGTCTTCACAAACACGAATGGCGCGCAGGAAGAAGCGATCGCGTATGAATGGAACACGGTCGCCGGTACGAGCGGCAATCCGCTCTCCGGTCTCGCGATATTCTCGGGCGCGGGATTCCTGCCGTCGACGCTCGGCGGATGGATCATTCTTCTCGTCATCATCTTCCTCGTCATCTTTTTCGCGAGAAAGATTTATCTCTCAAAAAAATATTGAGAATGAGTGAGAAGTATGAAGGGAAAAGGGGACAGTGAAAATACAGAAAAATCCCGCACGATGTGCGGGATTTTGAATATGAAAGAAGGGAGAATCAGACCGGATCACCGGTGCTAGGATTTTCATCTGCCATCATGGGAACAGATTCTGCTGTTTCGTTTTTGTTTTCGGGAAACAGGATTTCGGAGATTTTCAGGCGTCCCGGATAGCCGTTCCATATGATGCTTGAGCTCTTTTTTTCCTCAAGATTTTTTTCTACTACAAAAACAGGGGATTCTGCCATGGGTTGGAGCAAGTGTCCGTAAAATTCGCGTTCCTCCGGCTCGCAGATGAGAATCGGGATCGTTCTTTGGGTGTGATGTTTGTCGTTGCTCAACACTGAAATTATAAAAGATTCGGTGTTTTTCGCGTGCACTATCGCGCTCGGATTTTCCTGAAAAAATCTTTTCAGCTCTTTGATCGAGGATTCTTGTCCTTCTTGGAGATTTGTTTCTTCGTTCATATATTTTATTTTTAATTGTGAGATGTTTAGATGAAATCTATAAAAAATTGAGGTTCGTGTCAAGCTGTGCTATGCTTGGCTAGAATCCATCTTTTCGATATGGGTTCAGATTATAAATAGTCGTGCGCAGTCCACGGACAGGTAGTAGTGTTCCCGATAGCAGGAACAATACTAAAGTCTCTGGATTGCGCTCCATAGTATGAAAATAAAAGAATACGAGCTTCTGGTCGGCGGGAAAAAAATCACTGCGGTCTTTTCCGATTTGGCGGAACAAGCGCAGGGATCGGTCATGCTCAAGTGCGACGACACGGTCGTCCTCGCGACGGCCTGCATGTCGAAAGACGGTAAAGATAATCGCGGGTTCTTCAATCTGACGGTCGAATATCTGGAAAAATTCTATGCGAGCGGGGGAATCTTGGGAAGTCAATTCATGCGCCGCGAAGGACGGCCGTCGGATAAGGCGATTCTTTCTTCGCGCGTCATCGATCGCACGATCCGTCCGCTCTTTCCGCATCACATAAAGAACGCGGTGCAGGTGATCACGACCGTCCTCGCCGTCGGCAAATCCGATCCGACGATCCTTGCGGTGAACGCGGCGTCGCTTTCGATCGCCGTCTCGCCGATCCCGTGGGGAGGCCCCGTGGGCGCCGTGCATGTCGGACGCAATTTCAACGAGACGGAACTTTCGACGAATCTTTACACGACGCCATCCGGCGAGCCATCATACGCAGTGGATCTGACCGTTTGCGGACGAGACCGTACGATAAACATGATCGAAGCGATGACATTTGAGATTTCCGAAGACGAATTCGCGAAAGCGCTCGCGCTCGCCGAAGAAGAGATCACCGCGCTCGAAGCGTGGCAGAAAAAGATCGTCGAAGAAATCGGGAAGGAAAAACTGGATATGCCGGAGCCGAAGATTCCGGATGCGGTCAAAGAGCTTTTCGAGGCCGAGATCGCGCCGAAACTCCCTTCGATTTTCGGGAGCGAGAGCAAATCAAACATCCATGCGCTCGAAGATTCGTGGAAAAATCTTGTCGAAGAAAAATTCAAGGAGGATGAGCTTTCGCGCGCGGTCGCCGGAGACTATTTCGAAGAAAAGATAAACGATGTCGTGCACGAAGCCGCGCTCGCGCGAGACGAGCGCGTCGACGGGCGCGCACTCGACCAAGTCCGCGCGCTCGAGGCGCATGCCGGCGGGATTTCTCCGTCGCTCCACGGCTCCGGAATCTTTTACCGCGGCGAGACGCATGTTCTTTCCGTCCTCACGCTCGGCGGGCCGGACGACGCGCACGCGTTGGACGGTATGGAAGTCAAAGGCAAGAAACGATTCATGCACCACTACAATTTTCCTCCCTATTCCGTGGGCGAAACCGGACGCTTGGGCGGCATCAATCGCCGCGAAATGGGACACGGATTCCTCGCGGAAAAAGCCCTCTGGCCGATCATGCCGGACAAGCTCGATTTTCCGTACACGATGCGCGTCGTTTCCGAATCACTCTCGTCGAACGGCTCGACATCGCAAGCGTCCATCTGCGGATCGACGATCGCACTTTTGGACGGCGGCGTGCCGATCAAAGCGCCGGTCGCGGGCATCGCGATGGGGCTTATGCTTGCGCAAGGTCAAAATTCAAATCTCAAAAGTAAAAATTATAAAATACTGACGGATATTCAGGGACCGGAGGATCATCACGGCGACATGGATTTCAAGATCGCCGGAACGAGAAACGGCATCACCGCCGTCCAGCTCGACATCAAGGTTGACGGAGTGCCGAAAGAAATCCTCGTAGAAACGCTCTCCGCCGCGAAAAAAGCCCGCGAAGAGATTCTGGATGTTATCGAAAAAGAAATCGCGAAGCCGCGGGCGGAGCTTTCTCCGTCGGCTCCGCGCATCCTCGTGATCCGGATCAAGCCGGATCAAATCGGACTCGTGATCGGCGGCGGCGGAAAGACCGTGAACGCGATCCGCGACAAGACCGGCGCCGAAATCACGATCGAAGACGACGGCACCGTGTATGTGACGGGCAAGAGTCCGGGCGCGGAACAAGCGCTCGAGATGATCAAAGACCTGACGAGAGAGATCGTGGTCGGAGAATCGTTCGAAGGCGAAGTGGTGAAGATCTTGGAAATCGGCGCGGTGGTAAAAATTACCGGCGCGGCGGACGGACTCGTGCACATTTCCGAGATCGCGCCATTCCGCGTCGCGCGCGTGACGGATTTCCTGAAAGAGGGGATGAAAGTGCCGGTAAAAGTCGTTGCAGTAGATCCAGAACGCGGCCGCATTTCGCTCTCCATTAAAGCGGCGAAACCGGATCTTTTCAAGCCGAAAGCATAAGTGTGTTAAACTAAAAAAATGGAAGAAAATAAGATTGAACCGGCAAGCAATCCTCCGGAAAAAAGATACTCCGGCGAGGAGATAAAGACGCTTCGGACCTACGCCGGAGACATGGCGGATGCTATCCGCGAACAGCAGGGTTCGGTCATCAAGATCGCGGTCGCTGAAGAGCGGCGGCGCGAGAGCGAGCGCGCGGCTTTTTCTCCGACATCAAAAAAGAATCTGAAATTCATCGCGGGCGGAATCATTCTCGCGCTCCTTGCCGGCGGCATATTCTGGTACATAGCCGCGCACAAGAACCAGAGCCCGAAAGTCGAAACGCCGAAATATGCGCCGACATCTCTTGTGCCTTCGGACGAAACGCAGATCATCAATATCGATTCGTTGGGCGGAGACACGCTCGCCAAAGCCGTCGTCTTGAAAGAAAAAATTCCTCTTGCCGACAAAAAAATCAGGAATATCGTCGTCGTGGAAGGGAGCGCGGGCGCGGAAAAAACGATACCCGCCGCGCGATTCCTTTCTCTCATCAATTCGAGCGCATCGCCATCCCTCCTTCGGAGCATGGATCCGGATTTCATGCTGGGCGTCTATGAGAATGCGGGAAATCCGTCGCCGTTCGCCGTTTTCAAGATCAATTCATACGAACAAGCGTTCATCGGGATGCTCGCGTGGGAACGAAAACTTTTCGACGATTGGAATGCGCCGTTTTCCATGAGTATCGGGCCGGACGACGCATATCTCTTTTCATCGCACTTCATCGATACCATCATAGAAAACAGGGACGGCCGCGTGCTTTTGGACAAGAACAACAAGATGGCGCTCGGCTATGTTTATATGAATACGAGCACGCTCGTGATCGCGACGAACGAAGAGACCATGCGCGCGCTCATCGGTCTTTTCGACCACGGCAAGTAGATCAATCTCCGCATTGCTGTATATTTAAACTGTGCTATGATACCGCTATGTCAATCGATACAAAACAAAAATCTGCGTTCAAGGAAAAGCTAGAAGGCGAGAAGAAGACTTTGCTTGAGGAATTGGGCGCGCTCGGAAAAAGGAATCCGACGACGAACGACTGGGACGCGATTCCGGAAGAGAACACATTCGATTCGGATGAGAACGATCGCGCCGACCGTGCGGAACAATTCGAGCTCGACACATCTATCGTCCGCACGCTCGAAAGCAAATTGAATTCTGTCGAAGCGGCGCTCAAAAAGCTCGAGGAAAGCCCCGAAAAATTCGGACTCTGCGAAGTCTGCGGAAAAGAGATCGAGAGCAAGCGCCTCGAGGCGAACGCTTCGGCGACGACATGCATAGAGCATATGAAGTAGGATGAGTGGGAAGTAAAAAGCGGAAAGGGAACAGGGAGAAAAAAATCCAAAACGAATTCGTTTTGGATTTTTAATTTGTTATATGTTGCATGATCTATGTTTTATGTTCTATGTTATGCGTTATGCATTCCGTTTTCACTGTTCGCTTCTCGTTTTTCGCTATATACTATTCTCATGTCTTTCTCCCGCATTTTCTCCGCACAGCCGGACATGCTCCGCGGAAAAATAGTTTCCGTGGAAACCGACATCGGCCGCGGACTCTATTCTTTTTCGATCGTCGGCTTGCCGGACAAAGCCGTCGAAGAAGCGCGCGACCGCGTCCTCTCCGCGCTCAAGAATTCCGGCTTCGAAGAAATCGTAAAGAACAAGCGGCAGAAAATCGTCGTCTCGCTCACGCCGGCGGAAATGAAGAAAGAGGGATCATTCTACGATGTCGCGATCGCGCTCGGCTATCTCGTTGGGAATGAAGAATTGGCGTTCAGCGCCGACAGCAAGCTTTTCATCGGAGAACTCTCGCTCTCCGGCGACATCCTGCCGGTGCGCGGAATACTTCCGATCGCGCTCGAAGCGGCGAAGCGCGGATTCAGAGAATTGTTCGTTCCGGATGGAAACGGCGAAGAGGCCGCGCTCGCGCGGGGAATTCTCATCTACGGCGTGCGCACGATTTCGGATCTCGTGAAGCATTTGGACGAAGAAGATTCATTTTTGCTCGATTCGCTTCCGGAGACCGAGCTTCCGAAACAGATTGGAGCCGTACAAGCGGATTTTTCGGATATTCGCGGCCAAGAAACGGTCAAACGCGGAATGGAAATCGCGGCGGCCGGCGGACACAACATCGCGCTCTACGGCCCGCCCGGAACCGGAAAAACGATGCTCGCCCGCGCGTTTGCCGGCATCCTTCCGTCTCTGTCGTATGATGAAGCGCTCGAGCTCACGAGTATCCACTCGGTCGCGGGAGTGCTCGGCGGAAAATACATGACGGAGCCGCCGTTCCGCTCTCCGCATCACAGCGCTTCGCATGTTTCGATCATCGGCGGCGGCGCCAATCCGAAACCCGGCGAAGCGACGCTCGCGCACCGCGGCGTGCTTTTCTTGGACGAATTTCCCGAGTTTGAGAAGCGCGTCCTCGAATCGCTCCGCCAGCCGCTCGAAGACACCACCGTCTCGATCACGCGCGCGAAAG
>CALRFC010000042.1 GCA_943356395.1 Candidatus Nomurabacteria bacterium
TTGCGCTCATTTGCCCGAGAGCAAGGTTTAGATGTTATCGAGGAGTTAATTGAGAAACAGTCGGCTAAAATCCCTGGCAGACCTATTTTCGGGCAAATGCTACGGCGTATTGAGCGCGGCGAGGCAAACGGCATCGTCTCATGGCACCCGGATCGCCTCGCGCGCAATTCTGTGGACGGAGGACAGATTGTATATTTCCTCGACATCGGAAAAATTGCGAGCTTGAAATTTCCGAATGTGTGGTTTGAAAATACTCCGCAAGGAAAGTTCACTTTATCTATGGCGTTCGTCCAAAGCAAATACTATGTAGATTCTCTTTCCGAAAATACGAAACGAGGGCTTCGCCAAAAAGTTAGGAACGGAGATTACCCAAGCCAAGCGCCTGTGGGATATATCAACGACTCTCGTACAAAATCTGTTGTGGTGGACAAGAAAAAATCTCGCGTCATTCGCTTGGCTTTTGAGAAATATGCGAAAGGTGAAAGTAGGTTAGAAGACATCTCAAACTTTTTGGCGAAAAACGGAATCGTTTCGAGGGGTGGAAAGATAATCTCCAAAACCAGAGCGTCTTTTATTCTTTCAAATCCATTTTACATCGGACTATTCAAATATGGTGGTGAACGCCACGAAGGAAAGTACGAGCCAATCGTGTCAAAGAAACTGTTTGATAAGGCGCAAGAAATTTTAAAACTTCGCGGTGTACCAGATAGAAAATCTAAAAATGAACCCCAACCATTTTGCGGACTTATTTCTTGCGCCTCATGCGGAATGATGATAACTGGCGAATACAAGGTGAAGAAACAGAAAAATGGAAATGTGCATAACTATACCTATTACCACTGCACGAAAAAATCAAAAACTACCAAATGTCCTGAACCTTGTATTCGCCAAGAGGAATTAGACAAACAGTTATCATCACTTATCAAATCAGTTTCTTTGCCGAAAGACTGGGCGGAGGAATTGAATCGTCTTGCCCTGCAAGACCACAAGAAATCCGCCCAGTCTAATTCTGCTTTTGTAGAAGAAGTGAAAAAAGAAATCAAAAATGTTGAAGTGAAGCTCCAGCGACTTCTTGATGGATATTTAGACCAAGTGATTGAACAAGAAATATATCGTACTGAAAAATCAAAATTGTTATTCAAAAAGAAGTCGCTAGAAGCGAAAATATCTTCACTTCTACAAAAGCAGAATGATTGGCTCGAACCGATGCAAGAATGGATAAAAGACGCTCAAAATCTGAATGGAATCGCACGGGATAGCAACCTTTTTGCTAAAAAGGTTGCTGCCAAAGAAATCTTTGGCTCGAACCTGCTTCTTGGCGAAAAAACAGTGCGCGTCGCCGAAGGCGACGCTCCAAATTCGTTTGGAAAAATGGGGGGAAATCAGTGGGACGCGTTTCGCGCGTCCCACATTATGGCTTTGAAAAAGCCGATTCGTTCTGTATTGGTGGGCGGTGCAGGACTCGAACCTGCGACCTTTCCGGTGTAAACGGATTGCTCTACCAACTGAGCTAACCGCCCATACTATTTTTGTGTGTTTATTAAACCACATTTGAACTCGTTTTCAAAATAAGGTCCGGACTTGATCAAATTAGAGATCTCACAAACGAACCGCTATAATTGTATTATATAAATACTACTGTATAATACATACATGAAACATGAAGAAAAAATAAATGCTTTCAGATTAAGAAAGTCTGGTCGGAGCTATAAAGAGATCCTGAAAAAGATAAAAGTTTCTAAATCGACCCTGAGTGTCTGGCTAAGAGAAATCGAGCTGACGAATGATCAGAAAAAGCGGCTCTTAACTAAGGGGGAAAGGGCGCAGTATGAAGCCGCAAAAAGAAAAGTTGCTGCACGTATACAGAGAACAGAAAAAATTATTGAAAGTGCGATTGAAGAAGCGTATACATTTAAAAATAATCCGTTTTTCTTGGTCGGCGTTGCACTATATTGGGCAGAAGGAGCAAAAAACAGAGCGGAGTCGGTCAAATTCGCGAACTCGGATGAAAAGATGATTGCTTTTATGATGAGGTGGTTCCGTGAAATATGCAGGGTTCCGGAAAAAAAGTTTAGGATTCATATTCACATACATACTCTTCATTCAAGAAATAATATCGTTAATTACTGGTCAAAAATTACCGGAATAGGGCGAGAGCAGTTTTACAAGCCGTATATAAAACAAACATCGCTTGGGCAAAGAAAAAATATATTGTATAGTGGCACTTGTTCAATCGTCATACACGATAAAAGCCTATTCAGGAGAATCATGGGCTGGAAATACGGACTTCAAAAAATATTCGACATCTCCTCGTAGTTCAATGGACAGAACAAAAGGTTTCTAACCTTTCAATGGGGGTTCGATTCCCTCCGAGGAGACAAATTGGCGAAAATGATTACCTGCTCGGGTCAACGACACTGATGCCGTTTGATTTGAGCGAGGCGGAGGCCGCTTCTTTGGATCGGAAATAGTCGAGCGTGGCGGAGAGCTTTTCTTCCGGAATCTTTTCGGCCGACTCGTTTTTGACCGCGGATTCGTTGAAGAACGCGTCTTTCGACAGGCGCTCATACGTGAAAATCGAAATGCCGATCAAGACAACGAATGCGCTCGCGAACGAGATGAGCGCGATTCTCCAGTGAAGCGTCGCGTTGTGTCCGTGCGCGCGCTTGCGGATCTTTCCGCTCCCCTCTTTCATATTATTTTTTGAAGAGAATAATTTCATCATGGCGTTTTGTAGATAAAGCTCTCGACGATGATCGATCCGGACATGTTCCATGCCTTGTGCTCCGGAATCTTTTCCGTGGCGGGAATCGTCTGATCCGAGAGAGAAATATTTTTGAAAGAAATCTGGTACGGCGCGCTCTCTATCTTCTTCAAAAAAAGATAGACATTTTCAAATTGTCCGATCGCCGTGAAAGAGATGACGAGCCGATTGCCTATTGATTTGTCGACCATGACATCGGAAATCGAGAAATCAGTCACGCTTTCGCGCCCGAGCGTCTCGAAGAATTCGAGCGAAGGAATCACATTGTCGCCGCCGAGAAAATGTTTCGAGAGCTCTTCCCTCTTGTCCTCCACCGCGCGAACCGCCTTTTTGAGGGATGCACTGTCGTTTAATTTGCGCTCTTCTTCCAAAATCTTCGCGGAGAGCAGAGCGGTGTCGGCGCCTTTCCGCACGGTCGTGTGCCAGAGGAAGAAATAGACGGCGCCGACCGATATCGTGGCGAAAAGGAGGAAAACGAATCGCATTTTGTTGTGCCTGTTTTTCATTGCGTTACAGCGAGCGAAATCTCGAATGCTATGTTCGACCCTTTGACGAAATTGGAAATCGGGAGCGCGACATCGCGGAAACGGTTCACCCCCATCAATTTTTTCTGGAAAGCGAAAAGCGCTTCACGACTGGCTGCGGTGCCGCCCAAAGAAAGCGTATATTTTTTTTCCGCGCGCTCAAGAGAAAATTCCGTGAGCCGTATGTCCGCGCCTTTTATCTCAAGCACTCGATCGATGACATCATTCGTGGGGATGAGAATCGTGGCGGGATCCTTGAAGAGCGAGAGCTTGGTCTTGATATCGGAAACGATCGCATCCATCGATTCTCCTGTTTCGGCTCTCGTTTGAGTCTGGAGCGTCGCGAGCTTCTCTTGTGCTATTGAATGCTTGATGCCCGTGACGACATACGACGGGATGAAAATGAGCGTCGCGAAAACAAGAAGGATCCCTAGGAAAGACAATGCGAGTGAAAAGAGGCGGATCTTGTAATCGCGCTTCAACTTCTTCTTCTCTTCGAATGGAATGAGATTAATCATAATCGAATGCGCCCAAGGCGAGCCCGAGCGCGGTGCTGAAGCTTTGCGACTGTTCCGCGCTCATTTCCGGAATGTAGCGGGAAAAATCAGTCATGCGCGCCCACACATCGGCGAGCTCGACTTTCGTCTTCAGGCTCGCCGCCAGATATCCGGCGAGCCCTTTCAGATTTGCGTTGCCGCCGCAGAGAACGATGCGGGAAATTTTTCCGCGCTCGCGATCGGTATCGCTCTTGTGCGTCTGCCAGTAGATCATGTTCTTGTTGACTTCGTCGCGCAGGGCAGCGATCGCTTCGAGGAGCGTCGGGTACAATTCTTTGTATTCATTCGACTGTTCGAGCCCGTACGCGCGCTTCAGGCGCTCGGCTTCTTCAAAAGGAATGTTAAAGCTCTTGGCGACGATAGTCGTGATCGCATCGCCGCCGACTTCGAGCGTCGTCGCGAATTGGACGATCCCGCCTTCGACGATGGCGATGCCTGTGCGCGTCTCTCCGAAATCGATGATGAGATATGTTTCTTCCGGCGCGCTTTTGATCAAACGCGCGATGGCCTGCGCTTCAAGCTCGAACGAAAGCGGCGCGATGCCGGCATCGTTGAAGGCCGAAAGGTATGATCGGATGATATCTCCCGAGACCGCCGAAACGAAGATCGTGTAGGTTTCTTTGCTCGCAGAAACGATCGCGTAATCAAAAACGACTTCAAGCGGCGGCAGGGGCACATGCTCTTCCAATTGGAGCTCGATCGAGCTCCTGATCTCGCTCTCCGCGACGATGGGAATCTCTATCGAAAAAAGATATATCTGCTCTTCCGGAAGCGAAACGCGCGCGGCGGTGATGCGGTTCTCGGTGCGGATCTTGGAGAGAAGCGCGGAGAGCGCCGCCGGATTCATTATTTTTCCCGACACGACGACGCCCGCCGGAATCGAAACGGCGCCAAAGCGGCCGAGACGCAAGCCGCGCGATGTGTTCTTGAGCTCGGCGAATTTGATCGATTTGTCGGAAATGTCAAAACCGATCGCCGGCATCGTCAAAAATACGGGGGTTGGAAATAGTCGTTCGATGATGTGCATCATTCCGTACAGTATACAACGAGAAGGTTCTAGTTGCTAGTAAAAAATACCAATATACGAATGAATTCTATTCGTTGCCATTCGTATTATTCGTATGATTCGTTGATTCGTATGTTGCTAAGCCGCTTTGGCTCCGGCGGGAATCGAATCGTTCGGTTCGAGAAGCGAAAATAGGCCGGCGTCCGTGGAGACGGCCAAAAGCATGCCGTTTGATTCATGTCCGCGAATCGTGCGCGGCTCGAGATTGGTCACGAACATGCATGTCTTTCCGACGAGAACGGATTCGTCGGGAAAATATGGCGCGATGCCGGAAACGATCTGTCTCGGTGCGCTCTCGGAAAAATCCACCGAAAGCTTGAGCAATTTATCGGTATCAGGAATCTTTTCCGCCGAAAGGATTTTTCCGGCCGTTATCTCCACTTTTTTGAAATCATCAAAAGACATGTAACTCATAGGACATATCATATAACATCATTCATGAATGCCAAAGACTTTCTTGCTGTTTAATTCCTACTTTTTAAAAATGAATAAATTGAATCTGGAATTTTGAAGCTGAAAGCAGGAAGCCTGCCCGACTGGATAGTCGTTCGGGCGGGCAAAAAGCTGAAAGCTGATTGTGTTATTTGTTCCGTGTTTTCCTACTGTCCAGATAGCGCTGCAAAATGATCGCCGCGGCGCGCGCGTCGATGTTACCGATATGCTCCTTCTTCACTTGCTTCGCATGAAGAATTTTTTTCTGATTGAGCGGGCGCACTGCTTCGACGGAAGTGAACGATTCATTCACCTCTTCCACCGGAAGCTTCGTCTTCATACGCAGATTGGAAACGAATTGCCCGAGCTCTTTTATGAACGACGCATCGGAGCGCGTGTCGGTCGAGGGCGCACCGACGACGATCGTCTTGATCTTGTTCTCAACGCACGCACGCGCGAGCTGGTCGTAAATGTCTCTTTTCGAAGGCAGGATCTTGTGCGCGAAGGCAATGAGCCCCGCGTCGTCAGAAAGCGCGAGCCCGATTCTTTTTGTACCGTAATCTATCCCTAAATATCTCATTCTTTGACAATACCATAAAAATCTATTGAAATCAAGACATTTTTCTGCTATAGTTTGAGAGTTATTTTCATACTTTAAATTAGCGTGAGTTCTGAAAAATATTGGGAGGCGTCGCATAGTGGTTTAGTGCACCTGTCTTGAAAACAGGAGTGTCGCAAGGCACCGTGGGTTCGAATCCCACCTCCT
>CALRFC010000043.1 GCA_943356395.1 Candidatus Nomurabacteria bacterium
CGCGACGCGTCCTGATCGGGACGCAGAATCTTGTCGTCGGCGATGAATTCTCCGCGCGTGGATTTGTCTTCGTCTTCCCCGATCGGCTGTTCGAGCGAAACGGTATCCTGATTGATCTGCTCGATCACATGCACTTTGTCGACTTCGATTCCCATCTCCGTCGCGATTTCTTCCGCGAGCGGCTCGCGTCCGAGATCCTGCGACAAGCGGCGGAGAACCTGTTTGTATTTTGAAATCGTCTCCACCATGTGAACCGGAATGCGGATCGTGCGGCTCTGGTCGGCGAGCGCGCGCGTGATCGACTGGCGGATCCACCATGTCGCGTAGGTCGAGAATTTATATCCCTTCGTCCAGTCGAATTTTTCCACGGCTTTGTAGAGTCCGAGATTCCCCTCTTGAATGAGATCGAGGAGCGTCAGGTCTGAAGAGCGTCCGACATATTTTTTCGCGATCGAAACGACAAGACGCAGATTCGCGCGCATGAGGAGATTCTTGGCTTCCAGATCTCCCGCTTGGATCCGGCGCGCGAGCGATTTTTCTTCTTCGGCTTTGATGAGCGGATATTGTCCGATTTCCTTCAAATACATCTGTATCGAATCGTACGAGCTCGAATCTTTTCCGTATTTGTATTCGGGCTTGCCGGAAGTCGGCGCGTCGATGTCGAGCAGATTCCCGCCTTCCAAGATATCGATGCCGGCCGTCTGCAACCGGCCGTAGAGCTCATCCAAGAAAAGCACATCGCTCTCGATATTCGGGAATGTTTTTAAAATCTCGTCGTATGTCACGAAGCCGCGCTTCTTGCCTTTTTCCGTGAGCGCCTGCGCCTTCATCTCCCACTCCTCTTTTTTCGATTTGCCGGATTTCGGAGCGGGTTTCGGTTTCGCGTGGATCTTCTCCTTGTGCGGAGCCGCTTTTCTTGCCGGAGCTTTTTTCTTGGAAGCTTTGCGCGAAACCGCTTTCGGCTTTTTGCCCGCCCGAACGACTATCCGGTCGGGCAGGCTTTTTGCTTTCGGTTTTGATTTCCGCTTCGTGTTCTTTATTTTTGATTTTTTATTTTTCATAAATTTCTGTGGCGGCTACTTTTAATTTCTTCGAGGCGACGGGATATCTTCTGGCATTCCCCGACTATATCGATGGCGCGCACTTGATCCTTGTCTTGTTCCGCGCGCTTGAGCTCGGAGAGTAATTTTTGGAAGCGCTCTTCGAGATTCGACTGTTCGAGCGCGAGGAGGAGTTCTTTTGAAATCGATTCTTGGAGGGATTCTGTGTTGGCATACAAGATTTCGGCTTGGAATATCGCGTCTTCTATTTCTTTCTCATTAAAATTATTCTTGGCGAATGCTTCGGGTGTCGCGCCCGCGATGTGTTCGAATTCCCTGCGTATTGCGGCGGCCGATTCCAAACCCTTGTCTTTTTCCGTCTGCCAGAGGATGAATCCGAGAGCGTTCATTTCGGCGCGACGGCGGGGAGTCTGTGCTTTCGAATCCGGAGGCGTTTCCGTTTGCGCGCCGAGAGCAGGCGGCGCGCCTTTCGTCTTATCGTATTTTCCGAGCGCTTCTTCGACATGCTTTTCGGAAATGCCGAGCGCGCTTGATATCTCGTGGATGAAATGACCGCGCTCGATCGGACTTGCGATATAGGAGAGGTACGGGATTATTTCTTTCTCGACGGCTCTGCGGAAAGCCGATTCTTCTTGATGGACACTCCTAAATGCGGAAAGGAGGAATGTGATTATGTGAACGCGCGCTTGTACGGCATTATGCCACAGTTCCGGATTTTCTTTTATGCAGTCGGCTGGATCTTTCGATTCCGGAACCGAAATCGCGGAAACATCGAAACCCTGCGAGAGTGCGATATCGATGCCGCGCTTGGAGGCCGAAACGCCGGCGGAATCCGAATCGAAAGAAAAAGCGATGCGGTCGGTAAAGCGCTTGATGAGGCGGAGATGCTGTTCGGAGAGTGCCGTACCGGAAACCGCGACGGAATTCTTCGTCCCCGCCTGATGCGCCATGATGAGATCCATCTGGCCTTCGACGACGACGCAGAAATTTTCTTTCATGATGTCGCGCTTGGCTTTGTCGTATCCGTACAAGACCTGCGATTTGTTGTAGAGCGGAGTCTCCGGAGAATTCACATACTTCGCCGCGTCTTCCGGAGCTTTTCCGTCGGGAGAAAATGTCCGGCCGGTGAAAGCGATGACGCGGCCGCTCGCATCCGTGATCGGAAACATGATCCGGTCGCGGAAGCGGTCGAAGAATCCGGATTTTCCGCGCGAAGCGAGTCCGGCGCGTTCGATCGCCGTATCATCGAATCCCGCGCTTTTCAGGTGGTCGTAGAGAACGCTCCAGCCGGATCTCGTATATCCGAGCCGGAACTCCTTGATCGTCTCATCCGTGAGACCGCGCGCTTTCAGATAGTCGCGCGCGGACTGCGACAGATTTTTTTCGTAGAACGATGCGGCTTCTTCCATCACGCGATAGAGCGTGTCGTCGGGACGATTCTCTTTGGAAAAAGATTGGAGCTTCACGCCGGCGCGCTCGGCGAGCGTTTTCAACGCCTCTTTGAATTCCGCGCCTTCGATCTCCTGCACGAAAGAGAAAATGTCTCCGCCGCGGCCGCAGCCGAAGCAGTGATAGCTTCCCCGCTGGGGCGACACGAAGAACGACGGCGTCTTTTCGTTGTGGAACGGACAGCGCGCTTTGAAATACAATCCTGCTTTTTCAAGCTTGACGTAGGAAGAGACGACGTCGACGATGCTCAACTTTTCCTTAATTTGTTCTACAGGGGTCATACCAATATACGAATGGTACGAATCTACGAATGACTACGAATAGAATACAGTCGGAGCATTCGTTGCCATTCGCCCGCCCGAACGACTGAAGTATTTTCGTTCAGTCGGGCGGGCAGATTCGTATCATTCGCTGATTCGTATATTTACTTAACCGCTTCTTCGATCTGATAGCTCTCGCGAATTTCTTCCGGAGCGTTCTTCGGCTGGACGATATCCTTGCGGAAGCCGGCGCCGGCCGGAATCAGGCGTCCGATGATGACATTTTCTTTGAGTCCGCGGAGCTTGTCCACGCCGCCTTTGACGGCGTTGTTGATCAAGACGCGGTTCGTGTTTTGGAAGGATGCGGCGGAAAGCCAGCTCTTGGTAGTAAGCGATGTTTCCGTGATGCCGAGCGCGATGGTTTCGGCTTTCGCGACTTCTCCGCCGCGCGCTTTGACCGCCTCGTTCTCTTCGATCAGATCCATATTCTCAACGATTTCTCCCGGAGAGAAAGTCGTTGTGCCGGAATGGATGATGCGCTTGCGCGAGAACATCTGGCGCACGATGATTTCGATATGCTTTCTGGAAATCGACGCGCCTTGCAGTTCGTAGACTTTCGTTACTTCGTAGATGATGTAATCCTGCGCTTTTTGCACTCCGCCGTATTTGAATATCTCGATGATGTCCGCGGAGCCGTCGGTCAAGAGCTGTCCGGCGGAAACCGCTTCGCCTGTTTTCACGAGGATCGTGCGATACGAGATGACGGGATATTCCATCGTATTTGATGCGCCGTCGGCTTTCGATTCGGACAGAACGACGATGACTTTTTCATTCCCGTTTTCGCGGATTTCAGAAATCACGCCGTCGGTGTGGGAAACGACCGCCGGATTCTTCGGCATGCGGCGCTCAAAGAGCTCTTCGATGCGCGGAAGACCTTGCGTGATGTCAACTCCCGCGACGCCGCCGGCGTGGAAGGTGCGGAGCGTGAGCTGGGTTCCCGGCTCGCCGATCGCCTGCGCGGCGATAATGCCGACAGCTTCGCCCGGGAGCGCCAAGTGATTGCGTCCGAGATCGAGTCCGTAGCATTTCTGACAGATTCCGTGAAGCGTCTTGCAGAGCATCGGAGAGCGCACGGCGACTTCTTTCACGCCCGCGGCTTCGATCTTCTGGGCATCTTCTTTCGTGATCAAAAATCCTTTCTTGTAGAGAACGGTTCCGTCTTCGCTCTTGATGTCGGCGGCAAGCACGCGTCCGCGCAATCCTTTGGCGAGCGGGATCTCGATGCCGCCAATATTCTGGCGCGCGATCGTGATATTCTCTTTCGTTCCGCAATCGTCTTCGGTGATGACGATATCCTGCGCGACATCGACGAGACGGCGCGTGAGGTACCCGGCGCGCGCGGTGTTGAGCGCGGTGTCGGCAAGACCCTTACGCGATCCGTGCGTGGTGATGAAATATTCGAGCGGAGAAAGTCCGTCTTTATAGGATTTCACGATCGGGAAATCGATCGTCTGTCCTTGCGTGTTGACGATGAGGCCTTTCATGCCTGTCATCTGGGTGACCTGCGAAAGCGATCCGCGGGCGCCCGACATGACCATGTCGTAGAGCGATTCATTTTTGTTGGCTTTGAGCGCGGCGGGAAGGATCTTTTCGATTTCGCTCTTCTTTTTTTCCCAGATGCCGATTATCTTCTGCGATTTTTCTTCTTCGGAAAGGAGGCCTTCGTTGTACTGGCCGATGACCACTTCCTCTTCTTTGCGTCCGGCGGCGATGATCGCGTGCTTTTCTTCCGGCGTGGAGACATTGTCGATCGCCCATGTGATTCCGGAAATTGTCGCATATTTGAAGCCGAACGCCTTGATCTTATCGAGCACGGCGGGCGTCTTCTCGATTCCGTAGTGGAAGATGAATTCGTCGAAGAGCGCGGAAAGGCGCTTCTGGTTTATTTCGTCGTTGATGTATTCAAAATCTTCCGGCAGGACGGAATTGAAGAACAGGCGGCCGACCGTCGTTTCAAACGGCTTGCCTTCGAATTTCTTGTATTTCATCTTGTCGGAGCCCAAGACCTTGATCTTCGCGCGGAAAGAAACGACTCCGAAATCGTATGCGGTTATCGCCGCGTTCGAGCTCTCGAAGCACATGCCTTCGCCGCGTTCGCCGTCGACGGATTTCGTCATCCAATAACAGCCGAGCGTGATATCGAGCATTTTTGCCGACGCGATCGGATCGCCGTTCGACGGTTTCAAGAGATTCTTGTTCGCCGCCATGAGCGACTTGGCTTCTTCCTGCGCGGCGGTCGAGAGCGGAAGGTACACCGCCATCTGGTCGCCGTCGAAGTCGGCGTTGAAAGCCGAACACACGGAAGGATGGAGCTGGATCGCGTTTCCTTCGATCAAGATCGGACGGAATGCCTGAATACCCAAGCGGTGGAGCGTCGGCGCGCGGTTCAAGAGGACATATTTTCCTTCGATCGCCTCTTCGAGCATTGCCCAGACTTCCGGCACGCCTTCTTCGATGAGACGATTCGCGCCGCGGATGTTGAATGCCATTTCGCTCGCGAGAATCTTTGAGATCACGAACGGGCGGAAAAGCTCGAGCGCCATGTGCTTCGGCAATCCGCACTGGTCGAGCTTCAAGGACGGCCCGACGACGATGACGGAGCGCGCGGAATAGTCGACGCGCTTTCCCAAAAGATTCTGGCGGAAAAGTCCTTGCTTGGATTTGAGGTTGTCGGAGAGCGATTTAAGCGCACGCTTCTGGGTCTGATTGACCGCCTGCGAATCGTTCTGCTTGGCGATGGAATTGTCGAGAAGCGCGTCAACCGCTTCCTGCAAGATTCTTTTTTCATTGCGCAGAATGACATCCGGCGCGCCGATTTCCTTCAATTTCTTCAAGCGATTGTTGCGGTTGATGACGCGGCGGTAGAGATCGTTCACATCGGAAGTCGCGTGGCGGCCGCCGTCGAGCGCGACCATCGGACGGAGCTGGGGCGGGATGACCGGAATGACATAGAGGAACATCCACTCGGGACGGATCGACGCCTTCTGCATCGCGCGGATGAGCGCGAGACGGCGCTCAAGCTTCTCCTTTTCCGCGGCTGTGCCTTTTTCGAACTGGGCTTCGACATCGGCTTTCATTTTCGGAAGATCGATATTCTTGAAAATCGTGTAGATCGCTTCGGCGCCGATTCCCGCTTCGAAACAGGTTCCGT
>CALRFC010000044.1 GCA_943356395.1 Candidatus Nomurabacteria bacterium
GAACGCTAGTGTCTTTTGTTTTGAAAATAGGTTCTAACTTGGTACAATAGAGACACCAAAACAGAACTTAATGAAAAACCGACAAGCATCGGTTTTTCATTTTACGAGAATCACAGAAGAATACATTGACAAAGATTCTTCATCTGATAGAGTCTTAAAAAATCTAAGACATGAAAAATTTCTTTCACAATGTGCTCTGTTTCAGTACCCTCTTCTCATTTTCTGCAACCGCTCAAAACCGTCCGACGATACAAAAAATGGATGCCACGGTTATCACAAGATATGATTCCGCGAAGGCGCGCATCCGGCACGGCGAAGAATACAAGGATACGACGGATGTCATTATCGTCGACGCTTCAGTTTTGGTTGTCGGATCAGACGGTTCGATTGTCAATTCATATACAAAGGAAATCACGCTTGCCGTTCTCCACAATACCGCGTCGTCCGTGTTCAGCGATGAAGAAAAAATACGGCTTTGGCTCAATCCGAAGGATTCGATAGCCAGATTTTCCGGAACAACAGGATCAGAGATCGTTACCGGACACTATCCGTTTTTGACGACGGAGACTGAAAGTTTCAATGCCGTGTACCGAATTAGAAACAACACGCTTGTTGTCAGTAAATCGTCTCCCTTCAAGGAGCAAGAACATTTTTTCTGGACATTCTTTTATGATATGTTTGGGAAATTTGTGTTCGGTTTTATGTTGGCTATGATGGTGTTGCGTCGCAGAGAGTGGTGGAAAGATCTGTTGAATTATGCAAGGGAAAAACATTTTCCCGAAAATGTTGCTAAAATAATCACAATATTGGCAGTCCTTCTAATCTTTACCGGGCTGATATTTTCTACATTCAAAGAGCTAAAAGGACAGCCATACTATTGGCTCAACATATGTATTCAAATTTGTTTTGCGCTTCTGAATTTTGTTATTTTTTATTTTTTGCTTCCCGTCATTGAAAAAAGTTTGGAGCAGAAACGCGAAAAACGACGACTTAAATTGCATTGAATTAATTTGCCCCTCCCTGAATTCGGGAGGGTTTTTTTCTGCTATACTAACCTCATGCAAAATCTTGCCGACAAGCGCTGTGTCCCGTGCGAAAGCGACAACGCGATCCCGATCAGAGAAGAGGAGCTCTCGTCTTTTTTGGACGAAGTCCCGTCGTGGAATCTTTCTTCCGACGGATCGAGTATCACGAAGACATTCGATTGCGATGATTTTGTCGGCGCGGTGAATTTTTTGGAGTTCGTGACGGACATCGCGGAAGCGGAAGGCCATCACCCGAATGTGCGGATCGAATACGGCAATGTCACACTCGAGCTCACGACGAATTCGATTCATGCGCTCACGGAAAATGATTTCATCCTTGCGGCAAAAATAGACGCGCGCGTTTCTTGATATATGGAAATTCTCAATCAATTCGTTCCGGATATCCTCATAATCATTTTCGGCATCGCCGGATTCCTTGTCGCGCGATTCATCGGCAAGAAGAAAGAGAAAAAGAAAAAGCTTATCTGCCCGATGCGCGCCAATTGCGATACGGTCGTCAATTCGCGCTACTCAAAACTCTTCGGCATTCCGCTCGAACGGCTCGGCATGGCGTATTATACGATTATCGCGATTACCCACGGCATCCATATCGCGTTTCCGGCGCTCTTTTCTCCGGAAACAATCCTTGCTCTCCTGATCCTTTCGACCGCCGCCTTTCTTTTCTCTCTCTACCTCATCCATATCCAGATGTTCATCATCCGCCAATGGTGCTCGTGGTGCCTGCTCTCGGCATTTTTCTGCTTGTCGATTTTTTGCATAACATTTTTTTCTTTTCCGTTTTAAATTTTCCGGCTGGAAAAATAACGCCGAATCTGGTATAACAACTAGCGCAGAGCAAAGAGCGACAAAGAGGTTGAGAAAAAATTTATGGAGGCATTAGTGTAGCGGCAACACTACAGATTGTGGATCTGTCATCATGGGTTCGAATCCCATATGCCTCCCAAAATAAGAATTCGCCCCGTATCTGTTTGGGCGGATTCTTATTTTGGGATGCATAAGCATGTGAACTGCTTCACATGTGTTGGGATTCGAAAGCCGCAGTCATGTTTTTTCAGCAGAAAAAACAGACGAGGCGGGGTAGCGGAAATTCTTCTGCGACGGCAGAAGAATTATCCGTGACCGAATCCCATATGCCTCCCCGAAATGATTTTGTGTTAAACTTGATTCATGCTCAAAGAATTTCTGGCGTTTCTCAAAGAATACAAGATCGTGTCGCTCGCCATCGCTTTCGTCATGGGTGCGGCGGCGACTAATATGGTCAATTCGCTCGTCAAAGATGTTTTCATGCCGGCGATCACGCCCCTCTTCGGTTCCGAATCGTGGCGCACGGCGACGCTCTCCATGGGCCCCGTGCATATCGCCTACGGCTCCTTCCTCGCCGAGCTCCTGAATTTCCTCATCCTCGCTCTCATCGTCTTCCTCATCGCCCGCAAGCTTTTCAAGATTGATGGGAAGAACCATGAATGATATATTTCTGAGATGAAATCTCCAGAAAACAACAGAAGTGAGATGTCGGGTTCCGAGCAAAAAGTGAACGAATATGTAGAGCGTATTCGTGGTGGCGAGAACAAAGAATCAGTTACACAAGGATTACCAGCCTTTTTTCGTGATGCAATAGAGAAGAGATTGCTTTTAGAACAAGATAGAAAATCAGAGCAAAAAGAAATAGCGATTATACCACCCCAATATAGCGGACTCGATTCCGAATCACTAGATTTTATTTGGGATATACCAGAGTATCTTGATCCAGAAAAAACAAAAGAAGAGAAAGATCGGAAGCAGCGCGCCATTTCTTACTTAAAGAGACAAGAAGAAGAAAACAAACAAAAAGAGAACCAAAGAAAGGAAGATCAAAAGAAAATCGAGAAGATTCGAGAAGAGCTTAATTTACCCAAAAAAGAAAAACCAAACTTTGGAAATGACGAGCAACTGGAAGGCATCTATGACACCATGCAAAATATTGCCGGAGGAGCAAAAGATGGCTTGAGAGACGATTTCGAGCGAAAAGTACAAAAATATGTTGATGAAATTAATTCCGGCAAAGACAAAGAGTATGTCCTACAGGGAATACCGGAAAAATGGAGAAAAATAGTTGAAGAAAAACTGGCAGGAGGCAATTCCTCTACTGAAAAAGAAAGCAAGAAAGACTTTGACTCACTATCTGTCTCAGAGATAGAATCGTTCATGAAATCATTGCCAAAAATTCCAGTTGCGGAAGGCAGTCGGATGACCATTATTGACCCTAATCTGCTACAATCAAAAACAATCCGATCTCTTCATGTTGGTGACAATATATATACTCTTTACGACAAATATGTAATCGCTGAAGTTCTCCCTGCGACCGCGGGTCAGAACGACATAGGGCAAGTTAATCTAAGACTCAGTGATGGTAGGAGAGTAACCACTAATGTTTTAATGGACACATATCTACTGGAAGACATTAGGAAAATTTACGAAAAAATTTAACGCGACCATACTGGAACGGTCCTTGCATAAGTCGAAAAATCCCACCCAACTTTTCAGATGGCGGGATTTTTTGTGTGAGAAAAGGGGTAAACTTTCTTGCTTGTGTTTTCGCGAGGGGGGGGGTAGAATTACGGTATTATCAAGTAATCAAAGTATTATTAAATAAATGTTTAAATCACAAGAATACAATTCGATAAAGGTAATCTTGATCGCAGTAGTAATTATTGGTGTAGGATATTTTATATTCAAGAATGTATCAAACAGGGGTGTGGGGCAAAAGGGGACGGTGTATGATATGCCGCAAGCGCAGAACTCAAACGGAGCTTATAGAAAATGTGCTTCAAATATGGCTCCCTGGATTCAAGTTATTTCACCGAATGGCGGGGAAGTGTTTCCTCCCGCGCAGAATGCGAAAATAAAGTGGAGTAGCTGTAATTTGAGCTCTGCTGACCATGTCGATATCAGAATCGCCCAAGTTAATCCAACAACTGGTCAATTAACAGGCGGACTCTGGTATAATCTCGCAACACAAACTGCAAATGACGGTTCTGAAATCATCATGATCCATGAGAACATTCCTTTAGGAACATATAAATTAGTCGTTCAGGATATGTCAGTATGGCTCGATGGCATCGGACATCCGGGAGATATCTCTGACAACTCTTTTAAAGTCCTACCGGCGGGAAGCACTGGCACTGGCACTGGAGGTAGCAATAGTGGTGGCGGTGCTGGCGGAACAGTTATGCCGAAATAAAAGATTCCTCATAACCATGCAAGGACCGTCTTTGCATAGATAACAAAAACTCCCGCCCAACTTTTCAGATGGCGGGATTTTTGAATCCCATCTCTGGGATGTACATTGTAAGTAAGTAAGCTATAATTAAAGAGCCTAAGTAAATTATCACTTATAACCTGAAATCATATGGAAAAAATGGAAATGGGCGGACCGCAACATGAAGACAAATCCGCTTTCGAAGCTTTTCGTAGCAAGCTAAAAACTGCACTGGTGGCTGCCGGAGTTTTTCTCATGTCTTTTGAAAACACCGAAGCCCAGTCATTTATAAAGAGAGAGAATATAACACCAGAACAAAACAAGTTTCTTCATGAAAAAGTCATTGAGATTGACAGCTTGACCGGTGCTTTGATAGATCTTGCTAAAAATAATGATTTTGGCATGGAAGTAACTAGGCCGAGTACAGATAATTCTGGCCTTGATACGACGTATCAATATACGTCAAAAGACAATCAGTTCAGTATGTTTAGATATAATTCTTCAGTTTACAAAAATTCAGTATTACAAGAGGACGATATTTATTTAAATGGCAATAGATATAATATCGAAGTTAGAAAAAATCTTACTGATACAAGCAAGAGTGCTGCGGAAAATGACGCAGTGTATATCGTAGAGTATGATGGTCCAGTGCCGTATATCAACAAGTCTGGGTACAAATTTGATTGCCCGCATCCCGATGTCGGATACGCAGAGGCTCATTCGACATCTGCTGAAGTCAAAGAAATCATCTACACATATCAGGATGTAGTAAATAAACTTGATGAGGTTGAACAAACATTGAAAGAAGAGATTGCTAGTTTGGAGAAATAATTTCGGGAATTGCAAAAAGCTGCTCGGACTGCATGTCCAAGTGGCTTTTTGTATTATCTGCTCCTCACCTTCAATATCCCAAACACGATCGCGCTTGCGAGGAGTATTCCGCCGACGTTGAGCGCGAATATCGTGAGCGCGGCTTTGGAAAGTATTTTCGAGCTCACGAGCCCCACGCCGGTCGCGACGAGTGGCGGCATGAGCGAGACTGCAATACCGATGCCCGTCATGGCGCCGCCGACTTTCGTCCGCACCAGTCCGTAGGCGGCGATGGCGCCGGAGACGAGGGCGATGAAGACATCGAAGAAATAATTCGGCGAGAAAGAAATGAAGATTCCGCTGATGTTCCAATTGAAATACTTGATGGCGATGCATGCGCCGAGCGCGGCCACGGCGAGTCCGACTAGTATGGAAACGACGAGCATGGCGAGGCTGTGGCCGATGAGCTTCTTGTCGCTCGAAATGATGCCGAGCGAGAGCCCGAGAATGGGCCACATGAGGGGCGCGACGACCATGGAGGCGATGAGCACGGGAATGCTGTCGAGCAATATCCCGCTTGCGGCAAGGAGCGCCGCACCCACGACGAGGATATAGAAATCCCTGTCCGGCACAGTATTCTCAAGCACTTCTCTCACGGCCTTGGCCCGTCCCACTTCCGTCACCGCACCCGATGTATGAAAAAATGTCATGAGTGAAGTATATCACGACATGTTTTGTTTTGATTGAAAAATAAGGGGTAATGTGGGAAGATTATTATAATGAAGATAAAAAAAACTAATACAGTAAAAAATATCGCAATCTTTGAAGACAGGGAA
>CALRFC010000045.1 GCA_943356395.1 Candidatus Nomurabacteria bacterium
GAAATAGGTTCGAACTTGGTACAATAAATACACAAAGATTGAAAAACGAGACCTGCGTCTCGTTTTTCAATCTTTGTGTCAGCCGGAGGCACCATTTGAATTTTTTATCATTTTTTGCTATATTCTAGTGATGCATCCCGTAGTAGAAAATGGCATTGAAAATCAAGATAATGATATTATGTTTCGAAAAATTGCGCTATTATAATTAATCATATAAAAGTGTGCCGCTCTTTGGAGCGATGCCATTTTTCACTACAGGATGGATTCCGAAAAAATAGACCAGATATTGAAGCTTACGGAGGACAATCACGCGATGCTGAAGAAGATCCGCGGGACGCAGAAAACGGCGCAGATGTTCCGTGCGATCTATTGGATCGTGATCATCGCGCTCACTTTCGGCGCGTATGTCTTCATCCAGCCGTATTTGGAAAAAATCACGGGGCTTTATTCGCAAGGTTCCAGCGTTCTCGATAATTTCAAGAATTTGAGCGGTTCAAACAATTGGAGCTCGTTCTTGAACGACAACGGAACGACCGCGACGAAGAAATAAGAGAGCAGCTTTTTGGTTTCTGCTGTTTGCTTTTGGCTTTGGGTTAGAGAAGCTGAAAGCAGAAAGCATATTAAGATTACGCCGAGGTAGCTCAGTAGTAGAGCTCTCCCCTGAAGAGGGATAGGTCGTGAGTGCGATTCTCACCCTCGGCACACCAATATAATAAAATGTATTCCCTGAAGAGGTGAGAAGCGTTGAATTCTGAATACTTGCAAGAATTCAAAGACGGAGCCTGACGAGGCGAGTCGGGGTCGCAGAATTTTGTAGCAACAAAATATCTGTGACTACTTGGAGCTTCGCAAGACCTTGAGCGTTTTGTAATCAAAATGCGAAAGGTGTACAGCTTCTGTAAGAAGGAAGTCGCCAGTTCAAATCTGGCCCACGGCACCCGAAACAGAAAAAACCCCGCATGCGGGGTTTTTTCTTTATTGGTGTTCCTACTAACTATTTACTACTTTCTTACTGTCCCTAAACCGATTTGACCTTCAGCATCGTCTTTTTCGCGCGGTCGACTTTCGGGATCTTGATGACGAGAAGCCCGTGGCGTTCGATGGCTTCGGCTTCTTCCGGTTCCACTTCCTGCGGGAGAATGATGGTGCGGGCGAAAGAACCCCAGTACAATTCGCGGGAAAGATAATTCTCTTCGGAAATGATCTTCGAACTTTCGCGCTTGCCTTTGATGATGATCATGTCGCGCGTGATGTTTATCGAAAGATCCTCGGGCTTCACGCCGGCGACCATGGTTTCCACGATCACATCATTCGGTGTCTGATACACATCGACGGAGAGCTCGGCGTCTTCGTGCTCGTCGTTCCAATCGACTTTGCGCTCTTCCGAATTCGAAAGCCGCGCCTCGTCTTTGGCTTTTTTCACGGGCACATCTGGGCTCTCCGAATCGTCAAGACGGATTCCGCCGGTCAGGCGTTCAAAAAAAGATTTTCCTTTAAACATAGTGTTGTGTTGAAACGGGCGGGAGAACCGCGCTCTCTTTTTCTTCATAGAGACGCTGGCTCATGCGGCGCACTTTTTCAAAAAGAAGCAAGCTGATAATGGTGGCGACCCAAAGGAATCCGAAAATTTTTATATACTCGTTGCCGTGCGCATTCATTATAAAAAAATTAAAGGTGCTATGCAAGGTGATTGCGAGCGCGAGTCCGAAGAGTCCGGCAAAGAACTTCACGCCGATGCTCTGGAAGAACGAGAGCCCGAGCATGAATCCGATGATCGAGGTGGACATGGCGTGGAGAAGCGTCGCGCCCAAGAAGCGCAAGCTGTCGGTGAGGAGCGAGACGGTCGTGTCGGAAGATCCGATCGGATAGATGAGAAAAAGCGCGTTCTCGAGCGCCGCGAAGCCGAGCGCGGTCGTGATGCAATAGAGCGGGAAGTCCACCGGTTCGTCGACTTGCGAGCTCCGAAATGCGATGAAGAAAACAGCGAGCAATTTCATGATCTCTTCGATCGCGACCCAGCCGATCATGAGCGTGTGCTCGTCGTTTGAAAAATTGAGGAGAAACCTCTGAAGCGGGAGAACGAGGATGACGGCGATCATGCCTCCGGCAAACGAAAGGAAAAGGAGTCCGCGCGGTTCGGGATGAACGGAATCTTCGCGCAGCCAATAGCGGAGCCACACATATGCGGGAACTGCGCCGGCGAGGATGGAAATGATGACCGTAACAGGATCGGCAGTGCTTGCGTTCAAAAAATTTGGGATGCTGTTCATTGGATATAAGTATAAAGCAAAAAGGGAAAAGCGAATAGCGGAAAAAATACGAGCTTCCAGCTGTCTGCTTTTTGCTGTTAGCTTTTTAATTCCAATTCAAAAGCTGAAAGCAGGAAGCTAAAAGCAAGAAGCACTTTTTCTATGTCGTTGGCCACTTCTCCACCATGAGCAAATTTCTTTTTTCAGCCGGCAAAAGCGCCCAGATTTCTTCCGTCACAAAGGGCATAAAAGGATGGAGAATCTTGAGGCAGTCGGTCCAGATGTGGATGAGCGCGGATTTTATCTCCGCGTCGGTTTTCGATTGTTCGATAATTTCATCGGCAAAACGATGCCAGACATAGTGATAGATCTTTTCACTCGCCAAATGGAAGCGAAAATTCTCCATGTCGTCTGTGATGTCGGCGGCAATTTTTTTCCATTCATCCATGATTTCATCCAACTTGGAAGTCGAACTTCCAAGTGATTCTGTTTCGACATTTTCCATAACAAATCTCGTGATATTCCAGATCTTATTCGAGAAATTCCGATAGCCCTTGATCTTGTCTTCGGAAATCTTCATATCCGTGCCGGCAGCCGTGCCGACAACGAGCGCCATGCGTCCGGCGTCCGCGCCGAATTTCTTCGCGATCTCGATCGGGTCGATGCCGTTGCCGAGCGATTTGGAGAATTTCCTGCCTTTCGCGTCGCGCACGATGCCGGTGAGATAGACGGTATGGAAGGGAATCGTCTCGAGAGCATAGCCGGACATTAGAATCATGCGCGCGATCCAATGGAACAAGATTTCGTATGCGGGAACGATGACATCGGTCGGATGGTATGTTTCCAGATCTGATTTTTCAGAATAGACAAAAGAATATTTCCAAGTCGGAGCGACTTCGGTCAGATCTTTTTCTCCGTAATACTCTTGAAGTGTTCCTTTCTTTTCCGCAGTCAGCGGAATTTCTTCGATGTTTGTTATTCTTGCATATCCGAACAGTTCCCCCGTTTGCGTGTTTTCAAGCTGTAATATGTCGCCAATATTCCAATCTTTCTTCTCCAATCTCGTGGTGTTTGTCTTGTCGCCGCTCTTTATTCTTTCAACAAACTTTTCATTCATTCCCATTTTCTTATCAATCGGCCAGCCGAGCGTGGAAAATGTCCATGTGCCGGAAGAGAACCATGTGTCGAGCGTGTCGGGATCTTGTTCGAATATATCATTTTTACAATTTTCACAAGGTTTACTTATTTCAATCTGTATCACATCTGCATTCTTGATGGCTGTCCGAGCCAACATCTCCATAGGATCGAGATCCAACAACCTTTTCATCAATGTCCTTAATGCTCCTCCATGCGAAACCACAAGTATATTTTTCCCCTCAAATTTTTTTCTGTGAGAGACAAAAGCATTATGAATACGCTCCTCGACCTCCTTATAACTCTCCCCATTTTCCGGCTTGCCCTCATACTGATATGTTTTAAGTGGCTTAATATCTTTGCCGTACATTCCTTCGACAACTCCGTACTCACGCTCTCTCAATTCCGGATCAATTATTATTTCTCCTCCAATTTCTTTTTGTATTATTTCTGCAGTTTCTTTTGCTCGTATCAAGTTTGAGCAAATTATATAATCGATGTTTTCATTCTTTAATTTCTGTGCTGCCACCATAGCTTGTTCTGTTCCAGTTTGATTCAAGGGCAGATCGATTGAGCCCGCTATTCTACCTTCTTTGTTGGAATCTGTTTCCCCGTGTCTTGTTAAGTAGATTTTTGCGCCGGTTTCAAGATTTACATATTGTTTTTTACAGTGCAGACAATACCACACCGGCACTCGGTGGCCGTACCAGATCTGGCGCGAGATGCACCAGTCGCGAAGATTTTCGATCCAGTGGAAATAGGTTTTGTCGAAATGCTCGGGCAAAATAGCGACTTGTCTGCTTGAAACAGCATTTTTCATTATTTCCTTCAAACTTACCTCCATGCCCGTTTCAAGTCCTTTCAATTTTGAATTTTGCAATTTGAATTTTGCATTTACATTGATGAACCACTGCAATTTCGGCAGAGGCTCGATGATGCCGCCGGTGCGTTCTGCGGTGGCGACATTCTGTGAGACTTCTTCCTCTTTTTCCAAAAGTCCTTCGGCGCGCAACCATTCGACGATTATTTCTCGCGCTTCAGAAACTTTTTTGCCTTTGAGCCGCTCGTCGCCGACCGTCATTTTTGCAAGCTCGCTGATGACTTGCAGGCGAGGCAAATCATGGCGGTCGGCGATTTCCCAGTCGATCTCTGAATGCGCCGGAGTTACGCCGAGCGCGCCGGTGCCGAAACCTTTTTCCACCGATTCATCGGCAACGATTTTTATGGAAAGCGGGACGCCGCAGAAATCCGCGATTTCGTATGTCTTGCCGACAAATTCCTTGTAGCGCGCATCATCCGGATGCACAGCGACCGCCACATCACCGACTTTCGTTTCCGGTCGCGTGGTAGAGATTGAGATAGGGAAGTCTTTCGAGTATTTGAAAGTGTAGAGCTTGGCTTTGCGTTCTTCGTACACGATTTCGTCGTCGGCGATTGTCGTCTGGCCTTTTGGATCCCAGTTCACGATGCGATTGCCTCGATAGATCAGTCCATCGTCGTACATTTTTTTGAACATTGTGTTCACGGCGCGACTCCGCGTCACGTCGAGCGTGAACGCCTCGCGCGACCAATCGCAGGATGCGCCCATGACCTTTATCTGCGAAACGATCGTGTCGTGCGAATCTTTTGCAAACGCGTCTATCCGGCGGAGCATTTCTTCGCGGCCGAGATCGTGGCGTGATTTGTCTTCATTCTTTTTTATTTCCTTCTCGACTTTCGACTGCGTGGCGATGGCGGCGTGATCCGTTCCCGGGATCCAAAGCGTGCGGAAGCCGCGCATGCGCTTGTAGCGGATGATGATGTCTTGGAGCGTGAGCCCGAGCGCGTGTCCCATGTGGAGGACGCCGGTGACATTCGGCGGCGGCATGACGATGGTGAAGGATTTTGCGCTGTTTGGATTGTCAGACGCGACGGGAAGATTGTCGGGATTGAAAAAACCGCTCTCTTCCCAGAGTTTGTAGACGCGCGCTTCGGTCTCCGATGAATCGTAGGGTTTCAAGAATTTTTCGGGAATGTTTTTGGGATTTTCCATCCTGTAGTGAAAAATGGCATCGCTCCAAAGAGCGGCCCTCTTTTATAGTATTAATTAT
>CALRFC010000046.1 GCA_943356395.1 Candidatus Nomurabacteria bacterium
CAAGAAAGCCGAGACGGTGTGCGCCGGAAATGATCGACGAGAGCCGGTCGATGACGATCTTGTTCTGGTGATAATTGATCTTGTCGATGATGTTCGTTCCGCCGGAAGAGAGCGCCGTGCTGTTCTCGAGATACTTCGCGATGCTCTCGTACGAGGCGGTATCTTTTGCGCGAACCTTGAGCGTGGCGCCGAGCGGATTGCCCGCGAGCTCGTCGAGCGCTTGGATCGTCAGGTAGTCGTCTTGATGGCGCGCGCGGAAATCCGAGAGTGCCTGATCGCGCGACGCATACGCGACTTCTTTGACTTCCGGCAATTTCTCAAGCTTGGATTTGACGGAAAGAACGTCTCCCTCGGCGGCGTCGGTGGTGAAATAGACCGTGACATCGACTTTGTTCTTGATGTCATTCAAGGAATTTTCGAGAACCGCTTGCGTCAGAAAAATCGAGGTCAGGACGGAGAGCGTGATCGTGAACACCAAGATCGACGCCATGGAAACCGTCCCGTTGCGCCAGAAATTTATGAACCCCGATCGTATAATTCTTTTTAGATCTAAAATTTTCATATTCTATATTCTATGTTCTATGTTCTATGTTTTATGTTTTATGTTTTATGTTTTATGTTCTATGTTTATTCTTTCTTTCCCTTCTTCTTACCCTTATCATCGCTTATCACGCGCCCTTTTTCAAGCGTGACGACGCGACCGCCGACCGAATCGATGACGCCGCTATTGTGCGTCGTCAGGATTACGGTCGTGCCGAGATCGTTGATCTTCTTCAGTATTTGGACGACATCGTAGGTGTTTGCGGGATCGAGATTGCCCGTCGGCTCGTCGGCGATGATCACTTCCGGCTGATTGATAATCGCGCGCGCTATAGCGAGGCGCTGTTTTTCTCCGCCCGACATCTGATGCGGAAACTGGAAAATCTTGTTCTCGAGCCCGACGAGCTCAAGCACATGCGGGACATCCGATTCGATTTCTTCGTCGGTCTTGCCCGCCGCTTCCATGGCGAAAGCGATATTCTCGTAGGCGGTCTTGTTGGGCAGGAGGCGGAAATCTTGGAAAATGACACCGATCTTCCGGCGGAATTCGGTGATTTCGCGCGAACGCAGATGCGCGATATCGATGTCGTTGAAATACACTTGGCCGAATGTCGGACGCTCTTCGGCAAGAATCAATTTTGCGAGCGTTGTTTTGCCGGCGCCGGAATGTCCGACAACCGAGACGAATTCGCCCTTCTCTATCGAGAGGGTTACATCTTCGAGCGACGGCTCGTGCGCGGTCGGATACAATTTTGTGATGTTGTTGAAGGAAATCATGTGAAAAAAGTGCGAAGGCAAAAGTGACAAGCGGACAGGAGCAAAAAATCTTTCGGTTCAAGGATTCATCCTGTTCGCTGTTCCCTACTGCCTTCTCACTTTTTCATTATATCTTTTTTTCCGCTTCAATGAAAGCGTCGAGGTCGCCTTCGTCCAAGACTCCTTTCGTGTCCGAGGTCTCCACGCCAGTGCGCAGGTCTTTCACCAGCTTGTACGGATGCAAGACATAATTCCTGATCTGATTTCCCCATTCGATTTCCGTCGATTTGCCGATCTGCATGCTCTCGACGAGCGTCTTGTGCTCTTCTTCGGCCTTTTTGAAGAGTTTGCCGCGCAGATATTCGAGCGCGCGGTCGCGGTTCGCCTCCTGACTGCGCTCTTCGCGCACGGAGACGGTGATGCCCGTCGGCTTGTGCGTGAGGCGCACGGCCGTCTCGCGCTTGTTCACATTCTGACCGCCCGGACCGCCGGCTTTGGAGCTTTCGAATTCGATGTCCGCGTCGTTCAATTCCGGCATGGCGGCTTTCGGGATTTTCGGAATGACTTCAACGAGTGCGAAAGAAGTGTTTCTCTTCTGCTTGGCGTTGAAAGGCGAAACGCGCACGAGCCGGTGCACGCCGTTCTCGCCCTTGAGCGTCCCGTAGGCATTCTTGTCGAGGACTTCGAGCGAGATATTCCGGTAGCCGCGCTGGTCGTTCATGTTTTCGTGCAGAATCTTGTGGGAAAAATTCTTGCGCGCGAAATATTTCGAATACATCTCGAAAAGCATGCGCGCGAAATCCTCGGCGTCGTCTCCGCCGGCGCCGGCGATGATGGTCATGATCGCCGGCGACTTGTCAAACGCGGCAACGCCTTCTTTCTTGTCCTTCAATTCCGAAAGCTCGCGGATCATGGCTTGCGCGCGCGCCTTGTCGCTCCAAAAATCCCCCGCCATCATGGCATTTTCGATTTCGCGTATTCGATTTTCGATTTCGTTCGTATCCATACAGATTATTTTTTCACAATTTTACCCAAAAGACACGCTTCCGCGCCGATCGCCTGATTCTTTCTCGGGAAGATGATACATTCGTTTTTTCGCGCTCGTATCTTTTTTTCGCCGTCGGTTGCAAACACCCTTCCGGCAGGAAGCATTTCAAAATTCCGATACTCTTTAGAGAATGTGAAGTTGTTCGTCTCGGCCTTGAAAACGCGGAAGACTCTTATGATCTTTTTTATTTTCGCTTCCGGCTTTCTGCCGTCTTTGAGACCGAAATGGGTCAAGAATTTCAAGACTTGGCGCTTGGCGAAATCCTTGTATTCTTCTGCTTTCGGGATCGGTCCGCATTCGAGACACACGGCCGGCTTTTTCAAATTTTCCATATAACCGTCGGTCGCGCCGGGCTCCAAATCATTCCAGCCGTAGGAAATGAGATCAACATCAAAAATCGAGGCGAGCTTCGAATCTCCGGTTCCGCAAATCGCGAACGGCTTCCCTTTCGGATCGCTGAAAGCGTGCAGATCGAGAAGCGCGTCGCAGTCGTCCAATATTTTCATGAGCTTGCGCGCAATCTTGTCTTCGAGCGCCCGCCCTTTGTTGCCTTTCAAAAAACGGCGATTCAGATTCTTTTCCAAAAAACGCTTATTCTTTTCGAGTGCGAGCGGATTGGCAATAACGAGATAGAGCGTGCCGGCATCGATCTTTATTTCTTTCATCAATTCTTTCACGGCCAAAACTCCGGCTCTTTCGTTGCCATGAATTCCGGAAAAGACTGCGACTATCTTGCCTCGTTTTTTGCCGCGGACTATTTTTACTTTAGGAAGATAATCATTCATCGGTCGGATACAGACATACTACTATTAAAAACGCAAATTAAAAAGGAGCGTTTTGGCGCTCCATTTTTTGATTACATCGCGTGAACATATTCGGGAAAAATCCAAGCGCACCCGGAAAACCGAGGGCAAAGCTTGCAGTCGTCTTTTTCTTCACATCGAAGACAAAGGAGTTCGCGGAGCTCGCCGTATTCATCGTTCTCTTCCATAAGCACTCCTTGAACGGAACGGAAGGCTTTTTGCACGACTGGATTGCTGCTGATGCTGACCGGAAGCCAATTCTTTTCGTGCGAATGCCGGAGTCTTTCATTGATCAAGAGCGAGCCGATATGATGACCGCGATGCTCCGGATCTACGAAATTCGTTCCGAGTTCGACGACCCGTCTGCCTTTCAGTCGCGGTTCGGATTTGTCTCCGGTCCGCGGCAAGAATATTCCCGCGGCGGCGATCTGGCTTCCGTTATCGCTGAAAGCAAAGATCGCCATGAGAAGCGTTTCCTTCATCTCGTCCATAGACAATGGGAGCATGTGCTTTTCCGTAAAAGTCTTCTCCGACCACCATCTGAAAAGTGAATGTGTTTCTATGTCTACGCTTTTGTCTTGATCGAAATCAAAAATGACTGTTCGTGGTATTTCTTGTGACATGGTAAAAGTTTATTTTGTTTTGAAAATGAAAAAGCCAGTTTTCCTGACTTTTTTGAACATAGTTATTGCTCGTTATAAATGGTAGCAGAAAGACGATTTCGGGCAACAAGATATTCTATAAGACAATAAACATATTGTTCTGTCAAAGATGCCTCTGTCAACCCAAAAATTCCGATATCACTTCTTGCGCGAGGGCGGTTGTTTCGGCACTGCCGTCTTTTTTCGGATTGACTTCGACCAGATCGAGCGAAGAAATCTTTCCGCTTTCCTTCAAAACGCGGATTATGTCAAAAATCATCTCCTTGCCGAAGCCGGCGGGATTTGGCGTGCCCGTCGCACGGACAAGATCGGTGTTGAAGACATCGATATCGAAAGAAACATGCACTGCATCGTGCGCCATAGAGAAAGCGAGGAGCTTCTCGTATGAATCCTGTTTTGCCGCGCCTGCAAATTTCTCCGAAGGAAAAATTTGCACATTGTTTTTGGAAAGGAAATTTATTTCTTCCTCTTCCAGAAGCAGATTGCCGATGAAAACAAGCTGGTCTCCGTTGAAAGAGACATCGATGGCTTTTTCGATTTCCGAATCGTCGTACTCGCTCCAAAAAGGCCGAAGCCACATGCCGTGATAATTTCCGGTCGGGCTCGTCCCTTTCAGATGGATGTCGCCATGCGAATCAAACATGATGACGCCGAGATTCTTGCCTTTCATGATCCGCGCCATCGAAAGGAGAGACGCCGATGCGATGCTGTGGTCGCCGCCGACGGTGAGAACGAACGGCGAATCATTTTCCCTGAATGCATTCTCGATTTTTCTCGCGAGGTCGTTCGTCTCCTCGCCGATGCGACCATAGTACTCTTCTTCCGAAACCGCTTCCGGAAGAGAGAAAGAGAAATCTATGAGCCGAGGATTCCCGATTTTTTGCAAAAAATCCGGCGACAGCACCGTTTCCGGCCCGTCTTCGACGCCGATGTTGAGCTCGGTTCCGCCGTGCGGAATATACTTCATGCCGAGGCGGGATTTGGCTTTGATTGCAAGGATTTTTCTGCTCATAAGAGTTTTAGAAGCACATTACTTTTCCAATCATACCACAAAAAAGCAGGAAGATGCTTATACATAATTTCTGATTTTTATATTATTTCGCCCGCCCGAACCCAGCCCGACAGAGTCGTTCTGGCGGGGACTGAAGTATTGTCGTTTAGTCGGGCGGAGATTTAGGATTTCGTGCTTCGGATTTATTTTTTATTCGTATTATTCGTAGATTCGTGGCATTTCATTCGTAGCATTCGCATCGAGTGCGCCTTTGGCGCAAAAAAAGGGTCTCAAATGAGACCCTTTAAAAACAAAAGACACCTAATCGTTGGATTTCGAACCCATCTTTTCCGGAACTTTTATCCCGAGAAGTTCGAGTCCGAGCTCGATGATCCGAAGCGTCGCTTCCGAAACGAGCAATCCTGCGACATTCTTGTCGCGAATGATGTTCGTCGTGCCGTAGTAGCTGTTGTACTCGCGGCACAAGACGAGGAGATAATTCGCCAAAGTGTTCGGCGTGTATTCCAGCGCCGAATGATTCAACGCTTCAAAAAATCCTTCGAGATGATGGGCGACTTTTCGTTCGCCTTCGCCGAGCTTCGTTCCCAATGGATTCTCATGCACAAGCCCGTTTGA
>CALRFC010000047.1 GCA_943356395.1 Candidatus Nomurabacteria bacterium
CCATCGCGATTCTGGCGTTGAAAAGGATTTTTGGCGGAGACTTCGGATCCGCGCCGTTCACCGAAACGAGCGCGCCCGCGACCGACGCCGATCCGATGTCGATGATGAGTTCGAGCGATTCTTTTTTTGCGCTGCCGGAAAAAATACCCATGTGATCAGTATATCACAAGAAATTTTTTGAGAATGAGCCGCTTTCGCCAAATGGCGAAAGTGGCTCATCTTTACATTTGAGTATCTGGTCTATTCTAAAGTTCTATAGAACTTTAGAATTTATATTTATTATTCGAGTATCGCTTTCATTCGGCGCACGCCTTGAGAGGAAGCTTCCTCTTTTAATATTTTGAAATGACCGAGCTCGCCGGTATTTGAAACATGCGGGCCGCCGCAGAATTCTTTGGAAATTTGATTGCCATTTTCGTCTTCTATGAAATACACGGAAACCGTGTCGGGATATTTCGCACCGAATTCCATTTCCGCCCCGAGCCGTTCGGCTTCCGCCAAAGGCATCTGCCGACAGACAACAGAAAGTCCGCGTTTGATATTCTCATTCACGATATCTTCCACTTTCTTCTTTTCTTCATCGGTCATCTTGCGATCGAAAGAAAAATCCATGCGCAAGCGCTCTTCAGTGATATTACTTCCCTTCTGTTTTACTTCTTTGCCCAAAACTTGCTGAAGCGCGGCGAGAAGCAAATGGTGGGCGGTGTGGAGCGCAATGGTCTTCGGCTCGTGATTGGCCAAGCCGCCCTTGAACATACCGGCGGATGCGGTCTGGGAAAGTTTTTGGTGTTCGGAAATTTTCTTCTTATAATCTTCGAGATCTATAGTTCGTCCTTTTTCTTTCGCCAACTCTTCAGTCAGCTCGATGGGAAAGCCGTATGTTGTCGCCAAAATAAACGGATCAGTTCCCTTTTCAAATTCTTTCATTCCCTTTTCCAAAGTTTCTCTGAATTTAGATTCTTCTTTTCCTATTTCGCCTTTGTCGTCTAAATCATAAACATTTTTGTATATATTTTTTATTTTCTCAATTTCTTCAGATAAAGGTTTTTCTGAAAATCTCACAGCGCGGCGAATCAATCGGCGTAGCACATATCCGGCGCCGGTATTTGCAGGGGTGACGCCGTCTGAAATCATAAAAAGCGAAGCCTTCACATGGTCAGCCACTATCCGCTCCGACTTAGTAACCGGATTACTAAGTTTGGGTGCGGAAAACAAATCGGTTTCGTAAACATTTTCTTTTTTCTGCACTTGCACGAGCAAGCGCTCAAGGCCCATGCCGGTATCAATGCCCAAGACGGGCAGAGCTTCGTAGCGGCCGTCGGCGTGTTTGAAATATTGATTGAAAACGATGTTCCAAATCTCCACGCCGTTCACATATATTTCCGTCGTCGGGCCGCAGGGGCCTTCGAGTCCGGTCGGGCCCCAGAAATTGTCGGCGCGATTGTGATTTCTGATATTCAAATTCTGGTCGATGCTTTTCCAAATCTCACGTGATTCTTCGTCGGCCGGAATTTCGCTGTCGCCTTCGAAGACGGAAACATAATCAATAGTGAGACCGAGCTCTTTCGTGATGAATTCATGCGCGTATTCTATCGCTTCTTTCTTGCCATAACCGCCGAATGAAAAATTGCCGAGCATTTCGAAAAATGTCAGGTGTGTGTCGTCGCCGACTTCGTCGATGTCGCCGGTGCGAACGCATTTCTGAATCGTAACGACATTCTTTGAACCGAAATCACGGACGGCGTTTTCGGGCGCGGTGTAATACGGTTTGAATTGCTGCATGCCGGCCGTGGTGAAAAGGACGGAGATGTCGCCCTCCGGCACAAGCGAAGACGACGGCAGATGTTTGTGTTCGCCGCGTTCTTTGGCTTTAAAAAATTTTATGAATTTCTGGCGGATTTCGTTGGATTGCATGGATAAAATATAGCAGGAATTTTAGAATATTTAACGGAGCGCCCCGACCGATGGTCGGGGCGCTCCTTTTTTCTCTTACTTAGGTGCCTTGCTTCCAAGTTGAGATTATTTCTTTTTTCTCGTCAGTTTCTTCAATCTAGCAATGTCGGCTTTGATGGAAGCAAGACCTTCCTTCCAAAATTCCGGCTTCGTCACATCGATGCCGATTTTCTTGAAGATATGCTCCGGCGTGTCGCTCTCGCCAGCGCACAGGAATTCATCCACTTTTTTCATATATGACGGATCTTTTTTCACTCTAGCATAAAGCGCTTTTGAAATCAGCTGTCCAAATGCATATGAATAAACATAAAAGAAGTTCCTTATGTGCGACCAGTAAACAAAAAAATATCCATCTTCATCATTCAATTTAAAATCAGGACCCAAATAACTCTTCATGTGTTCATTCATAAGCACAGCGATTTTTTCTTTCGGAACATAGCCGTCTTTTCTCACGGCTTCGTGCAGAGCGAGTTCGAAATTGAAACATGCAACTTGGCGATATATGGTCTGAATATCGTCTTGAATCCGATCGTGAAGCGCGATCGCTTTTTCTTCATCCGACATCTCTTTCAATAACTCTTCGAAAGCGAAATTCTCGAAAAATGTGCTCGCAACTTCCGCCGTCGCAGTCGAGTGCCCTTCGTAAAATACCGGCTGGGAATCCGCGCTCCGCACTCCGTGAACTGCATGCCCCATTTCATGTCCAAAGGTCATCACGGCATCGGGCGAATCGCTCCAATTGAGAAGGACGAAACCCGGATGAGATGCCGTTTTACTCACACTATACGCTCCGCTCGTCTTGCCGAGCTTCGGAAATACATCTATCTGACCGTTTTGGGCAAACGCTTCTATGATTTTCCTGTATTCCGGATCCGCATTCGTGAACGCGCTTTTGATCAGTTCGTATCCGTGTTCGAACGACACCTCTTTCCGCGTCGTGCCGATTGATTTCGCGCGATCCGGATATTCCAGCTCTTTCACGCCGAGCAATTTTTTCTTGAGCGCAAAAAATTCATGCGCGATCGAAAATGATCCGGAAACGGCGGCAATGAGCGTGTCGATCGTACTCTCTTTGACTTGATGCGAGCTGGCTGTGGAAGAATACGGCTTCTCGTAGTGACGGAGCTCGTCCTTTATTTTTTTGTCATAATACACGGCGTTCAACTCGGCCTCCGCGAAATGACTGGAATTCTTGAGAAGCGTGACGCATTTTTTATGAAGCTCGCGGCCGTCTCTCACAGAAAGATCGCGGATTTTATTGATCGCATCGCCCAAAGAAATCTTCTTGCCTTTCCAGTCCACAGAAATGGATTGCAGGAGCTTCTGATTGCCGTCGATCCACATGGAGCGCGACTGGCTTCCTACGAGCGTGAGGATTTTTTCTTCCGGCTCGGTGAGCTGATGCTTGGCGGATTCGAAAATCTTTTCCAAAAAATATCTGTATGTTGCGAATTTCTTGTCGGCGAGCAGTTTTTTCTGGCGCGACTTTTCGATTTTTGCGATATCGAGTCCGAAAAAAATAATCTTATTGCCGGCTTTTTTGCAGACATCGCTCAATCTCGCCTCCAACGCCCGAGCGGCGTCGTTCTTGCCGTCCAAATCGGTCAGGAAATAGAGATAAAGGAAGGGCGACGGCATGGATTCTATCTTTTCCGTATCACGGAGCGCGGAGAGGAGCGCCGCATCATTTTTCAAATACGGCTTCCCTTTCTTATATTTTTTCTCAAACGCCTCGCACGCGCGGACAAACGCATCAGTGTCGCGCTTTATTTTCGGATCGTCGATCCCGTCGTAGAGAAGCTTCAGATTCCAAGAAGTTTTTATGTTATTTTTCTTATTCATTTTCGTCGCCATTGCCATTGTCGGATTCTTTTATGAACGGAACTTCGCGCAAGCGCGCTTCCACGAACCAAAGCACGACGAAGATGAAGAGCGAGAGGATCGTGGCGATAACGGAAATCGAAAAGAAACCGAATCCCGCCCCCATGCCGATGCCGGCCGCGACCCAGAGCCCCGTTGCCGATGTGATGCCGATCAATTTCGTCCCCCGCCAGATCATGAGCCCCGCGCCCAAGAATCCGACGCCGGTGATGATCGAGGCCGCCATCTGCGTGGGATTGAATCCGGAAAATCCGGAATAGCCGAGCGCGACTTTCTCCGAAACGATGATGAAGAGCGCGGCGCCGAGCGCGACGAGCGAATAGGTGCGCATGGTCGCCGTCTTGTGCGCGAAAAGCCGCTCCATGCCGATGACCATTCCGCAGATCATGGCGACGAAAAGCTTGATGATGATGTCCGTATTCTCCGGACTTAAAAAATGTTGCATGTACGGATTGTAGCAAATCCGCGGAAAAGAAAAAGCCCCCTCAAGTATTTGATATAATTAACTTCTTTGAATTTAAACTCCAGAAAACTAAAGTACGACTCCCCCGCCTAAGCAAGTGTCGCCGTCGTAGATGACGACGGACTGGCCGGAAGCGACGAGGATAGGAGAATTGAATGCAATGACTAATGTCGAATTTCTAATTTCCAAAAGACTGCATGGGAGATGCTCGCCGTGGTAGCGGATCTGGCAAGTATAATTCTTCTCCATATCAGGCACGCCGGAAATCCAGTTGCAGTTTCTTATTCTAATATTCTTTAGAACATTAGAATAAGAAACTGCCCGAGTCGCACTCGTTTTGTGCGAAACAGTTATCGTATTATTTTTTACATTTTTCGCGACGATGTAGTAGCGATTGTCGTGAGGCGTCTTTTTCGTGATAGTAAATCCGTGCCGTTCGCCCAAGGTGAGGAACGCGGCGCCGTCGTGATGCCCGATAATCTCGCCTTTTTCGTCGAGCACATTCCCCTTTTTCATTTTTATATAGTGCGAAAGAAATTCTTTTATATCCAAGTCGCCGAGCATGCAGATTCCTTGGCTGTCTTTTTTTGTTGCCGTCGGCAAGCCGAATTTTCCCGCGAGCTTCCGCACTTCCGTCTTTTTCAAATGGCCGATCGGAAAAAGCGTGTGCGACAAGTCGTCTTCCGTGAGTGTCCAGAGGAAGTAGCTCTGATCTTTTGCGTGGTCGGAGGCACGGAACATTTGACAATTGACATGTGACATTTGACGGGCTCTTGAATTTTTTTTATGTTCTATGTTTTGTGTTTTATGTTTTATGTTCTGGGCGTAGTGTCCGGTGGCGATAAAATCCGCGCCGTGAGCTTTTGCGAAACGCCAAAAAACGCCGAACTTGATCTCGCGATTGCACATGACATCGGGATTCGGCGTACGGCCGGCTTTGTATTCCGCGATCATGTAGTCAGCCACTTCCTTTTTATACTCGGCTTCGGCATCGCATTCGAGGAACGGGATACCCAAATGCGCCGCGACGCGAATAGCGGCGCGGCGCTCA
>CALRFC010000048.1:0-367 GCA_943356395.1 Candidatus Nomurabacteria bacterium
CCTGAAGAAACTCAAAGATCTTTTTGAAGCGTCAAACGCCGTTTCTCCGCTTGAAGGTGAAGCGAAAGAATTGCTCGAGTTTCTCCGAGAGTCCGTCGATCAATATTGCATTACGGAAAAAGCTTTTGGCGATCTCGTCGGCAAAGAAGTCGTAAAGGCAAGCAATCTGAACGGGCGAGCTGTTATTGATGTGCATGTAGGTTCCGATAACGCAGGTGTGTATTATGATCGCGACAAATCAAAGGGATACGGCTACAAGCACTTCTCTTTCAAAGAATCGGCGAATTTTTCGCTCATTCTGAACAAGAAAACATGGGATGAAGATCAGATGGGACAGTGGTGGTTTCTTGTCATTCTCTCCACAATC
>CALRFC010000048.1:377-4722 GCA_943356395.1 Candidatus Nomurabacteria bacterium
CTGCGTCAGAAGTCGCTCGCTCTTCGCCCTATGATCATCGAAACGGTTCCGACGGAAGTTTTGTCGGCCATAGATGAGATGATTCAAGCGATGATCCGGAAATCTTTTTCGGACAGAAAAAAAGCTGAAGATAAAAGGGATGAATTATTCAAGACGGGGACGGCAGAAAGCAGTATTGAAGCCAAGAAAATGATTATGCCGGAAGTTTTCCCGAGGACAGGGAACAACCATGTGGTCTTGGATATTTTTTATCGCTACACCGAAAAAGGTTTGCAAATCCGCATCTTGAGCGCACATACCGAACCGGAGCGTGATCACTTGGAAAGATCAAACGAACTTCACAAGGATCAGATTCAGGACAAAATGTCGCTCGATAGGGGCATTCCGTTTTATATGGTTGATTTCAAAGGATATTCCGAGCGCTACAAGAAGCGTATTACGGAGGAGAGTCTTGAATTAACCAAAACTGCTTTCAATCAGGTGTACCGGATGGACATAACTCTTGATGTCATGAAATACATCAACAGCGTCGATTCCAAACTCTGCGACAATTTCGTTCACATCGATTCTCCGAAAACAGACGCTTCATTCAAATTTTATTCCGTCAGCCAGATCCAGAATATGCCGCACATCGCGCCATATTTCAATTCAGTCAGTGGCTACCGGAGATTTGTTGAACACCTGCGCTCGACCTTCCGCCCGATTGTCGGCCTCTATGAACACATGGAAGCGAAATCGAAGGAATGGAATATTCCCATGGAGTTTCCCACGATCCTTGAGGACACTGAATCCGTAGTCGGCTTCAAATCGATCTACCCGATACATCTTATCGGAAGGACCGATTCCGAAGGGAAGGATGTGAAAGCGAATGATTTGGTGCGCATCAATTCTCTCCCGCCGCTCAACGGACAGATCATCGGTCTGACCGGACAGAATGGCGGAGGAAAAACCGGCACCATCAGCGAGCTGTCATACATGATTTATCTGGCGCAATCCGGATTGCCGGTCTTCGGTGAAGATGTCCATCTCAATGTGAAAACGATGGTCGGACTCGTATTCAATACACGCGGGCAAGGATCGCAGTTGGAAAATTTCCTCAAGAAAGCCACGAATGTTTTCAAGGAAATCGAAAGACAGCCCTCCGGCACGATCGTTGTTATGCTCGATGAGCTCGGCTCCGGCGCGCAAAACGATGACGGGATCGAACTCGGCAAGAAGATTTTGGCGGAGCTTCGCAAGAGGCATGTCAGCACGATCTTCAATACCCAGATTCCCGAAGTCGCCGAGTATGCGAAGAATTCTCTCGGAGGTGTCTGCTTCCAATTCACCATCGATCACCAGATCAAGGAAGGAATTGGCAAAGGCAATGCCACGGAGCTCGCTCGCCGTACCGGCTTGGCAAGTTTCATATCGTAGTCGTTTGTTCTTTTACAATCCCGCTTCAACAGAGGCGGGATTTTTTTATATTTTCATTTTTCTACTATCCGGCACAGCTGTGCAAGTTGGTAGAACAGAGCAATTTGGGTCTTTTAAGATTCGCGACATATAGTTTGACACGATTTGGGGCTTCTGCTAGTATGGCGGGAGCCCTTTGTTTTTAGGCAATCCGCTTTTCTCCTCAAGCCCGCAAGGCGGTTTTGAGAAAAAAAGCGTGATATTCCGAAGAACTGCGAAGGGCACAGCGAGAAGCGTGGCGACTAAACGACCCCAGTGAAATAGGCGAGATTACTCGCATTTCACGGGGTGGCGATTTATATAGTCGCTTCGCTTCTTATAAATCAGCCATGGCCAAAACATCAACTTGGGAACGCTCAAAGAAGAAGCCGAAATTTAGCACGCGAGCCAAGAATCGCTGTTTTCGCTGTGGGCGCGGTCGCGGCTACATGGGCGATTTCGGAATCTGCCGCATCTGCTTCCGCGAACTCGCCAACGAAGGCAAGATCCCGGGAATCAGGAAATCTTCTTGGTAGCAACCAAGAAGATTTCAAATCTTAAGTACTAATTTCTAATTTCTAAATAATATATTAAAAATTAAGAATTAGTGCTCAGAATTGAAATTTAAATTAGATATTAGACATTAGAACTTAGAAATTTACCCAATGGACCCCATCTCCGACATGCTCATAAAGATCAAGAACGCGAATCGTGCTCACCACGAAGCTGTTTCGTTGCCTTTTTCCAATATGAAGAACGCGATCGCAAACTGCCTCGTCAAGGAAGGATTCGTCGCTTCCGCCGAAAAGGCCATGAAGAAGAATTTTCCGGTGCTCAATCTTTCTCTTTCGTACACGAACGGCGCGCCGAGAATTTCCGATGTCATCCGCGTTTCCAAGCCGTCGCGCAGGATGTACGCGTCTGTCAAAGAAATCCGTCCGGTCAAGAACGGAAAGGGAATGATGGTCTTATCAACGCCGAAAGGAATCCTCTCCGGACGCGAAGCGCGCAAAGAAATGGTCGGAGGAGAAATCCTTTTTCAAATATGGTAATGAATAACATTTAACAATTGACATTTAACAATTAACCAAAAACACAACACAAGAACTTAGACACGCGACCCCGGTCAATTGTCAAAGGTCAAATGTCAAAAGTAATTTTATGAGTCGTCTCGCAAAAAAACCAATAGAAATCCCGGCAGGCACGACAGTCACTTTTACTGACGGGCTTTTGGCGGTGAAAGGCCCGAAAGGCGCGCTCGAAAAAAAGCTCAAGGGCGATGTTACCGTCACGATCGAAGGAAATCAGATTACGCTCGTCCCGAAAAACGATCTTCCGGAAACACGCGCGATCATCGGCACTTTCGCTTCGCACATGAAGAACATGATTGCCGGCGTGAACGCTCCGTACGCGAAGAAATTGATTCTCGAAGGCGTCGGTTTCAAGAGCGATGTCAAAGGGAAAGACTTGGTGCTTGCGCTCGGCTTCTCGCACGGCGTTACGGTCCCGATTCCGGAGGGGCTTGCCGTCACGGCGGAGAAGAACAACATCACCGTCACCGGCATCGACAAAGAGCTCGTGGGACAATTCACGGCGAAAGTTAGAGCGCTGAAGAAGCCGGAGCCGTACAAAGGCAAAGGATTCCGATACGACACGGAAGTCATCAGACGCAAACAGGGTAAGAAAACGGCTTAAAGAAAATTAAAAATTAAAATCTCAAAGTTCAAAATTGCATTTCAAAATTTAAATTTTCAACTTCACTTTTTAATTTTGAGATTTGAAATTTAAAATTGATACCATGACCAACAAAAGAACAAATCAAAAGAGGTTTCGAATCAAAGCTCGCGTTCGCGCGAAAATTTCCGGTACGACCGCACGACCGCGTCTTTCCGTGTACCGCTCGAACAATTTCATCTACGCCCAGCTCATCGATGACGCGAAAGGGACAACGATCGCATCGGCGTCGGATGTGAAGGCCAAAAAAGGCACGAAGATCGAGCGCGCGGCGGCTGTTGGCGCGGAAATCGCGAAAAACGGAGGCGCGAAAGGCGTGAAGAGCGTCGTCTTCGATCGCAACGGATTCAAATACACCGGTCGGATAAAAATCTTGGCGGACAGCGCGAGAAAGGAAGGATTAGAATTTTAAACAAGTATAAAGCGCACAGCGAGAAGGGTAGAGCGAAATACGAATTCAAACTCCCTGTCCGCTTCTCGCTACTCACTTTTCACTACTTTTATGGACCAACCATCATCACAACCGAAGAACAACAGAGGCCCGAGAACGGGCGGTTTCGGCGATAAGCGCTCTCGCGGTCCGCGCGCGGGCGGATCATTCGAGCGTCCGAAGCCGGAATTCGATCAGAAAATGATTTCCATTCGTCGCGTGACGCGCGTCGTCGCCGGCGGCCGCCGCATGAGCTTCTCCGTCGCGCTCTTGATCGGCGACAAGAAAGGATCGATCGGCATCGGCACGGGCAAAGCCATGGACACATCGCTTGCGATCGCTAAAGCGCTCAAGCAGGCGAAGAAGAGCATGATCACGGTCAAGACCAACAAGCATTCCTCCATTCCGCACGATGTCAGCGCGAAATTCGGCGCGTCGAGCGTCATGATCATGCCGAACAACGGCCGCGGAATCGTCGCGGGGAGCGCCGTGCGCGATATCATCGTGCTCGGCGGGCTCAAGGATATCACGGCAAAGATCCATTCCGGAAGCAAGAATCGCCTGAACAACGCGCGCGCGGCCTTCTCCGCTCTCTCGCAGATCGCGACGAAGCGCATCCAGAGGGAATTTTCTCCGAAAGACGCAAAGACGCCGGCATCGGCTCCGGCGGTTGAAAGCAAATAATCGGAATCATAAAATTTTATGCAACTCAATCAACTAAAAAGAAAGACGAAGAACAAGAAGCGC
>CALRFC010000049.1:0-2650 GCA_943356395.1 Candidatus Nomurabacteria bacterium
ATAGACCATGTGTTTCCGGTTTTTTGTATTTTGTTTTTTGATGGTTCGTTTTTCATGATTTATGGTTTATGTTCTATGTTCTATGTTCTATGTTTTTCAATTCCCACTGATCAGTCCCGTCTTCGAAATGGTTATGGTTTTTGTCTTTGTCGAGTCGGAAACGAGCTGTACCGTCGCCGTGCCGTATTGGCTCGTTTCTCCCGTTAGGCGATTGAATACGACATCCGCGCCGCCGCCGGAGAGCGATATGCTCGCGAGCGTGACCGCCGTATCGAAAATAATTTCTTTGTTGGTCGATGCGCCGGATGAATACGCCGCTCCGGTGAAAAGGGCGGCTTTTGTCGACTGCAGATGCACGCCGTACTGCGAAGAATTCTGCGACGAGAGCGTTTGTGCGCGGGCTTGGCCCAAGAGAGACGCGATATCGTCTTCCGCATTCTTGAGCGCCTGCGATGTGCGATATGCGGAGAGATTGTAGACGACAACCGTGCTGATGACGGCAATGATGACAACCACGATGATCATTTGAAGAAGGGCGAACCCCGCACTAGAAGATGGCAAAGGTTTTTGTTGCGCAGAAGATAGAAAGTGGTCATTTTCGCTCCTCCTGAAAAATAGTAGTGGGATAATAAAAAACGAAAAACCATGAGCATTGCCATCTTTCAGTGACGGGGCGAACCCACGAGACACAAAACATGAACCATTGATCATAGACCATGTGTTTCCGGTTTTTTGTATTTTGTTTTTTGATGGTTCGTTTTTCATGATTTATGGTTTATGTTCTATCTTCTATCTTCTATCTTCTATGTTCTATGTTCTATGTTCTATGTTCTGCTGATTATAAATTATCCAACAAGGAATACATAGGCGAGATCATGGAAACGGCGAAGAAGCCGACGGCCGCGCCGATGAAGACCATCAAGACCGGCTCGATGATGGTCGAAAGATTCTTGGTTTTCGATTCGACTTCGCCTTCGTAGAATTCCGCGATGTCGAGAAGCATCTGCGAGAGCTTGCCCGTTTCTTCGCCGACCTCGACCATCTCGGAAAACATGATCGGGTAGAGCCGCGTGTCTTCGGAAAAGACTTTTGAGAGCGGCACGCCTTTCTGCACGGCGGCGATAGATTTTTCGAGGATGCGCTTGTAGTAGACATTCTGGAGAACATCTTTGTTGATCTCAAGCGATCTCGTCATCGCCACGCCGGAAACGAGGAGCGACGAAACCGTGCGCGCGGTGCGCGCGGAATTCACTTCCCGCGCGATCGGCCCGATCACGGGCAGGCGCAAGATGATCGCATCGACATATTTTTTGAGCATTTTTATCTTCGAAATGCGCCAGAGGCCGAGCGTCATGAAAATCAGGAATCCGAAAACCAGAAACGGGTGGCCGGAGATCGTTTCCGAGACCCAGATGATGAATTTCGTCGTCGCAGGAAGAGAGACATTCAGCTCTTTGAATGTCTTGGTCAGTGTCGGCACGACGAACATGAACATCAGGATTCCGATGATGACGATCGCGCCGACGATGATCGACGGATAAGTGAGCGCGCCTTTTATCTTTTTGTTGAGCGCGTAGCTCTTGTCGAGATTGAGACCGACTTCTTTGAGCGCGGCAACCATGCCGCCGGATTCTTCGCCGGCGCGCACCATGGCGATGAAGAGCGTATTGAAAACGGCCGGATATTTTTCCAAGCCCTGCGAGAGCGTCTCGCCCTTGTCGATGCCTTTCATCAGTTCCCCGAGAATCGATTTGAATTTTTTGTTCGCCGTCTGCTTTTCAAGGACGCCGAGCGCGCGATAGAGCGAGAGTCCTGCGGAGAGCATGCCCGAGAGATTGCGGCAGAATTGGATCTTTTCGTGGAGCCCGACGCGATTCAAGAGCGCACCGACGATCGGAATCGAAAAATGCCGCTTCTCCCTCTCCGGCACGAGCGCAAAAGCGATTTCCCCGTGCTCGCGGAGCTGGCGCGCGGCGGCAATCCGATCAGGCGCGTCAACCGCGCCTTCGACAATCGCTCCGTCTTTGTTTTTGGCTTTATATGAGAACTTCATTGATGCTCACATTATAAGACAGATCGCCTTATTTCTCTATCTTCTTTTGCAAAAACTTGACACAAATCATCATTATATGATAATATAAATCCGAAAACTTTTAAAACAAAAATACAAAAACATGAAAAAAGTATTGTTCTTTCTGATCTCCCTGATCGCTGTAAAAGCTTTTGGGACAACAAATTGCGATTCAGTCCTGCAAAAAGGCAAAGCCGAGCTCGCAGCTAAAATCGTTGAACTCCAAAAAATCGCTCCGGACGAAGCGTCAAACGAGCAAATCGTGAACATCGCACTTGGAAAAACGGACAAATTGACGCTGTCTCCCACATCAAAAACGGTTATGGGGCTTGCCTATGGATTTATTCCGGTTTTCAAGACCATGTACACAGAGCCTTTGTATGAATACGCAGGAGACAGATTTAAGCATTCTCTTAATTATGTGAAAACAGAAATCCATTGGCCGGATTACATCTGGGAATTCCTTATCGCTTTCGTGGCTTTTGTTTGTGGTGGATTTATCGCCGCAAACCCAAAAAGCGAACTGAAGCCGATGGCGTTCCTATTTTTAGGAGTCTTATTCTTTATGTTTTTCCTTTT
>CALRFC010000049.1:2660-3989 GCA_943356395.1 Candidatus Nomurabacteria bacterium
GCCGGAGCGGGGTGATTTCCCAATCAGTCCGATTGCCATAGCTTCAGCGTGGCTTATGGCGATATTTATGATCGGAGTTTGGGTCGGAGCCGCGAGAAAAAGTGTGCATCAGCAAAGCTAAAAGTCTTCATAGTAAATTTCAACCCCGCATGTAACATGCGGGGTTTTATTTTTTAAAACGATCTAATTATATAGTTCGCTGTGCGTACCGATACGAACGAAGATGACTGTGTCACCGACTGTTTCGTACAATGCGCGTATGTCGCCAGAAACATTTATGCTTCTGCAACCTTCATATGGATGATGTACGAAATGATTATTCAAAACAGAATCAAACTGATTCAATTCAAATATTTCCAAGCGAGAATCAAATTGTTTGCGTATTTTCTTGGGATTTTTATTATACTGCTTTATAAATTTTTTATGGAAAACTATTTTCATTTTTTATTGAGAAAAGCAATAGCTTCTTTGGCTGAATCAAAGGGACCATACAGATTTTTTCCCGCCTTTATGTCCTTGCGAGCCGATTCAATTGCTCGTATGGTCTTCTTGTTCGGCATAGGCGCGGTAAAAACAACTTGCCGCTCTACGACAAAAGTCTTCAAGTAGTTATTGACCAAAGTACCCAGAGGCAAACCCATTTCTTTTGCGAGCTTTTGGGCCTTTACTTTCAATTCCTTATTCGTTTTTATAAGCATGGTCGTATTCATATACCGTAGTATATACTTTGGTATAAAACTGTCAAGCGACTATTCCGAAACCACGCGCAATACTTCTTCCGTCGTCGTCATGCCCTGCACCGCTTTGAAAATGCCGTCTTCGAGCATCGTCATCATGCCTTCTTTCTTCGCCTGTTCGTTGATCGCATCTTCGGACGCGCCTTTGAGCACCAATTCCTTGATCGCGGAAGACATGGCGAATGTCTCATGGATGCCGATGCGGCCTTTGAATCCGTCGGGCGATTCGTCGCTCTTCATCGGGCGATAGAAAGGAATCGTATTCCACATGTCTTTTTCGCCGACAATCTTTTCCGCTTTCAAAAAAGCCAGCATGCGCGGCAGGTCGACTAATTTTCCGAGCGCGGAGAGCTCGGCTTCGGTCATGAAATATTTTTCTTTCGTCGCGGTGAGACGGCGCACGAGGCGCTGGGCGATGACCGTGCGTACGGTCGAGATCAGGAGAAAGGATTCCGCGCCCATGTCGAGCATTCTCGGGATCGCGCCAGCGGCGCTGTTCGTGTGGATGGTCGAGAGCACGAGGTGACCGGTGAGCGAGGCATTCACGGCGAGCGTGAGCGTTTCGTTGTCGCGGATTTCTCCGACCATGATG
>CALRFC010000049.1:3999-4713 GCA_943356395.1 Candidatus Nomurabacteria bacterium
CGAAAGTGAGACCGATTTCCGACTTCACCTGCGTCTGATTGATCCTCTGCATCTGATATTCGATCGGATCTTCGATCGTGGAAATATTCACATCCGGCGTGTTCAGCATGTCGAGCATCGTGTAGAGCGTCGTCGTCTTACCGGAACCCGTCGGGCCGGCGGCGAGAATCATGCCGGTCTTCTGCTTCATCGAATCGTGCACGCGCTCGAGCGCTTCGCCATGGAAGCCCAAGGATTCGAGCGTGTAGCCGTGCGAGCTTTCGCGCAGAATGCGGATGACGGTTTTTTCTCCGTAGTAGACGGGAAGCGTGGAAACGCGGAACGAAACGCGCTCGCCGTCTTCATTCGTGATCTTGAAGCGCCCGTCCTGCGGCAATCTCTTCTCGTCGAGCTTCAAGTTGGAAAGGACTTTGATGCGCGCGACGATCGCCGGCGCCGCATCCTTCGGCAAGGTCATGGCGTCGTGCAGAATGCCGTCGATGCGATAGCGGACGATGAGCGATTCTTCTTCCGGCTCGATGTGGATGTCGGACGCGCCCTGCAGGATCGCGTGCGAGACGAGCGTATCGACGATCTTCACGACCGGCAGATCTTCCGCCATTTCCTTGAGCTCTTTTTCCGAGACCGGCGCGCCGCTCTCTTCCGAAACGGATTTCAAGGACGCCGTTTCTTTCTGGATGATGGAATCGAAATCCGCCTTCAAGCTTTTCTTGT
>CALRFC010000050.1 GCA_943356395.1 Candidatus Nomurabacteria bacterium
CCTTGTCGAAACGATGTTCTTTATATGTAAACTCTTCGCCTGAATCCACGCCGGTGTATTTGTCTCCGGCTTTTATTTCCAATCTTGCTTTCTTACCGCGATTCGTGCGAGTTGGCTTTTCAGCTCGGACCCCTTTTTCACCTTCTTTTTTTGGCTCTTCGAACGAAAGCCGCTTGTCTGTTTCCTTGTTGTCAAAAATTTCTTTTATTGTCGCCAGATCTCCCGGATTATTTTTCTCGAATTCCTCGGCGGGGATATGACGCTTCTTTCCGCTGCGGTAGACAAGGATTCCCTTCTCCATATAATCCGAAGGTTGCGTGTAGGAAACTCTCCATCCTTCTTGCGGCTTGCCGTCTCTGCCGAATACTTTAGCAAGCGGGCGATCTTTTTTATACGATTCATTTTTCCCGCCTTCGGTTCCTTTCCCCGGCACAGCTACTTTCTGTTGTTGATTTTCTATTGGATTCAATTTGATTACAGGAGTCTCTCTTTTGGGCGATTCTTTTCTTCCTTCTTTGTTTGCTTTTATCTCATCCAAAACGCTCGCGACATTTTCGTTCAGTTCGTTGAGCTTGGTTTCTATATTGGCGCTTTCTGCCTCAAGATTCTTGAGTTCATTTTTCAATTTTACTTCTTTGCTTTCTCTTGGCATATTTTTTCGGGACTAAACGAATAATGTTGTCGTTCCTATTTTTTCTTTTCGGCTTCTTTTTCCGCGAGCAGTTTCCTTATCTCTTCGATCCTCTTGTCGATCTTCGCTTTTTCCGCCGTGAGCGTTTCTTTTTCCGCGAGCGACCGTTCGACGACGAACATGTATCTGTTATTTTTTTCATCCCTCGTTTCGAATTCTTTCGTGGCATTAGTTTTCTCGATCTTTTTATACACAGTCTTATATTCCCTGTTTGATAAGGTAGATTTTTTGGGCGTCAGCGGAATTATCGGAACGATCTCGTATTTCTCGTAAGTATACACCGCATCGCCGTTTTGCAAATGTCCCTCCACGCTTTTCACGACGAATTCGCTCCTCACATAGCCGACTTTTTTCTCTTCTTGCTTGAAAGTCTCTATCAGAACCTCGTCTGTTTCTTTGTGCGCTATCTTTGCTTCATCCATGATGGAGAGGACGACCAAAGGGTTGTTCATGCGAATCTTCTCGCTTATGATTCCTGATGCGCCTTCGATATCTTCGGCGTTATTTCTTATTTTCCATCCATATTTTTTCTTGATTTCATAAAGCGCGTCGTCCAGACTTTTTTGATCCTTGTCTTTCCTGAATTTCTCGAAGGCGGCATCTTTTTCTTTCAGTTCTTGCGCGCTCAAACCTTCATTTTCTTTTTCGAGATTTTTCACATAACCTTTTCTTTCGTTCACAAATTTAAGAAGCGATTCGGACACCTTTATCGGCCCTCGAACGATTTTCGTCTTCGGATCGCTCAAGATTTTTTCCAGTTCCGGAATGTCGAAATCCCGCGGCGCTTCTGTTTTCGAGGCGAAGAAACGGGCTTTGACTCCGTATATGTTGTTTATCTCATAGTCTTTGGCTAAAGACTCCTCTTTGGTTTTGAAAAAATCTTCCGTGACGAAAGAATCGAAGAATAATTCTTCGCCGTTTTGCAACACGAGCCGGTCGCCTTTTTTGAATTTTTCTTCGATCGTGCGCACACGCTCGCTCGCCTCCGTGCGGGCTTTTTCGAATTCTTTGTCTCCGGCAAGCTCCTTCCCTACTTTCTCGAGTGCAAGCTTCTTCTCTTTCAGGATTTGCCTACGCTCTTTCAAGAACGCATCGGCTTCATGCTGTTCTTGTGGCGTTTCCGATCCTTTTTCCGAAAGGATTTCGATCTCTTTTTCAAGATCGAGTATTTCTTTCTCCAGCGCAAGCACGCCTTCTTCCGTCACGCGCGATTTGGAAAATTCTTCCGCCATGACATTCAATATCTTTGCGCGCGAATGCAGGTTCTCGACTTGTTTTTCGCTAAGTTTTCGCACCTCCCCTTCCGGCTTACCCTCCGTCTCGATCAGATACTTCCGCATGCCTTCAAGCTTTTGGAGCTCCTTCTGCCGTTCCGCTTTTTTCTTCTGTTCGTTCTCGTAGGTCTCGTAATTCTTCTTTTCATTGAACATCCGGCTCCGCTCTTCCGGCGTGAGCGCCTCGATCTTTTCGTCGGTCCAGCCCCATTTTTTCAAGTTGTTCCTAACAATGCGCTCCATATGCTCGCCGGCTCCGCCCGTGGTGCTTTCTCCGGATCCTTTTTCGGAATCATTTTCGTCCGTTCCCTCTCCGTTCACGATTTTCCGAAAACCCGGCAGATCGCCGATCGTTGGTTTTCCATTTCCGCTGCCGTTTCCTTTTTTGTCGTCTTCCATGGAGTTCATCATTTTTAAATTGTATAACAAAAATCTACTTTAGTCAAATTTTGGACTTTTTCTCAAAAACATTGGCGGGTGCATAACTCGATTGACCATTTTCCGTCTGCGGGCTACCCTGTTTATACGGGTCTATTACATCAAGTATATACCCATTTTCAGAAAACGCCACAATCTGAATGATCTTCCGCCAGAAACTCTGGTCTTCCGCATGATTGTAACGGTTTTGTATCGGAAATAGCCGTAAATAAGCTTATTTTTCGAGACAAACCATCTTTTTGAATTTATTTATCTCAAAAAACAAGATCCTGACTCTAAAAAACCCTTATTTTCCGTCCGTCAGGTGAAAAAAGCGTTATGTACCAACACTTTGGCGTCCAAAGCGTGTTTTTTGGCGCTTTTTGCACTCATTATATATACGGCAATCCCGTCCGCTAAACGCGCCGAAGCAAGCTTCTTCTCTTCGCTCTTCGGAGCTACCGCGGGCGCATCCGAAGAAGTGAGCGGCGTCGGCAACGCCCAGACGACGCCGATCTTGATCGCACTCACCGGCCCCTTGGGGACGGCCGATAAGCTCGGCGAGAGTGTGACCATCGAAGACGATTCGGCGCTCTCCGCCGACACCGGCCCGTCCGGCAGTGCGTCAGATGTCTGGAGCGAAGGACCTTCGAACGGAACCGTGAGCGTGTATGTCGTCCGTCCGGGCGATACGGTTTCAATCATCGCGAAGATGTTCGGCGTTTCCGAAAATACGGTCCGCTGGGCGAACGACTTGAAAAAAGGACAAGCGCTCAAGCAGGGCGACACGCTCATCATCCTTCCGGTGACCGGCGTGAAGTACACGGTTCGCCGCGGCGACAGCGTCTCTTCCATCGCGAAAAAATTCCATGTCGACAATCCGGAGGACATCATTTCTTTCAACAATCTTGAGGATGCGAAGTCGCTCAAAGTCGGAACTTCGATCATCGTTCCGGGAGCAGATATCTCGGAATCGGAGCCGGTTGTCAAAAAAGGCCGCGCTTCCATTCCGGAAATTCCGGAAACTTCGCAAGGCAGTGCGAACGGATACTACATCAAGCCAATCCCATGTCCGCTCTCACAAGGAAGACACGATCATTACGCCGTCGATCTTTCCTGCCATGTTTCCGGAACGCCGGTCAAAGCCGCGGCGGACGGAATCGTTCTCATTGCGCGCTACGGCTACAACGGCGGATTCGGAAATCTCATCGTCTTGAAGCACTCGAACGGAACGCAAACATTCTATGCGCACTTGAAATCCGGCGGCATCTTGGTTTCTGCCGGAGACTCTGTCGGACAGGGACAAATCATCGGCAATGTCGGTTCGACCGGACACTCGACCGGTCCGCACCTCCACTTCGAAGTCCGCGGCGCGAAGAATCCCGGCTTCGACCGGAGCGGGGATTCGTGGAAGGCACAGTAAAAAAAGCTTCCAGCTTTTTGCTTCCTGCTTTTAGCTTTGAATTCAAAATTAATAGGCAAAAAAATCCCTCACAAGCGCGAGGGATTTTAGACTTCGAATTCAAAAGCTTTAAAAGCTAAAAGCAAACAGCTGAAAGCAAGAAGCTTGAATTTTTTCTCGTTACCCCTTCGGCCTGTACTGTATCGCCTCGAGCAGATGTTTTGATTGTATGTTCTCCGACGAATCGAGATCGGCGATCGTGCGCGCGAGCTTGATGATGCGATGATATGCTCTCGCGGAGAGTCCCAAGCGCCGCGCGCTCTCGTCGAGCATCGCGCGCTCTTCAGCGCCGAGCGCCGCGTATTTGGAAAGTTCGCGGACATTCATGTCGCTTGCCGTCGTTATCTTTCTTTCATTATTTTTGAAACGCATTTTTGATTTTTCGCGCGCGGCGACGACGCGCGCGCGGATCGCTTCGCTCTTTTCTCCGGTGCCTTCTTTTCCGAGGTCGGCATATTCAACCGGTCCGACATAGAGCCACATGTCGATACGATCGATGATCGGGCCGGAGAGTTTTCGCTCATAGCGCGCGTAGTCTCCGCCCGTGCAAGTGCATTCTTTGATGCCGGAGCCGCGGAATCCGCACGGGCACGGATTCATGGCGGCGATCAAGAT
>CALRFC010000051.1 GCA_943356395.1 Candidatus Nomurabacteria bacterium
CAAATGCTTCAATCCGACTAACGCCGCGTTCGATCGAGCGCTCCGTGAAGCACTACGCGATCAAAGCCGGCATCTCGCGCAAAGTCACCCCGCATATTTTAAGGCATTGTCTACATGCCTCTACACGAGTTGCTACTAAATCTGGAATACGGAGTGTTGTGAATATGTCTCTTAAAGACAGGGTGCATTCCATTGATTTAGAGCGATATATCACAAGTATGAATAGACTTCTTCGGAAAGATACACATACAACTGAAAACATGCTCTCTGTTTGGGCGTCTGGGAGAGAAATCCAAGTAACCCCGTACCATACTTTTTTTCGGGCGTGTACATACGGGGTCCAAGAAGTATTCGCTCAAGACTTACGGAAGGGTGATTATGTGCTCGGGGCTCGGAGGATTCCACCGATTGCTGGTCTTGTATCAACAAACGAAAGATTGTTCTGGCGACTTGTCGGGTATGTTTGCGGAGACGGTACCATAAGCGAACGACGGCATGGTGTCCTTATTTCTGACAAAAACATCTCATTCCTGCGATATTATTCCGATATTGTAACGAAAATCACTGGCTATACGCCGAAGATAACAAAAAATCATAATAGTAATGGATATTCATTGAATATATATAATGTTATTTTTTTGAGGAAACTTCGTGCACTCGGCATTACAGGGAAAGCAAACACGCGTAGGGTTCCAGAAATACTTTTCTCCCTTCCTTCAGCCGCCGTTGCTGCATTTATTACGGGTCTCTACGACGCGGAAGGAAACGAGGGGACTTTAAGAATGTTTTCCGCGAGCAAAGAATTTATGAAAGATGTGCAAATGCTACTCTTCACACTCGGCATTGATTCACTTCTTGCAAGAAGAAATCGAATTGTAAAACTTCCACAAGGGAAGAAAATTCCCCACACGATTTTTGTCCTCCATATTTTAACAGCAGACGCCTTTTCTCTTTTCAAGAAACATATCAAAACTCTCAAGAAAAATATTTTCACCAAATCCAAGAGAACGGATGAAAAAATCCCAACGCAATTCGCATTTAAAGAATCCTACCCCGTACTCTTGCACAACAAGGGATTTGTACATGCGCTACAGGTCAATTTTGGAATCAAACATGCAAAACGGTATACGCGTATCTGCATGACTCCTACGATACTCCGCCAGTTGCTGAGCGCCGGCAAAAAAAGACATATTTCCATGCCGGTATTAAGCATGTTTCTGAAGCTTCACATCAAAGGAAATGCTCGTTGGCTCCGTGTTTCCAAGATGGAAAGAATTAAATATTCTAAAACTGAAACTGTATACGATTTCACAGTGGACAAGACCCATAACTTTATTACCGATGGCTTTGTGTCACACAATTCGTTCGCCACCGATCTTCTTTCAAACGGCGCCGATATCAGGAGCGTGCAGATGATGCTCGGCCACGCCAATATCGCAACCACGCAGGTCTATACACATGTCACGGACAGACAACTTAAAGAGATACATAGGAAGTACCACAGTAAGAAATGAAATCGATTCTCGCCCCGTAGTGAACCGAGTGCGCATTCGGCACGAGGATCTACTACTGGGGTCTATACAGATGTCACCGACAAGCAATTGCGAGATGTACACAAGAAATTTCATAGCTCGAAAAAGCGAGACACATAACGCGTAGCACACAACACACATCATGGAACGCATAGCGAAATAGCAGAACCTTACAAAACTATGCGACCGCATAGTTTTGTAAGGTTCTGCCGAATCACCTACAATTCTGACGGCCGTCAGAATTGTAGGTGAAAATAAACACCCTGCGTACGCGGAAAAAATTAGAATCAAAAAACGCCGATTGCTGTCGGCGTTTTGGATTTACTTATTCTTATTCTTTTCTCTTATTCTTGTTTCGCGTCATCTCCGCGACGAAATCCATGAGCTCGTCCGGAAATCCAAGAATCCCTTTATGCTTCAATTTTCTTGTCGGGGTTCTTTCCGGTTCACCTCTTTCAGTACGGGCGTCGTCGCCGTATACATCAAGCATATATCTCCCTGTTGTGCCATCTTTTTTTAGATTCACCAGAAGGGAGAAATTTTTCACGCGCCATTCGAGGTCGAGACCGTCGGGGCCGGACGGGAGCGGATTGATCGAAAGCGGCGGCAAGATGAGTTTTTCATTCGTGAAAAGCAATCCCGCCAGATTGATGACATATAGGAACGCTTTCTCGATCACTTCATGCGATGGCGGCAGAGCGTCTTCCTCGTCCCAGTCCGCTTTGAGCCCGTAGAGCGTCCACGCGTTCTCGAACATATTTGCTCTGAAAGCGACATGTCCGTCGTCCCAGTACGGAATGTGATTTATTTTCTTGAGCATCGCCCAAATCTTGTGAAAGTACGGTTCATGGCGGACCATTTCCGCGAAAAAAGCGAGAAACTTTTCCGGCAGATTCGGAACATTGTCGTATCTTTCTATGAAATCCGTTTTGCCTATCATTTTTCCCCACTGCCGACGATCTCCGGCCGCGTCGATTCGCCACTTTTTTCCGCTTTCCGTATCCAGTTCGAGAATCAGAAGCATGTCCAGCGGGTCTATTCTCCACTCAAAACCAATGCTCCCATCGCGGGCCGCACACGCATATGGCGGCGGAATGACGACTGCGTATTTTTCGAAGACAGCGAGTGCGATGCGCGCAATCAGGAGAAAGCCTTCTTCGAGTATGTCTGTCGTCGGCTGGTGCGCTCCGTCGGTGTCCCAGTTCTCTTCCAAGGCGGAAACCCGTTCGGCGTTTTCGGTGAGTTCCTTCTTCAGATCGATTATTCGTTCCGTTTCAGGCAATATTTTCAAAAGCTCAAACGCGTGTCCGAGCGCTTTTTCTGTCCGTTCCTTCATTTCTTCTGTTGTCATAGTTCTTTTTTCTTGAGTATACGCATATCAAAAAACGGTGCAACGGTGATATACTTCATCTATGACACAAGCCGACCCGCAGAAAAATTTCTTCGAAATCGCATATCGCACCGGCACGGACAGCTGGACGCATATTCCGTATGAAATTTCCGCCAAACATTTGGCGGAGTATCTTCCGAAGAATGCGCTCGTGCTTGATCTTGGTTCCGGCCGCGGACGCTTTCCGTTTGAGCTCGCGAAACAGGGCTTCCGCGTGATCGGGCTCGACTATGTGAAAGAAGTCATCGACAAGAACAACGACGAAGTGCGGCTCGTCGGAATCGGTTCACAGCTCCGTTTCATGGAAGGCAATGTTCTCGATATTCCTTTTACCGATTCATCTTTTGATGCGGTGACGGATTTCGGCGTACTCCAGCATCTTGATCGCGCAGACTGGGAAACCTACGCGCATGAAGTGAAGCGTGTCCTGAAAAATGGCGGGCAATATCTTTCCGTAGAGCTTTCGCGCGAGACGCCGCAATATCTCACATGGATTCCGAAAAAAAGTGAGACCGGAGATTTCGAATTTGAAAATGTTAAGTATCATTTCTTCACGGAAAGCGAGATGAGCGAGCTTTTCAAAGACGGCTTTGCGCTCGAGGATCAGCAAAATCTTTTCATGAGCGACAGAGAACATGCGGTATTTTTAGTTTCGAGATACAGGAAGAATAATTAGGAAGAACATGTGACTTTTGACATTTGACTGGCGACAGAGCATAGAACATGAAACAATCAATTTTAAATTTAAAATATCAAAGTTGAAAATTACAAAACAAGCTTTCAGCTGTTTGCCCACCCGGATGAATCCGTTCGGACGGGCTGTTAGCTTTTTAATTCGAATTCAAAAGCTGGAAGCAGACAGCTGGAAACTAAAAGCTCGCATTTTTCTCCCACCTTATACTTTATACTCTATATATGAAACTTATTTCTTGGAACACCCCAGTAGTAGATCGCTCCGCCGAATGCGCGTCGCGCTCACTACCCCAGAAGTACAGCGAAGCTGACTACGGGGCGCAGCGGGGCGGGAGTCGGTCATTTGATTTTTATTTACTTCAATAGAAAATGTCTTTAGATATATGAAATTGATTTCTTGGAACACCAACGGATTGCGGGCGACGATGAAGCAGGGATATTTTTTCCCGCTTTTTGAGAAATATAAGCCGGACATCGTGTGTCTGCAGGAGACGAAGATCCAAGAGAGCCAGCTCGACGACGCGATGAAGAATGTTTCCGGCTATGTTTCATATTTTT
>CALRFC010000052.1 GCA_943356395.1 Candidatus Nomurabacteria bacterium
GGAGAGCATGTGCAGGTCCTTCATTTTCTTGTGCGGAAGAGAAATGTGTATTTCGATTCCGCGCTCGAAGCGGAGCTCTTCGTCGTCACTAGCCGTCAATTCTTCGTCGTCATCGGCCGCTTTGCGCTTGTGTTCGACGACGATCGAGAGATACGCCGATCCCCCGCCGAACATCGTCGAAAAGAAATGCTGGAATTCTTTGTTTATCTTCTCGATGCCGATTTTGAATTCCGTATCGATCTTCGTCTTCAGGTCGCCGATCAAACCTTCGAGAGATTTGATGCTCGTATCGAGATCGGCAACTTCTTTGAGGAGGAATTGGTCGCGCGCCGTCGCGTCTTCGTATTCTTTCATGATGTCCCCGCCTCCCCCGCCGCCGACATCTTCGAGCTTTATCTTGATGCGCTCGATCTTCTTGCGCTTCTCTTCCTGCTCTTCGCGCGAAATCGCGGCTGACGCGGCGGAATCTTTGAACGATCCGAGCGCGGATCCGATCAAAACCGTCCCTTCGCGGACTTCCTCGGCAAAAGCCGTCTCGCCGGCCGATATCTTTTCCGCTTCCATGGAGAGGATGGCGCGCTCGCTTCCAATCTTGTTCTTCTCATTCAAAAGCTCGTAGTATGCGCGCTCGCTCTCGCGGATTTTGGCTTCCGCGCCGGATTCGATTCTTTTTTCTTCAGAAAGCTCGCGCTCTTTACCCGCGATGTGCGCGTTCAATTTTTCGCGCTCGGCAAGAAGCGTCTCTTTTTCTTTTTCAAACTGGCTTTCTTCCGCCGACAAGTCCGGCATCGCACTCGCATTGTCCGCCCCTTCGGTCTCATTTTCTATGCGCGAAAGAAAGCTCTGCGCGTAATCGCGGATGCGTCCGATTGCGGCAACGACATCGTCGCGGATGATGTGCTCTTCCGCGGCCTCGAGCTCTTCGATGAGCGATGAGAGCACCTCGACGACGCGCTCTTTCGAAACGCCCGCGTTGCCGCGCGCACTCGGCGCGGCATTCTTTTTCGTGTGACGGAGCCCTTCCAAAATTCCTTCCAATCTTCCGATGTTGCGCTCGATGTCGTTGCTCTCCGCATTCAGTTTTGCAAGCTCGGTTTCGAGATTTTTGACGGCTTCATTTAAAGCGCCCGAAGCGGAACTTCCGCGCGTCGTTTCGTGAGAGGAAAGGTCGTGCAAGATCGATTTCTCGCGCACATTCAAAGCGTGCTCTTTTTCTTTCAACGCCTTCCTGCCGCGATCGAGATATGCGGCTTCATTCGCGAGATAGTCTTTATAAAGAGAAGATAGCTCCTGCCGCATGCCTTCGGCTTTCTCGACTTTTTCGACCTGCTTCTTCAAGAACTGGATGTGCGGCGCGATTTCCCGCCGGAGAGACTGCACTTCTTTCATGTTCGCCGCCGTCTTCTCGAGCTTGCGTTCGCTCTCACGGATGCGGTATTGATATATTTTTAGCCCAAGCGCGTCTTCGATCATGACGCGACGATCGCGCGGATTCGCGGATAAAAGCCGGTCGGCTTCGCCCTGCGAAATGATGTGGTGTCCAGACGAGCCGATGTGGACCGACGCGAGCATCTCGATGATGTCTTTCAAGCGCACTTCCGTCCCGTTGATGCTGTAGTTGTTCACGCCGTCTTTGCCGACTTCGCGCGTGATGGAAACTTCGTCGAAATCGAGCGGGACGATCTTACTGCCGTCTGCGAAGGAGAATTTCTTGTCTTTGTTGTCGAAGACGATCGTCGCGCTCGCGCGCGAGAGCGATGAGAGCGATTTCGAACCCTTGAAAATGAGATCAACGCCGCCCTTGCCGCGGAGCGATTTCATGGACTGCTCGCCCAAGACGAAGCGGACGGCTTCGACGACATTGGATTTGCCGGAGCCGTTCGGCCCCACGATCGCGGTCACGGGCGTCAAAAACTCAAGCGTTGTGCGCTTGGCGAAAGATTTGAAACCGACAAGTTCGAGGCGTTTTAATTTCATTGTATGTATCGTGATTATAGCGTTTTTGGTTAGTTTTATGATACTTGACAAAGAAATTATATTCTATATAATGGCTTTAAAAGAGATATTTGAAAAAATTTTATTAGTTCCCAAAGGAGATTAGGGTCTCTTGTGGGAACTAATAAAAAAATAATATGAATTATAAAAAAATCATCGAAGAAATTAGAAATCTTCCATGGGAAGAATACGATCCGCACTCTATTGTTTTCATTTCCCTTATCTCAGCGATCGAATTTGCAAATTCACTGCGGTGCGCAATACGAGCTTATCCAGAAAACAAGAACCTTGCAGAAATGGCGAGTGGCGAACTTCAAACAAATAATCTTATATATGGGGACTACAACACAATAGGAGATCATTCAGATTTCTTAAAACACTTTATTTATGGCAATTCCGAAATGCTAAAAAAAGGAGGCGCTATTCTGAATCAGAACTTAAGAAATGCGGGTTATTCGTATAATGAAAATGTTGCAAAGTTGGGTGATGATAAAATCAAGGCAATGACAATTTTCTCTAGAGAACAAGAACTTCCTAATATTTTTAAAAAAATTATGGAAGCACATGCATGGGAAAAGTTAGGTCTTGGATTTTATAAGTATTACTTAAAACGCCATATTGAACTTGATGGCGATGAAGGAGGTCATGCAAATCTAACAAAAGATTTTGAACTTGATGAGGATGTTTTGGAAAAATTCTATAAAATTCGCCTTACTCTGTATGGGTCCTTAGAGACATAAGGAGTAATCAATAAACTTAAAGTCCTGCTCACCGCAGGGCTTTTTTATTTTCCACATACCTTACAAAACTATGCTATCGCGTAGTTTTGTAAGGTATTGTGATGAAGATAAAAGATAATGAAGATTTTTTACTGAAAATACCTAAAAGCAGGATTTTGCCTTCGGCAAAATCCTGCTTATGTGTATTTTTCCTAGCTACAAGCTGCCAGCCCCCAGCTACCAAAGTCAATCGATCCAATGATTGACTTTCAGCGCCTCCTTCGCCGCGTTTTGTTCGGCTTCCTGTTTCGATTTGCCTTTACCCGAAGCGATCTTGTCCTTGCCGAAATAAATGCCGATCGTGAACTGCTTGTCGTGGTCGGGTCCGTTCTCGGAGATGACTTTGTACGACGGCGTCACGGAAAAGACTTCCTGCGCGCGCTCCTGCACGAGCGATTTCGGATCGCGCCACAATTTATTTGCGACGATGTCGTCGATGAGCGGAAAAAGCGTGTCCGAAACGAATCCTTTCGACGGCTCATATCCTTGATCGAGATAGAGCGCGCCCAAATACGCTTCGAAAGTATTCGCGAGAATATATTGTCGCGCCTTGCCCGTGTCTTTCGCCTCGCCCTTCGAGAGAAGCAAGTAGTCGTTCATGCCGATTTTCGTCGCAACCTCCGCGATCGTGACGGCGTTCACGAGCGCCGCGCGGAAGCTCGTCAGATCGCCTTCCGCGTGCTTCGGAAATTTCGCGTAGAGATATTCGGTGATAATGAGTTCGAGCACGGCGTCGCCGAGGAATTCCAAGCGCTCGTTGTGATCCATGCCGGTATTCGGATTCTCGTTGATGAACGAACGGTGGATGAACGCCTGCATCAGGAGCTTCTTGTCCTTGAATCTGATGCCAGTCTTTTTTTCGAATGCTGTGAAGTCAACCATAAGAATAGAATTATCAATTTTCAATTACCAATTTTCAAATAAATATGCAATGAATTAATTTTAAAAATTAAAACATTTGAAATTAATTGAAAATTAAAAATTGAGAATTGAAAATTATCGTTATTACTAAAATAAAACTTCAGATAAATTTATTTCAAGCCGCTGTAGTGATGATTCCAATGGCCTTGGTGAGAAGCGGGATGATGTCATCGTAGGTCTTGATGTCGGCGATCTCGGCGAGCGGAAACCATTTC
>CALRFC010000053.1 GCA_943356395.1 Candidatus Nomurabacteria bacterium
CGATCATCGCGGCCGTGAATCTTTCCGTGCGCTACATCACGAATCGCTATCTTCCCGACAAGGCCGTCGATCTCATCGACGAAGCCGCGTCGTCGCTCCGCATCGCGCTTGAGAACAAGCCGCCGGTCTTGGAAGACGCGCATCGGAAGATCATGCGTTTTGAAATAGAAAAAGAAGCGCTGAACAAGGAAATCGATGTGCATAAGAACGACAAAGACACGAAAGCCCGCGTAAAAGAGATAGACATCGAGATCGCGAATCTGAAAGACAAGACGAAAGAGCTCGAGATGAAGTGGAAGAATGAAAAAGAAACCGTCGCCGACATCCGCCGGATAAAGACCGAGCTCGAATCGCTCCGACTCGAAGCGGAAAATGCGGAAATGAAATCCGATCTCGGGCGCGCGGCGGAAATCCGTTATGGAAAGATCCCGTCGCTCGAGAAAGATCTTGAAGCGCGCCTCGCACGCCTCTCGAAATTGCAGAAGTCGCGCCGAATATTGAAAGAAGAGATCACGGAAGAAGATATCGCCGAAGTCGTTGCGCGCTGGACGGGTATCCCGCTCTCGAAGATGATGGAAGAAGAGCGCGCGAAGCTCGCGCGCATGGAGAGCGAGCTCGGGAAGCGCGTCGTCGGTCAGCATGAAGCCATCAAGAAGATTTCGGATGTCATCCGCCGCTCGCGCGCGGGCATCGCCGATCCGAATCGCCCGATCGGCTCGTTCCTTTTCTTGGGGCCGACCGGCGTCGGAAAGACGGAGCTCACCAAAGCGCTCGCCGAATTCATGTGGAACGACGAAAAATCGCTCATCCGCGTGGATATGAGCGAATACATGGAGCGGCACAGCGTTTCCAAGCTCGTTGGAAGTCCGCCCGGCTATGTCGGCTACGATGAAGCGGGACAATTGACCGAGCAAGTCCGCCACCGCCCGTATTCTGTGATCCTTTTCGATGAGATCGAGAAAGCGCATCCGGAAGTTTTCAATATATTGCTCCAAGTCTTGGACGAAGGGCATCTCGCCGACGGCAAAGGGCGCAAGGTGAATTTCAAGAACGCCGTCATCATACTCACATCGAATATCGGATCGCAGTTCATCGAAAAGATGGAATCTTTCGGCTTCACGAACAACACCGAAAAAGACGAATACAATATCACGAAGGAAAAAGTCCTCGAATCGCTCAAGGATTATTTCCGTCCGGAATTCCTGAACCGGCTCGACGAGACGATCGTCTTCGATGTTTTGTCGCCGGAAGTCCTGAAAGAAATCGTGAAGATCCGCGTGAGTGTCGTCGCCGGCCGCCTCCTCGAAAAGGGGATCACGCTTTCGCTCGACGATGAAGCATACGCGTATCTCGCCAAAGAAGGATACGATCCGCATTACGGCGCGCGTCCGCTCAATCGCCTGATCCAGACGAAAATATTGAATCCCGTTGCCGGAAAGATGATCGAGAACAATGTCGGCGCGGGCGACAGCGTTTTGGTGAAAGTCGAGAACAAGGAGCTCGTGATCGAAACAGAGAAAGCGAGGAAGCGGGTGAAGAGTTCGCTCAAAATGCACGGGCATAAAAAGATGGTTGTGTGATTCAAAATCAAAAAATCATCGCCGTTGAGCGATGATTTTTTGATCTGCCGTTCTCGTGCCCCCGCGGGGAATCGAACCTCGATCACAAGTTCCGGAAACTTGCATTCTATCCGTTGAACTACAGGGGCAGGCGCAGTATACTTTATCAGCAATTGAAAATATCCGCAAAATATGTATACTGACTAGCATCGCGTCGGTGGTAGAGTGGTCAATTACAACAGACTGTAAATCTGTCGCCTTCGGGCTTCGTAGGTTCGAATCCTACCCGGCGCACACAAGTGGACGTTCCCAATCTTCGGGCGAAATTTCGGGAATGCGTTCGGCGCGACCGCGCCGAATGAGCAAAGAATCACGAGCGAAAACATACGGCTCGCGAAGCGAGACAGACGGAATCTTAGCGGAGAGAGTGTGGTTCGTTCCAATTTTTCTGAAAAAGTGGGCAATCTCTGTGAGATCGTCCGCTTTTTCTATTTTACTCGCAAAATCTAAGTCCAAAATGAAATCCCGCATTGGTTCGTTCCAGTTGCTCATTTTTTTTGAAAGAAGCGAATCTCGATCATGTTTCAGTTGAAATTTCTCGACAAGAAGCTCCTCTTTCTTTCGTGAATATGTTTCGGGGTCAATCAGATTGTCCAAATATCCCTCAAGCAATTTATCAAGCTTCACCTGTGCAAGAGTGAGCTTCTTGCCAATCGCTTCTTTCAAAACTACAAGCGAATGGGTTTCGTTTTTTGTCTCCTCTTTGAGTTTGTTCGTCAAAAACGAAACCCATTCGCTTGGCACCGCAATTGTTTGCACAAGGTCAATGATTTTCCGTTTCAATTCATCTTCTTGTATGTATTTTTCGGTGCATGCGCCCATTTTCTTTGAACAGCGATAGTAGCGATATGTTCCGCCATTGCCATGTGTCCATTGCGCGCTAATCATGGCTCCGCATGCACAGCGAAAAATTCCTGTAAACGGAAAATCATGTTTTTGTCGGCTATGTCTCGGCTTTCGTCTGTCATCCAAAATTTTCTGCACTTTGTTAAACAATTGCGGTGCGATGAGTGACTGGAATTTGCCCTCGTGGAGTTCACCATTCCACTCCATTAACCCCATGTATAATTTGTTCCGCAGAAGCGTCTCAATCGCCCAGTTTGAACGAGGGCAACCATTGCGGGATTTTTCGCCAAAATCGGCGAGGCGAAGTGAAATAGTTTTGAGGGTATATCTGCCAGTCGCATACTCTTGAAAAATTTTCTGCACCACTTTCGCCTTGTTCGGTTCAGGCACAATATTGCGAAGTCGGTGGTCGTATATATACCCGAACGGTTTTTGTCCAGGCCACTCGCCTCGCCGTAATTTTTGGCGATTGCCTCGCTTCACATTCTCGGACAGATTGTCTACATAATACTTGGCGTTTGATAGCCCGATAGACAGAAAAAACTTGCCAGACGGCGAATTATCAAAAGCAAAAGTAGGAAATTTCAAATCAATAAGTTTGCCAGTGTCCAGTAAATATATCAGTCGTCCGCCGTCTACGGAATTACGAGACAATCTGTCCGGATGCCATGCAATGATACCGCACGGATGAGGAAGACCATTTTCAATCTTGTTAAGCATTTGATTGAAAATGTCCCGTCCTGGTACTTTCGCTGTCTTTTTCTCAATAAACGTTTCAATGATATGTAAACCTTCTTTTTCGGCAAATTGTTTCAATTCATGCAATTGTGCATCCAGCGAAAGTACCTGACGATCTTCCTCATCCGTGCTTTTGCGAACATATACAAAATATTTTATATCGTTCATATGCGAGGCAATTATTTTGGACTTTTAAAAATTGGAAACAACTTTGTCGTAATGGGCGAAGCACATGACGAACCACACCCTCTCCGCCAAAATTCCGTCTGTCTCGCTTCGCGAGCCGTATGTTTTCGCCCGTGATTCTTTGCTCATTCGGCGCGGTCGCGCCGAATGCATTCCCGAAATTTCGCCCGAAGATTGGGAACGTCCACTTGTGTGCTCTTTGTTTGAAAATATTCGAACCTTTTTTGAACGAGGAAACTAACGAACTCCGCCACGCGCGGAGTACCGC
>CALRFC010000054.1 GCA_943356395.1 Candidatus Nomurabacteria bacterium
GGAGAGATTGGTGAGAATCGAAGCGAGGTCGCCCACTTTCTCAATGGCGGGGCCCGATGTGGCTTTCATCTGGCGTCCGGTTTCTTTCGCGATGAGATGCGCAAGCGTCGTCTTGCCGAGTCCGGGCGGGCCGTAGAAAAGGATGTGCTCGGCGGGATGATTGCGCTCGCGTGCGGCCTCGAGCAAAATGCGCAGATTCTCCTTGATCGCTTTCTGTCCGATATATTCGTCCCATGTCGCCGGCCGGAGCGTCTGGTCGAGGAAAAGCTCATCATTTTTTCTAGGTTCCATGGAGGTAGTATAACAAGAATAAGTCATAAGAATAAGGAAAAAGCTTTCAGCTTCCTGCTGTTTGCCCGCCCGGATGAATCCGTTCGGACGGGCTTCCAGCTTCTGAATTCAAAAGCTGGAAGCTAAAAGCAGAAAGCACTTTTTGAGTTTAATAACTCCTTGACATTTATTTTTTAATATGCTAATCTTCTTTCAGAAAAGAAAAAACGGCGGATGTTCCGGAAAAAACCCAAAAAGGCCTTGTAAAACAAGTCTTTTTTCTTTTGTTTTTTCCACACACTGTCCACACGAAAATAACATTGCACGCTTGGCAAGCGATGTATAGCGGTTATACTGTACATTCGGCGTTTTGAAAAAAGAAGAGGATTCTAATCTCTAAGCAATCAGACTCCGGTCTCTACGCTTTCACGAAGGACGCTTTGGCACTTATTTTTATAAGAGCGCTGGTGCTATCCTTTAAGATTGCGTTACTTTTCGCGCATAGCGTGTTAAGGATTGTTTAGAGATTAGAGAACTCTTCCAACGAAAAATCGCTCCGCGGACGCGGAGCGATTTTTCGTTGGAAGAAAAGCTTTTAGCTTCTTGCTTTGTGCCCGCCCGGATGAATCCGTTCGGACGGGCTTCCAGCTTCTGAATTCAGAAGCTAAAAGCAAACAGCTGGAAGCTGAAAGCTTTCTTTAATCTTCTCCAAAATCCACCACACTCTCCGCTTCCGCGATCGAAGTCACGCCTTTCAAAATCTTCACCACCGCATCTTCTTTCATGTCGAGCGTGCCTTGTTTCTGCGCGACTTTCTTTATCTCGCGCTCGGAAGGGTTTTCTACCATCATTTTTTCGATTTCATCGCTTGTCCGGATAACCTCAAAAAGCCCGATGCGTCCTTTGTATCCGGTCATGTTGCACAGAGGACAGCCGACAGGATCGGAAACTTTCATTTCCATATCGGGCGACACGCCATACTTCTCGAAATTCTTTCCTTCCTTGATCCCGACATTTATCACTTCAAGCAATATCTTTTTCTCGTCTTCATTTGCCGGACGCTCTTTTTTGCACTCCTTGCAGAGCGTGCGCACGAGGCGCTGGGCGATAGAGAGTGTGAGCGCGGACGGCAGAATTTTCGGATTCACATCAAGGTCTATCAATCGCGGAATGACGCCGGCGGCGTTGTTGGTGTGGAGCGTGGAGAAGACAAGGTGTCCGGTGAGCGCGCTCTCGACCGCGATTTTCGCCGTTTCCGGATCGCGGATTTCGCCGACCATGACCACATCCGGATCTTGGCGGAGCGCGGCGCGCAGTCCAGCCAGAAAATCATATCCTTTCTTGTGGTCGACTTGCGTCTGTGTGATGCCGGCGAGATGGTATTCGACGGGATCTTCGATCGTGATGATCTTGATGTCCGGATGATATATCTTCCGCAAGAATGCGTAGAGCGTCGTCGTCTTGCCGGATCCGGTCGGTCCCGTCGTCAAAATCATGCCGTTCGGCTTCTTGATCTCTTCGAGCATTATCTGATACACATCGTCGTTCATGCCCATGCTCTCGAGATCGACTTGAATCGATTTCGGATCGAGCAGGCGCATGACGATGCTCTCGCCGTAGGCGCCGGGCACGGTCGAGACGCGCATGCTGATCTCGTCCTTATTGAAAAACATGCTAAAGCGTCCGTCTTGCGCGATTTTTGTCGCCGTCAATTTCATGCCGGAAATGAGCTTGATGCGCGAAGTGAGGAGATGATTCGTCTCGTGCGAAAAAAACATGATGTCTTGAAGAAGACCGTCCAAGCGATAGCGAAGCCGCACACGATCTTCTTCCGGCTCGACATGCACATCGGAAGCTTTGATCGAAATCGCTCCGGCGAGAATGACTTCAAGCAAGCGCGAGACCAGATGGCCCTTATTCTCTTTCGAAAGCTCTTCGACGACTCGGGGCACATCCGCCGCCGTTTTTATCTTTTCTCCGAGCTCGATCAGCGTTTCGCCGGAAATGTCGAGTCCGCCCGCGCGCGACGCGGAGGCGTAGGAGAGTTCGGAGTAGTGCGCCCACGCTTTTTCGAGCGAGGCCTGCGACGCCATGTAAAAAATAGGCAGAAGTCCTTTTCGCTCAAGCGATTCTTTTATCGTCCCCAGATGCTCGTCGGCCGGCGTGCGCACCGCGACATGGAGTGTCTTGCCGACGATCTTGAAACCGGCGACTTGCGCGACGCGCGCTTCCGATTCGTCTATCTGTTTCAATGCGTCGTTTTCGATCGTGACCGCGGAGAGATCGACATACGGAATATTATATTTTGATTGCGCGAGGACGCGGACGAGTTCTTCTTCTTCCATTTTCCGCAGATCTTCCACGCGCTTCGTCGTCTTGTCTTCGTCGAATATGGGCATGGAGGTAGTATAACAAGAATAAGTCATAAGAATAAGGAAAAAGCTTTCAGCTTCCAGCTGTTTGCTTTTAGCTTCTGAATTCAAAAGCTGGAAGCCCGCCCGCCCGAACGACAATACTTCAGTCGTTCGGGCGGGCAGGAAGCTAAAAGCAGGAAGCACTTTTTGAGTTTAAGAAGTTCTTGACATACTTATCCAAATATGCTAGTATCTACTTAAATCTACTGAAAAAATTTTTCACCCCAAAATACTCAAAAACAATGAAAAAATTGATTTTTCTGCTCTTTTCCATCAGCGCCGCATTTACGGCGCAATCACAAACCAAAACAGGCGCCCCCGGGCACCCGTTCTATGATCACTACACCGAGCCGGCTCTAAGCTGGAATGATGTGTACGCATTCGTGAAGACGGGCGCTCACCAAGAGCGCTGGTTCATCGGACAAGACGAATTCAAAGAAGATCTCATTCACAATATTGAGGTCTATAACAGCGAGTACGATCTTGGCTACGAAACGCTCGACACATCGTACCTTCCGTCTTTCGTTAAGAATGCGGAAGTGCGCACAATTGGGGAAGTTGCAGCTCTTTTTCCAAACGGACTTGAAAACAGTTATGTGGACAAAGCGACCGGAGCCATCATCTATTATCCGATTTCTCCGGCGGACAATTTGCGCAAAGTGTACTGTCTCATTCGTAACGGAAAAACACTTCCGCAATATTTGTACGACTGCGGGAATCTCGTTCGTGTGAACATGTCTTCGCAGTCCGCAAAGCAAAACCAATCCTGAACGACGACGAGCTCGACCACGACAACGACTCCGAACGGCACTACGATAATCAACAATTACACCACCGTGAACAGCACGAGCACA
>CALRFC010000055.1:0-2065 GCA_943356395.1 Candidatus Nomurabacteria bacterium
GGGCTCATCCTCGTCTTGGGCTCGTATGCGATCTTGAATACCATCAATCCGGAGCTGGTGAACGGAAGATTAAGCATAGTTTCAAAATCTCTGGAGGTGCAGAAATGGGTTGATGTCAGCACTCCGGATACCGACGCCCCGATCGCATCGCTTACCGGATCGTTTATTCCGAGCGGAGTCGATTGCAGTGGAGGCGGAGGCGCGGCTAAAATTCCTCAAATCGCCGAGAGTTTCGGCGGACATACGACTTATGTGATGGGCGGAAAGGGCGGGCAAGGACCGGACGGGCCAGACGGCAAGCCGACCGTACTTTTGGATTGTTCCGGTTATGTGAACAAAGTTTATCAATGCGCAGGTCTCCCGCTCGTTCCACCTCCTTCGGGCGGCGGGACAGTCGCCATCTTCAACGGCGCAGATCCGGTTACGACGATAACCAAAGTCGGCAACGATGGATTCGTGAATAATATAAAACTGAAAAATGGAGATCTTGTCGGCTGGGTTGCCGGAGGAGGAGAAGCGTACGGGCATGTACTCATGTATATCGGCGGAGGAAAATTGATCGATTCTCATGCCGGTTCTTCGAATGGTGGATCTGTCGGCCTCTACGATATTTCCGATACTTTTCTTAAAGCTCATATAAAGTTTGTGAATAGAACATAAATCATGTCTAGAAAACTTTTTACAATCATCGTCGTCGCGCTTGTCGTCTTCTCGCTCGGCGCCTTCGGATATTATTGGTATTCCACGCACAAGAGCGCTTCGGGGGGAGACGCGGCAACTGGCACGACCGGAAGCGCTTTCGATCTTTTTCCGGAAGGGAGCTCTGTGAATCCGCCGGCGAATAATCCTTCGAACAGCCAGAATGCGGAAAACGGAGGAACGCAATCCGGAGCCGTCGCTCCCGCGCCCGAATCGATCAAAAAGGTCATGAAGGTTTCCGACGGGCCTGTTGCGGGCGCGGCTTTCATCACGCTCGAACGGCCGCTCACCGAAGCGGAGCTCGCGGACTTCGGCGGCGATCCGAAAACGGCGAAGACGACGGAGCAAACGCTCGCCGTCCGCTATATGAAAATTCAAAACGGAAATATTTACGACAAATATGTCGGACGGACAGACGCGGAAATGCGTGTCACGAATACGACGATCCCGCGCGTGCATGACGCGATTTTCGGGAAAGACGGCGCGTCCGTGGTCTTCCGGTATTACAACGACAAAACTGCCCAAATCGACACCTATACGGCATCGATCAAGCGCGACGATCCCAAAGCTCCGGGCGTCGTTTCCGGAAGCTTCCTGCCATTCGGCATCACGAGCATCGCGATATCGCCCGACAAGACGAAACTCGTCTATCTCTATCCTTTTTCCGGCCGCACGATCGGAACGGTTTCGGACATGAACGGACTCAACAAGAAACAAGTGAGCGACACGGCGTTCGATGATTGGCTCGTCGACTGGCCCTCCGCGGACACGCTCATTTTCAACACGAAGCCGACTGGAGCGTATGGCGGCTATCTGTATTCCATAAATCTGAAATCCGGATCTTCAGTTTTCAATCGGATTTTGGGAAACATGAACGGCCTGACATCTCTTTCGAACAATTCCGGATCGAAAATCCTGTATGGAAAATCTGTGAATGGCCAGCCGAAATTGTACCTGTATGACAGCGTCAAAAAAACGACGACCGATACATCGCTTTTCGGAATGCCGGAAAAATGCGCATGGTCGAAAGATTCGATCACGCTCTACTGCGCGATTCCAAATTCTCCGGCACCGGCTCTTTATCCGGATGTGTGGTATCAGGGAGCGATGTCATTCAACGATTCGCTCTGGAAATTAAACACACAGACCGGAACATACACACTCGTCTCGAATCTCTCGGAAGAAACGGGGGGGGTGATCGACGCAACGAATCTCGCGCTCGATTCAACGGAGAAATACATCGTTTTCATCAACAAGAACGACCAGTCGCTCTGGACGCTTGGTCTTTAGGAAAAAAGATAGAATATATAAGATGGTGATCGCAATACAAAAGTCGCCGCCCCAACGCGCGCCGCCATTTTTTATT
>CALRFC010000055.1:2075-3441 GCA_943356395.1 Candidatus Nomurabacteria bacterium
AAAAAATAATCAAAATAAACGAGGGGATCATTAAACCATACGTGGCGCGCATCGGGCGCGCGACTTTTTTTCATTCCATCTTCTATCTTCTATATATTCCCCACATACTTGATCACCACTCTCCGATCTCGCCCGACGCCCGAGGATTCCGTCTTGATGTCGGATTTTCCTTCGAGAAATGTGTGGATGATTTTCCGATCAAAGGCGTTCATCGGATCTATTTCGATATTTGATTTGAAAAAACGCGCCCGCTCCGCCATAGTGTGGGCGACAGCTTTCACATTCTCGATCCGAGCGAATTGGTAATTGTTGATGTCGATCAATACCGCCGGCGGCGCGCACTCTTCTTTGTGTTTCGATTCGATTATCCGGCGAACGAGATGATTCAAGGCCTGAAGTGTCTCGCCGTTCTTGCCTATCAAGAGGTGGGATTCTTTGGATTTTACCCTGTACCAATACATGTTCTGACCTTCGTCATATTCGAAAACCGCCTCGTCGACGGAGAACGGGCTGTTTGAAAAAAGGTTTTCGACTATAATTTTAAGGCTATTTTGATTCATTGTTTCAATTTTTTGCAATCATTTCCCGCTTAAGCTTCCTTCTGATCCAGATTTCCTGAAGGATGGTCACTATATTACTGGTTGTCCAATATAATGCAACAACGGCGGAAATCCGATAAGAGACGAACACGATGAAGATCGGCATGATGTATTTCGTCTGGATCTGCATGTTGCGCGCGAGATGCGAGGAAACAGAAAGCTTTTCGTCTTCCTTGATCTTGCTCGGGGAAGGAATTGTCAGGTGGGCGTAGAAAAATTGCGTAACGCCGGCCAAAAGCGCGAGATAGATGTTTTTCGCGTGCAGATCGAGGATTCCAAGGAATGTCGGCGAGAGATGCTTCGGGAAATGAATGAACGAGTACAGGAGCGACTGTCCGGCGGCGATGTCTTTGTAGAAAACGGAATAGAGCGCGATGATGATCGGAAGCTGGATCGCGAGGACGAGACAGCTCGAGAAAGGATTGACTCCTTCTCTCTTGTAGAGCTCGAATGTTTTTTTTGATTGCTCTTTCTTGTCCGGATTGTTCTTCTTGATGTCGTCGAGCTCGCCTTGAATGGAGCGCATCTTTATCTGGCTCACGGTGGCTTTCTTGGAAAGCGGGAAGAGTGCAAGCTTGACGAGGATGGTGAGAACGATGACCGCGACGCCGACATCGCCGAAGGCGACCGTATTAGTGAGAAAAATCAGCGCGTTGTAGAACGGCTGATAGAGGACAGTGAGCCAAAGCGTATGAATCATTATCTGATTGTACCCGAAAAAAGAGACAAAACAAAGCTTTCAGCTGTCTGCTTTTTGCTTTCAGCTT
>CALRFC010000056.1:0-1851 GCA_943356395.1 Candidatus Nomurabacteria bacterium
AACAAATCCATAGAATATCTCGTCTTTTTACCCCCGCATGTAATGTGCGGGGTTTTCATTTTGACATTTTTTTAGCATTCGTGTAATATCAGTCCGAAACAAAAAGCTTTTACAATGACAAAAAATATCAGATGTATCATGGTCGGCAATTTTCTTCGTGAAAATGACCCGACAGAAATTACGCGCGTTTCATTCGAGAATATGAAAAGCGGTTTCTTCCAAGCAGAAGTGGAGCTTGAGAGGACTGGCTCATCGAGCTTCAACCTCAAGGGAACAATGGAAGACCAGTTTGGAACTTCTAAAATAGAAGGCAAAATACTTGGGCCTCTTTTGAAGTTTTACAAAACCTATATCAAACCGAAAGGGCATGCTCTAACCGAGGAAATATTCTATGATCTCGGACGAGTAAATGACCACAAGCACGATCCGGAAATCAAGGGTAGTTTTGTCGGTAGTTGGTCATCAAATGCCGAAGGGAAAGGAATCGCAGGAAGAGCCGCTTGCTCTTTTATTTTTGAAGGTTAAGCCTAAAAAACTTATTTCGCATTAGCCCCGCTAACCACGCGGGGTTTTTATTTTGGCTAGCGAAAAGCGAGTGAAAGAGTATTATCTTTCATATCGTTTGAGCGAAGACAAAATATTGTATTCAGTTATATTTTGTCTTTTGCTATAATAAAATTATGAAAGATTTCGACAGTTGGAATATTCAAAAGAAAACTCTTCATCTAACCGGAGAAAACAAGTTTTATCACCCGCGCGAGATTTGGTGGTGCTCTCTTGGTGTAAATGTCGGCTTTGAACAAGACGGTACTGGGAAAGTTTATGAGCGTCCTATTCTGATTCTCCGCGGATTCAGCAAGCATGTCTGCCTCATGGTGCCTCTGACGACTTCGCAAAAGAAAAACCCGTACCATATTCCAATCGGGATCGTGGATGGAAAAGAGGCATTTGTAATCACTTCTCAAATACGCCTTATTGATACAAAACGTTTTATAAACAAGATTGGCGTCGTAGACCAGAAGATTTTTGAAAACATAAGAAAAACCATCAAAGACTTGCTCTGATGGTTTTTCTTATGTTTTTCTCCCTCCCGAAAGAGGGCGAGCCCTAAGGCATTTGTACACAAAGTATATACGACTGAATTTTAAAGTCAAGCAGGTATCCTGCTATAATAACCCCATGGAAAACTGCATCTTTTGCAAAATCGTCGCGGGAGAGATTCCGGCGGAAAAAATTTTTGAGGACGGGAATTTTTTGGCGTTTATGGATATAAATCCGCGCTCGCCCGGACATGTGCAAGTAATTCCAAAAAATCACTGCCGATGGGTCTGGGATGTTCCGAATGTAGGAGAATATTTTGAGGTGGTGAAAAATATTGTAAAAGCCCAGCAAAAAGCGTTCGGCACGGAGGCAATTTGGTGTCGGATCACGGGAGAGGAAATTCCTCATGCGCACATCTGGATTTTCCCCGATCCACAAATTTCCGGAGATAAAAACGATTTTCAGGGAAATGCGGAAAAGATACGAGGAAAAATGTAAAAATAAATTTATTGGAGCGCTTCGATGCCAACCAAAGTGCCCTTGGCGAGGAATTCGAGGGTCGCGCCGCCGCCGGTCGAGATGAAGATGCGGGGAGATTCGAAAGGGTCGGAAAGCGCGGCGCGAGGGACGAGCGCCGCCGTGTCTCCCCCGCCGATGACGATGTGGGCGGAAGATTTCAAACAGGCGTCCATGATTTTTTCGGTTTCCGCGCGGAAGCCTTTTTCATAAATGCCGGTCGGGCCGTTCCAGAAGACGGTCTTGGCAGAAAAAATTTCTGCGGAAATTTTTTATTGCGTTTGCGAGCCGCTT
>CALRFC010000056.1:1861-3355 GCA_943356395.1 Candidatus Nomurabacteria bacterium
GATATCGGCAATGGCGTCGTCCGGCAAAACATCTTTTGCGGAAATTTCTGCTGAAGAATCTGCGCGCATGACCGTCACATCGGTCGGCAGAATCATTTTCGGATTTCTGGCGAGCGCCGAGAGGTCACCGGCGTCATTATCGACGAGCGACGCGCCGACGGAAAGTCCGGAATCGCGCAGAAGATTATTCGCGAGCGCGCCGACGACGGCGACGGAGTCGGCGCGCTCCAAGAATGTCTCTATGAGCGGAAGCTTGGTGGAGAACTTCGCTCCGCCCAAGATGGCGAAGAGCGGTCGAGCGGGATTGTCGCGGACTTTTGTAAGCGTTTCGACTTCGAGCGAGAATTGGATGCCGGCATAGGACGGCAAAAACTTCGGCACGGAAACGATGGACGCGTGCGCGCGGTGCGAGACGGGAAAAGCGTCGTTCACAAAAATCTCGCCCAAATTCGCGAGCTCGCGCGCAAAGCCCTCGTCGTTCTCCTTTTCCCTCTTGTCGCGGCGGATATTCTCGAGCAAGACGACTTCGCCATCGGCTACTTGCAAATTCTCTGGAAAAATTTCCGGAATGAACCGCACCGGCACATATTTTGCCAAAGCTTCCGCCATGGGCGCCAAGCTCTGCGTGTCGTTCTCCAGATCCGAATCGGAAATGATGACGACCTTCGCGCCGGCCGATGACAGGAATTTGATCGAAGGCAGAGTCTTCCTGATCCGAAAATCATCGAGCACTTTCCCGCCATCAATCGGCACATTGAAATCCGCGCGCAACAGCACGCGTTTGCCTTTCAGATTTTCAATCTCTTTTATAGATTTCATATTTCATTCGTATTATTCGTAGATTCGTATGAATTCGTAGATTAGTATCGCGTTAGAGCGTCGTGAGAAGCTTCTCCATTTTCTTCGGCTCGAGAGAGAGGCGGCCGGGCAGGAGTCCGTCGGCCGAACCGGCAGAAAGATATGACGCGCCGTTCTTTTCGTCGACTGACCCGCCATAGAGAATCCGGACGGCGTGCGCGATTTTTGCGCCGTGAGAATCCGCCAAGACTTTCCGTATGTAAATCATCATCTCGCGGCATTCTTCCGGCGTGGTCTCACGAACGGCGTCCTTGCCTATGGCCCAGACCGGCTCGTAGGCGATGACAACGGAAGAGATTTTCGCGCGCGGAATGCCGGCAAGACATTCTTCGAGCTGTTTCTTTATCTCGTGCAGATACCAGACGCCGTGATCGCGGTCGCGCTCGCCGACGCAGAGAATCGGCGTGAGTGGGGCGGAAAGAGCACAAATGATTTTTTGATTGATGAGCGCATTCGATTCGCCCATGGCACGGCGCTCCGAATGCCCGACGATCGCGTAGCGCGCGCCGGCATCTTTCGCCATCTCTCCGGAGACATCGCCCGTGTGTGCGCCGCCGAAGAATGCCGAGACATCCTGCACGCCGAGCGAAAGCCGCGCCGATAAGCCGATTTTTTTCAGGATCGGAAGAAAGACGA
>CALRFC010000057.1 GCA_943356395.1 Candidatus Nomurabacteria bacterium
GCCCTAATTATCGCTTCCGAAGAAAATCTCGAAGCCAAAAGAGATTTTCTTAAAAAGATTGGCTCGAACCCCCGCCTTGCGTCTCGCTCGCTCCTTTTGGATTTCAAAAACCCTTGGCGAATTCTGGCGGAAACCCCCGTCGCGTCGCTTTGCGACGCTCCGCATTTTGGCGAAAAAACGAATTCTGAAACTTGGCTGGGGGACTAGGACTCGAACCTAGATTCTTTGGACCAAAACCAAATGTCCTGCCATTAGACGATCCCCCAATAATTAGCTGACAGCTTTCAGCTTATAGCTTTTTGCGCGAAAAGACAAATGAGTGCGGGAATCGCCTTCGGCGATTCCCGCACCTGTTTTTTATTCATCCGTCTCAATCCCTGTTCGCTGTCCGCTATGCACTATCCGCTGCCCCCAATATTTTCCACAGCGCGAGTTCGAGCGGAAGCGACGGCACGAATGCGCTTTTTGAAAGTTGTGCGCACTCGAGCAGGATCTCAAGAGACGACGAAACGATCGTTTCCGGCTTTTTCTTCGCGATTTCCGACAAGAAAGCGAAATCATTTTCGCCGATGCGCTCTGCAATCGAAGACGCCATGTCGTTGTACGCATAGCGGAGCATGAGCGCGTAGCGGAAGCGTTGGAGGATGAGTTTGATGAAGACTTTCATCTCGAGATTCTGCGCGTTCGCCTTTTCCACGACCGCAAGCCCTTTCGCAATATCGGAATCCGCAATCGCCGAAATGTAATCGTTGACCAAGGTGCCGGACGGCGCGCCGGTAATTTCTTCGACGGCGGCAAGCGAAATTTTCTTGTCTCCTTTTTCTTTGATCGAGAGAACTTTTTGGAGGATGCCGATCGTATCGCGGAACGATCCGTCGCCCAGTGTAGCGACAAGCTCATCCGCGCCGCTCGCAAGCGCGCATCCTTCTTTTTTCGCGATGTCGCGGACGACATCTTTCAAGATCGTCTCCGTCGGCTTCTTCAATGTGAATGTCTGACAGCGCGAGACGATCGTCTCCGGCACTTTCTCGAGCTCGGTCGTGGCAAGGATGAAAACGACATGCGCCGGCGGCTCTTCGAGCGTCTTCAAAAGCGCGTTCCACGCTTCTTTCGTGAGCATGTGCACTTCGTCGATGATGTAGACTTTGTATTTCGAATCAAAAGGGAGCGTGCGGACATTCTCGCGGAGATCGCGGACATCTTCAATCTTGCGATTGGATGCGCCGTCTATCTCGACGATATCGTTGTCGCTCGTGCCGATTTCTTTCGCGATGATGCGGGCGATCGTGGTCTTGCCTATGCCGCGGCTGCCGGTCAGAAGATATGCGTGGGCGACAGCGCCTTTCGAAAGCGCGGCGGAAAGCGCGCGAACGATATGGTCCTGCCCGATGACATCATCAAAAGAGCTTGGCCTGTATTTTCTGTATAACGCGAGTTCCGACATGAAGAGAGTATACATTACATACTCCATTTTTGAAAAGCGCATAAGATTATATTGTTTTCAAAAGATCTTACCGATGTAATAACAAGCCACTATAGCGGCTTGTTATTACATCTTAAAAATTCCACCAAGCCAAACTCGGGTAATCAGATCAATTTCTCCTTTTTCATCGAATCGATCAGCCGCGTGATGCCGATGCCTCCGCCGTAGCGCGGGAAGAAGTCGAAGGAAAGGAATTCTTCGAGTTCTTTTTCAACGCGCTCTTTGCCGAAAAGCTCGTAGAGTTTGCCGGCATACTTTCCTTTCGAAATCGTGTGGAATTGTTCGCGCATCTCCCTCTTGTCCGTACTGCGCTCCGCACTGCCGATCGTCTCGTTGCCGGAAAGGATGACATCTATTTTGCGCGCGTGATCGCCGTCTTTTTTCATGTTCCAGAACGGCGAGGTCTCTATCGGAAAATTTTTCAGGAATACCGCGCTCCCGAATTCTTCAGCCATTTTGTTCTCTTCCTCATGCGAGAGCTCCGCCGTGCCGTAGTGCGCCCGAAGCTCGTCATAATCCTTGCGAACAAAATCTTTCGGCGCGCCGTAGCCGAGGTGTTCGAGAAGTTCGGCTTCCATTTTTTCCAAATCTGCGATCGTCCCCTTCGATTCGAATTCGAACATCGGGAAAATGATCTTGTGGCGGCCGGGCACGGGATTCTTTTCCGCGCGATAGCTCGTCGAGACACAAAAAACGCCGGATAATTCCGGCTTCATGAGCAATTCATATTCGAGCCACATCTGCCCCGTTTGCGGCAATGGCCAGCGCTCTCCCGCGTATTCATAGGTCGCAACCGTCGTCGGATCCTCACAGGCGGCAAGAATGGACAGCCGATCTTGCGCAGAAACCTCAACGAACCCGCGCGAGTGAAAAAATGACCGCAATTTTTCCACGACCTTGCTAAACGCAAAACTATCTTCCGTGCCTTTGTAATTATTTCTCATATGCAACTATTATTTTTAATGAATAATATCGTGCGCCGAGCACGCACGACCGCACATAAAAAAACACCCCCGATATCGGGGGTGTTTTTTTCGGAAAAAGAAAATTGAAGAGGTGTCGACTCCATCTTCACTTTTTTCTTTCCTGTATGCATTGGGGATGATTATAGCAGATTTTTCGAGCCCGCAAGAAAGTTATCCACAAAAAAAAGCACCCGAAAAATCAAGTGCGGTTCCCTCTCTGTGCCGATCCTTATGCTTTGTGAACCAACTGCAAGGATGTCAACGAATTAGGCACGCGGGACTTATCACCCTCACGGTGAAGCATTCCAGAATACTTATGCCATCGTTACATTTCTGCCAAGGAGCACCCAATGCAGCCCTTTACACTTTCGACTATTTGGATGATTCCGTTTGTCGAAAGAGAGCAAGAAAGAGTTCTTTGGATTATATTTTTAATCCAAAGAAAGTCAATTCGTTCTATAATTCTATAGAATTATAGAACGAATTCAGACAGATATTCGGAAACTATTTTCTCCACATCGCTGGCGTTATTCGCTTCTTCCATCAATTTCATTCGCAATTCTTTTGATCCATTAAAACCATTCACATAGGCCTTGTAGTGCTTTTTCATTATGGAAAAGTTTTTCTTGCCGCCGAGAATTTCCTCGAACAATTTCGTGTGTTCCACCATGACACGAAGTTTTTCGGCGACGGACGGGGCGTGGCTTTTTTCGCTTTGCGAAAAAAGCCACGGATTCCCGAAAATCGCGCGGCCGAGCATGACGCCGTCACAGCCGGTACTCA
>CALRFC010000058.1 GCA_943356395.1 Candidatus Nomurabacteria bacterium
GTACTGTACATACGGGCCGGAATCACCTTTGATGTTGAGAATCGTGTCCCAATCAAAAACGATATCGTGCTGTGGAGCGCGCTTGAGATCGTTGAACTTGAGCGCGCCTATGGAAATGACCGCGGCCGACGCTTCGTCTCCGTCGCAGAGCGGCAAGACTTTTTCAAGAGCTCCGTCGAGCACATCTTCGAGCCACACGACACGACCCTTCCTCGTGCTCATCTTCCCTTCCGGCAGACGATACAAGCCGTGCATGATGTGAACACGCTGTCTGCTTGAAATATGCTTCCTGTTCTTTGCCGACTTCATTGATGATGATGACATCGCTGCCGTATGTCGCCACGCGATAACGATCGGTCGTTATGTCGCGCGCGGCATACAGCGTGCCGCCGTCGGATTTGATTATCGGTAGCAGATCCGGCTTGTCGTTCGGAAAAAAGATGACGAGCGATCCTTCGCTCATTCTCGCAATGCCTTTTTCTTTCGCATCATCAATCACGGCTTGCATCTTGTCTTGGAAAAAGCTTTCTCCGAGATAGGTATCGAAACTGACTCCGAGACGCTCATAGATGGCACTGAATTCCTTCATCGAACAATCGACACAGAATTGCCACAACCTGCGGGCTTCGGCATTTCCCTTTTCGAGCTTCACAAACCACTGGCGCGATTCTTCAAGCAGAGGAGAGGTTGATCCTCCTTCTTTTTCGATTTCCGATTCCTTGTCGAGACGCTGGTAGAGCGCGACCAATTCCTTGACCGGTTCTTTCGCGTTTGCAATCTTCTCCATATCGCCCCACTTCAGGATTGCCGTGATCATCTTTCCGAATTGCGTCCCCCAATCGCCGAGATGATTGTCGCGGACGACTTTGTATCCGGCGTGGGAAAGTATGCGCGCGATCGCGTCGCCGATGATGGTCGAGCGCAGATGCCCGATCGTGAACGGCTTGGCGATATTCGGCGAAGAGAATTCAACGATATGCGTGCGCGAATCTTTTATGAATCCGCGGCAATAATCGTTTTTCTTTTCGCAAATCTCCTGCATGGTCTCGATGAATGCATCATCCGACAAGCGGATGTTGATGAATCCGGCTTTGTTGACTTCCACCTTGGAAACGCTTTTGAGCGACAGGACAAATCCTGCAATTTCTTCCGCAAATTCCTGTGTGTCGCGAGAAAGTCTCTTCGCGAGAACCATGGCGGCGTTGCATTGATATGTCCCGTGTTCGAAACGAGTCATTTCGACGCGGTAATTCCCCGTATCAGAAATTCCCATTTTTTCCAAGACGCCTGAAATGGCGGCCTTTATTTCAAAGTGCTGTTCCATAAAAGTATGTTTTTCTGACCTTATTCAAACAAAAAATGAGAATTATAGCAAGGGGCGTAAAAATCGTGGCGGGCGCTAAAAATGCCCCGAGGATACGGGGCATTTTTCGCGCCAAAATTCTAAACTATCACCAGCCGAATTCCTTTCCGACTTCTTCCGCCGTTTCGCGCTTGCGTCCGATCTTTATCTCTCCGTGCGCGGCGATGAGCTTTGCCGGACTCGATAAGAGACAGTGGTGAGAAGCGAGCGCATCCTGATACGCGCCGGTATCGAGAACCGCGATGTACAATTCTTCCACATCATCGAGGCGCGGGAGCAGGATGCCGTCGCCGCCCGCGGTGTATTTGTCGTCGGAATCGCACGAGCTTCCGGCGAGCCAGACTTTTTTCAATTTTTTCGTATTCATCGAATTGACCGGAATCATGTGCCACTTCTGATGTATCGCCCAAGTATCGAGAAGGTCGTTCATGAACGATCCGTCGATCACATACCAGACTTTGTCGTTCTTCGTCTCGATATTCTTTTCGGCGAGCGCGCGATAGACGGTGATCTGCGACGGCGCGGCGACGAAGCGCCCCCACTCGACGATCAGATTCGGATGCTTCAGATGCAATCTGTCGGCCTGCGTCTTGGCCGTCTTCACGATGCGTCCGACAAGATTCTTCATGTTGTAGAGATTCTTCTTCGTGTATGGAATCGCCGCGCCGCCGCCGATGTCGAGCGTATCGAGCCCCGAATTCTTTTCTTTGAGCGTCGCGAAGAATCCCATCGCGCGCTTCAAGGGCTTGATGAGCCCGTCGAGCGTTTCGATCTGGCTCGAGATGTGATAGTGGAGGATCGTGAGGTTGCGGATCTTGCCGAGTTTCAGTATCTCGTCTTCTGTGAATCCGAAATAATTGAATTTCTTGTCCCAGTGGCTCTTGATCTTGATGTTGAGATTCACGCGGATGCCGACCGGCCCTTTGAATTTTTTCAATGCATCGAGTTCGTGATGATTCTCGATGATCGGAATGACATTCATGCCTTTCGCGTGGAGCTCTTCGATGAGCGCTAGGTATTTGTCGGTTTTCGGGCCGTTGCATGTCACGCGGATCTTCGTGTTGAATTTGTCCTGCTCGATCATGCGCTTCACGAGATGGAGTTCGTTGACCGACGAGATGTCGAGATTCGCGCCCTCGGCGACGGCCGGCAGAACGAATTCTTTGTTCTGATTGACCTTCATCGGATAGTGATAGAAGAATTTGCCCTTGTAGCCGTAGATCTTGATGAAGGCGTTGAAGGTGTCGATGAGGTCGCGAACTTTGTCTTCGATCATGGTCGGGAAGAATATTTCCGACGGACTGCCGTATTTCTTCACGATGTCGAAAATATTGTATTGGAAATTGCCCTCGCGGACTACAAGCTCGCCGTCCTTGCTGATGTCGAAATGCTGGGTGTTGTACGCGTCAACGCCAAGCTTCCAGAATTTCTTGAATCCGTTCTTCTTGGCTTTCTGCTTTTTCTTCTTCTTTTCTTTTTTCGTTTGAGTGTCCATCTCTTTCGCGGTCTGATACGCTATTGTAAACACATTTGCCAAGATAGAGCAAGAGTCTTATGCGAACACGGAGTGGTTTTACGATTCCGCTCGAACTTACTTTATCAAAAATAGCTGAGAATATCCACAAGCGTTCCCCGCGCGCTGAAGCGCCACCACGCGAAGCGTGGTGCTTCTGCTGAAGCAGAAGTGCGGGGGAACGCTCTGCACACCACCACAATGTTTTAAAAAGGAGTGGTGTGCAGAAATGCAAATGCGGAACGCGAGCGAAATTTTGCGAAATGCTGGGGGTTGGGGGGAAAGTATTTCGCAAAATTCGCTTCGCGTGCTTCCTGATTTTTGGCGGGATTTTGGCGGGGCGGGCATTC